>CADAOK010000092.1 GCA_902789515.1 Oscillospiraceae bacterium
ACTAAGCCTGGTTACTATGCCAGGCTTAATAACGGTTTCTCTCGAGAAATACAACATATACACTGAAAGAAATGACTGAAGGTCTCTAAACTTGTCTTAATTCTTAGTGAAAAGCCTATATTTCTTGCATTTCATTTGGACGAGAGCAGGGTAAAGCAAGCATATCTGGGATAGAATCGAATTATACCGAATATAATCCATTATATTCTCGCTGCGATAGCACAATCGCACATTGGAATAATCTCCGTCGAGTTCATATCCTTATGTTAGAGATGGAGGTGTATTCTATGACGATAATATGGGGTGGAACGCTTGCTATTCTCCTAAATCGATTTAGGAGAAAGCTATTTCGGGTAACGAAGATCAAACATGATATCGATGCTCAAATTAAAAGGATAGGTGTGTCGTATATTTCTCATTCTGGAATGAGAACATAAACATGCTCACCATACTTAACAAGTCAGGCATTATGTACCGCTTCGCTAGTGAATTCGAATCGCTCGTCTTGATGATGTCTTCCCGGCTTGGACACGATTCCATAGATAAAAATGCAGCGCTCAAAGCCAACCCAAAATATAAATATCACTTCGCATACAGAACCGCCGGTTTCTGGCATGTAACCGAACTGTGGTGTCAGGAATCGCCACGTAAAAAACCTGAAGAAATAGCAGACATCATGATGGAAATCACATCTTTCCCGGGTGGGGTTCAGATAATATAATCCGAACCTAACCGCGGAAACACTGGCATCATTAATAGGTGTATCAAAGAGAACTGCGGAAAGAAACCTTTCCAATCTTCAGCAAAAGGGAAAAATAGAACGCATTGGATCAAAACGCGATGGGCAGTGGATAATGATACGGTAACGTGTACGACTAACTGATCAGTTGCATATTGAAATTAAGGTGTTGTAGACCTATAATGTGTGTGCTTTAAATACATGCTAATTGAAATGCATGTTAACCATACAACGGGGAGCTTGTGTGACAGGCTGAGAACAGGATCATATCCTGGACCCTTAAACCTGATTTGGATAATGCCAACGGAGGGAAATACTTTGAACAAAAACAGCAGTTAAGCAGATATATCATAACCAGATATATCTGTTTTTTTATCTTTATATTCCGGAGGAAAAGAAAATGTTAGGTTCTTGTTTTGAAAATGTACGTAAGTCAGTACCTTTGGTACACAACATTACCAATTATGTAACAGTCAACGATGTGGCAAACATATTGCTTGCATGCGGAGGAAGTCCGATCATGTCGGATGAACCCCTTGATGTTGAAGATATCACTTCCATCTGCGGAGGCCTCAATATCAATATCGGCACTCTTAATCAGAGCAGCATCAAAGGAATGTTCCTTGCAGGAAAAAAGGCGAATGAACTGGGACATAAGGTCCTGCTCGATCCTGTGGGGGCGGGAGCGTCCGCGCTCCGTACGGACACGGCGGTCAAGCTCATGGAGGAGATCCGTTTTACCGTTATCAGAGGAAACATCTCGGAGATCAAGACTCTTGCACTCGGCAGCGGGACCACAAAGGGCGTTGACGCGGATGTGGCTGATGCTGTTACTGATGAGACGCTTGATCAGGCTGTGTCATTTGTAAAGAGTTTCGCGAAGAGTACAGGCTCGATCGTTGCAGTCACAGGCGCTATCGATCTTGTAAGTGACAGCGAAAGATGCTACGTGATCAGAAACGGCCGTCCCGAAATGGGAAAGATCACAGGTACGGGCTGCCAGCTTTCCGGCATGATGACCGCATTCATCGTTGCCAATCCCGGCAATGAATTGGAGGCGGCAGCAGCATCTGTCTGTGCAATGGGTATTGCAGGCGAGATCGGATGGGCAAACATGCAGCCCGGTGACGGTAACTCAACATACCGCAACCGCATAATCGATGCGATCTACAACATGGACAGTGACACTCTTGAAAAGGAAGCAAAGTATGAAGTGCAATAAGAAAGATCTTTTGCTCTATGCGGTAACCGACCGTCACTGGCTTAATGGTAGAACGCTTTATGAAGTGGTAAAGGAGAGCCTCGACGGCGGCGTTACCTTTGTTCAGTTGCGTGAGAAGACACTCGATGAGGAGACTTTTCTGGAGGAGGCAAAAGAACTTCAGAAGCTCTGCAGGGAATACAATGTGCCTTTCGTCATCAATGACAATGTCGATATCGCTGCCGCAATGGACGCCGACGGAGTCCATGTGGGACAGAGCGATATGGAGGCTGGCGATGTCCGTGCAAAGCTCGGACCCGGCAAGATCATCGGAGTATCCGCGGGAACTGTTGAGGAAGCGATACTCGCGGAAAAGAGAGGCGCTGACTATCTCGGTGTGGGAGCGGTTTTCCCGACCGGTTCGAAGGATGACGCCATAGACGTTCCGCACGAGACTCTTAAGGCTATCTGCGAAGCAGTTTCGATCCCCGTAATCGCTATCGGAGGAATCTCTCAGCAGAATGTATCTGAGCTTGCGGGAAGCGGCATCTGCGGGATCGCCGTTATCAGTGCGATATATGCGCAGAAAGATATAAAGAAAGCTGCTGAAGACTTAAAGGCAGCAACGTTAAAGATGGTAGAGTCCAAATGATAAAAGGCATCATTTTCGACATAGACGGAGTACTGCTCGATTCACTGGGGATCTGGGATGACCTCGGAGCGAGATATCTCATAAATATCGGCGTTGAGCCCGAAGAGGGCCTGAACAGGATACTCTTCTCTATGAGCATGGAGCAGGGTGCCGCATATCTTAATGAACACTACCATCTTCAGAAGACGGATACGGAAGTCCTTGCCGGCATCTCTGATATGATCGAGGCTTTCTATTTCGGTGAAGTGCTTCCGAAACCCAGTGCAAAGGAACTCATGGAATTCATGAAGGAGAAGGGAATCAGGATGACTGCAGCCACTTCGAGTCCGAGGCTTCATGTGGAAAAAGCTCTCGAGAGAAACGGCATGCTTTGCTTTCTGGAGAGGATCTTCACAAATACCGAGGTGGGAGCTAGCAAACATTCTCCGGAGATCTACTATCAGGCTGCAGCATATATGGGAACAAAGCCGGACGAAACTCTTGTTTTCGAGGATTCATTATATGCGCTGAAGACGGCTGAGGAGGCTGGTTTTGTAACCGTAGGGGTATACGACGTAAAAGGAGAGACCGACCGGGAGGGAGTAAAGAACACGGGAAAATATTATGTTACTGAACTTAATGAGTTTCCCGCGGTATTTGAAACAATTAAATAGTCTTTAACAGAGAGATCTGTTAAAAGCGGTATACCGGGGGCACCACCTTATGCCGCTATATAAAAGTAATGCGAAAACATATTTACGAAAGAAGGTAAATGCTATGAAAACAGCATTAACGATCGCGGGAAGCGATTCCTGCGGAGGCGCCGGTATACAGGCAGACATCAAGACAATGACGATGAATGGCGTTTATGCCATGTCGGCCATTACAGCTCTTACTGCCCAAAATACTACCGGCGTAACAGGCATTATGGAGGTCACGCCGGATTTTCTGGCTTCGCAGCTTGACGCGGTATTCACGGATATCTATCCCGATGCGGTAAAGACCGGAATGGTCGCTTCAAGTGATCTTATCAGGGTCATTGCGGAAAAGATCAGACAGTACAATGCAAAGAACATCGTAGTCGATCCGGTCATGGTCGCAACGAGCGGCGCAAAACTTATCAGTGATGATGCGATCGGGACGTTAAAGTCGGAGCTTCTTCCTCTGGCTGATGTCATCACGCCTAACATTCCCGAGGCGGAAGTGCTTTCGGGCATGTCGATCAGGAATGAGGAAGACATGGTCAATGCGGCAAGGGAGATCAACGGAAGATTCGGATGCAGCGTTCTTTGCAAGGGCGGTCATCAGATAAACGATGCCAATGACCTGCTTTACCGTAACGGTGATTATGTATGGTTCAAGGGCAAGAGGATAGATAATCCGAATACCCACGGAACAGGCTGCACGCTTTCAAGTGCGATCGCCGCAAACCTTGCCAAGGGTGAGGACCTGGACAACGCGGTCAGGAATGCCAAGGATTACATTTCAGGAGCTCTTGCGGCAATGCTGGATCTGGGTAACGGCAGCGGCCCTCTGTGCCACAATTACTCGATACTGTAAATAAAATCAACGAAATAACAGGAGAAATAATATGAGCGAAGTAAAACAGAAATTTGACGGATATGCAGCAAAATACGATGAATGGTTCATGAAGAACGAGAACCTTTTCATCAGTGAGTTGAGACTTTTCCAGAAGGTCCTCGGGGATATTTCAGGAAAGAAACTTCTGTCCGTAGGCTGCGGAAGCGGTCTTTTCGAGAGTTATATTGACTGCTCGAACGTTGAAGGCATTGAGCCCTCGGAAGACATGGGAAACGTTGCGGTAAAGCGCGGAGTAAATGTCATCAAGTTCGGCCTGATCGAAGATGTTGATCTTCCCGATAACGAATACGATGTTATCTATTTCAACGGCAGTTCGAGCTACATTGAAGATCTTGTTCCCGTCTACGGGAAGTGCCTCAAGGCTCTGAAGGCAGGCGGAAGACTCATTCTTCTCGATGTTCCGAAGGAGAGCGCTTTCGGCTTCATGTACCTGCTCGGAAAGAGCCTCAACACATACGATCACGAGTATCTTGCAGGTGCTATGCCTGAGCTGCCCTATCCGTTGGCTCTTGCATCCTCAGGCGTATGGCACACGACAGAGGAGAAGATCAATGTCCTGAAGGATCTGGGGATCAGCAAGTTCAATTTCTATCAGACACTTGTTAAGAATCCGCTCTATACTAATGAGGAACCCGAAGAGGTTATCGAAGGTTACAAGAGCGGCGGTTATGTTGCCATCATCGCAGAAAAATAAGGATCTCCCATGAAACTGTCTGAACTTCTTTTCTCGAAAACAAAAGATTTATGGGACCTGTCCGCATCCAAGCCCTTTGTCATCGATATGGCAAAGGGTAATCTGGACAGCGGATTGTTCAAACAGTATATGCTGCAGGATTATCTGTATCTTCGGGATTACATCGGGATACTGAAACAGATGTTGGATATCGCTGAAGATGATAAGACGAGGGACTTTTTGAGAAGTCTCATCGACGGGACTGTCGATGAGACTGAACGCGTTCATCTCGCTGGCATGAAAAGACTCGGGATAACCGATGAGAATATCGCGAAGTGCGTGGAATTCACCGTTATTTCCGAATATGTTGATTTCATGCGTAAATGCGTGGAACAGTACGGCCTTTTGGGAGGTGTTACAAGCCTTCTTCAGTGTTCCTGGGTGTATGCGTATATTAGTGCGGAATGCATGAGCAAGCATTCCGAAGAGATAGCGGAGTCTGAATACAGATTCTGGTTCGAAGCTTATTCCTGTAAGAGTTATATTGACACCAATCAGATCTGGATAGATCTTTTGGATGAACTTGGAACAGGCATCGACAATGAGACGGCAAATGAAATGTGCCGTGTATTTGAGAGATGTGCCCTTTTTGAAAACGCCTTGTGGGATCGGTTATATTTGGATGATTAATCCCGAATATAACGCACTAAGCCTGGTTACTATGCCAGGCTTAATAACGGTTTCTCTCGAGAAATACAACATATACACTGAAAGAAATGACTGAACGAAATGTTATACGGAACAAACGCAGTACGGTTCTTCAGGCCACCGACAATACTGCCTTCATAATTCTATTCTCCTGATGATAAACCGGACTATCCAAACAACTTTCTAATATCCCTCTCCCCATATATTTTCGAGGGCAATACCGTACACCAGTCCGAAAACAGTTCTTCACATATCCTAAGCTCAAGATCCTGTCTGTGAATCCAGTGCCTGACTAATCCGTCTTCGCCTTCAAGGCCAGTTCTGACTGCATGAGGACTGTTGTTAAAATATTCACAGAGCATCGAAAACCAGACCTCATTGCCTTTATCATCGACTCGGGTCTGCCGTGCTGTCTCAA
>CADAOK010000093.1 GCA_902789515.1 Oscillospiraceae bacterium
CGAAGCAAGATAGTCTTTTGGGGTAACCGCATCCGGAATCAGGATCTGGCAGATACCCGTTATGAGCAACCCATAGAACACGACCTGAAGCCACAGTGAGATAAGCCTCGGGCGGTTAAGAGCCTTCTTGTTATCAGAATACGACAGATAGCCTGTAAGGATCGAGAAGAGGTTTACTGCGGGAGTGGCAATAAAGAACAATGCCATAACAACGAAACGTGTCAGCTGATCCCCGTTGCCGTACATTCCTCCGCGGCCTATAGTGTGGAGCATGACCACAAAGACCATAGAGAGGAACTTCAGTGCATCCAACCCGTAATGACGGTTATCAGATTGCGAAGATAAAGCTGTTTTTCCCCCGTTAGTCATTCTTACATTTCCTCGAAATTCTCCAGACCCTTAAGCTTCTCAGCTTTAATGTCGCCGTGCTTAACGAAGATCATGGTGATGAAGCTCGCGAGCGAGAACACAGTCGCATACACGAACAGGATCTTATACGAAACATTCTTGAGCAGGAATCCGGCTAAGATCGGCGTTACGACCTGGCCTGCCATGGAAGCGGTATAGTAAAGACCGGTGTACTTTCCGGCATCTGCACCCCTGCACATCTCGACTGCCATCGGCAGCGAGTTGACGCTTATCGAAGCCCATGCCACGCCGACGAGTGCGAACACGATATACATCGGAACGGTAACAGATGCCGCTGTCGTCGTAAGGAAATAACATGCGGCAAAAGAAGCTGTCAGAAGGAGCGTTCCAAAGTAGATCATCTTCTTTCTTCCGAACTTGGCAGCCGCCATTCCTATCGGAATATATGAGACGATCGCACCGACATTCGCGATGAGGAAACATGTAGAAGCGCCGCCCAGGCCTTCGCCCATGATGACGCTGATGTATGTCGTAAACCATGTGGTTACTGCGTTGTATCCTATATACCAAAGTGCGATAGAGATGAGCAGGAAGATCATGGATCTCTTTACTTCAGGCGGGAATCTGACATTACCGGTGTTCTTGTTCTCGACGGTAAGATCCCACTCTGGATGCTCTTTCTCTATCTTGTCGTTGATGGCGGACAGCTTGGGTTCATTGACCGTGAATAGCATGATGGCAATACACACCACCATGAAGACAGACATGAAGATGAACAGCAGTGAATAGTCCACATGTTCGAGTCCCTCAGTCTTGGACTTCGGGAAGGTAACAGCCGTGAATGCGAGATAGATGATGCCGCCGGCAGCTCCCATGAGATTGATGATTGCATTTGCTCTGGATCTCAGCGGCTTCGGGGTAACATCAGGCATGAGCGCAACGGCCGGGGATCTGTACACGGACATCGCGAAAAGCATCAGCCCGAGCACGATGACAAAAGGAACAAGACCATAGAGGAATCCCTGTTTCCCTGCATAGAAGCCGTTATCAATGATCGGGAGCAGATTAAGCAGAATGGCAGTCACGACCGTGCCGATCAGGATATAGGGCATCCTCTTTCCGAGCTTGGTATGAGTCCTGTCAGACAGCCTTCCGAACATCGGCAACAGGAATAAAGCCAGTACATTATCTGCCGCCATGATCACGCCTGTAAGGTCTTCGCTCAAATGGAACGTACGCGTAAGAAGCAGCGGTATGACATTGTCGTATAACTGCCAGAAAGCGATTATCGACATAAAAGCGAGTCCTGTAAGGAAGGTGTTCTTGTAATTAAGCTTCATAATATTGCTCCGCCAGGGTAATCTCGTCTTTATTATATAGTTTGTTTCCCCGTTAGCGAAAGCAGATATTAATACATGTTAAGTCACTGGAAGCTGCGCAGCAGAGAAAGAAGCGAATCACGTTGTTCAGGCGTAAGCTTCTCCCACATATCCAAGAGTTCAGTCTGTTCTTGAGACAGTTTCGCGTTCTTAGCGAGAGTATATTCGGTCCAGCCTCTTTTCTGCCTCTTGATCTATATTTTGTTCAGCGCATCGAAAGAGGCTTTCTCGTGTTTCATTCCCTATCCCCTCGCATTTCTCGTAACTATAGTTGCGATTATACGAAGTAATAATTAGTTAAATAACAGTTAATATCAAAATTATATATGCGATATATACTACTATATATCGTTAAATAGTTTGTCAGATTATCGATAGGAGGCACATCACATGCCGTTTTGTAGAAATTGTGGTAATGAGATCAACGATGCTGACAGGTTCTGTCTCAAGTGCGGGAGTCCTATCGTAGAGGCTGCTGATATCGGCCCTGAGATTACTCGCGCTACTACTATGCCCTCTCCTGAACCGCACGAAAAAAAGAACAAGGGACTTATCATAGCGGTAATATGTCTCGGTATAGCTGTCGTTGCTGTACTCGCGTTTCTTGCTACATGGTTTTTCATTAAACCCCGAAGAGATGTTGTAAAGGCTGCGGATACATTTGCACAAGCACTTGTGAAACAGGATGCCGGCAAGATTATCAAGCTTACGGACGAGAAAAAAGATAGCGAGGCATCACAATATTTAGTAAATCTGCTTGATACGACAAAATACTCCGACGATAAAAATGCTTTCATCAAAGCTGTTAGTGAAACTATGACATTTGAGATCGATGAGAGTACACTTACCGTCGACAAGGATAAGGCTTTTGTCAAGGTAGTGTTCACAATGGTCGACTACGAGAAAGTACTAAAAAATAAAGAATACTATGATGTTGATGAGTTGACCGCAGATCTTGCTGAATGTGATGATACCATGGAGTTCAAGGTTACATTCGAGTTTGAAAAGATAGGTGATATTTGGAGCATATCCAATCTGAAAGATAAAGATTATTGTGAGTTATATAATTATTATTCTTATGAACCGGTTATTTATTATGACAATGCTCCGATAATTGAGGCGGCCAGCATGTTTGCCACTGCAATCATAGAACATGATTGCGATATGATTTCAGCGCTAACTAGCGAAAATAACACAGACATATCGTCGGAATTTGAGCTTCTATTTGACGAGTCTCAATATTCTGATGTTCAAAACGAATTCATCAAGACTGTAAGTGATACCATCACTTATCAGATTGATGTGTATTATGATGTTGAAGTTAATAAGGACGAAGCATCGGTTGATGTTGTCTTCTCCATGGTTGATTATGAAGAGGCTCTTAAGGATGATTATTCTGACATCGATGAAGCAAAGATGCTTCTCAATAATTGCGAAGATACAAAGGATATTTCTATAACATTCGAGTTCGAGAAAATTGACGGGTCCTGGTTCTTGTCTAATATGAACGATGAAGTTTTTGATAAACTTTTAGATTTTTATAGTTATGAACTCGAATTTGTATATTACGATAATCTCATCAAGGTCGGTATCATCAATAACGATCCTAACGAGTCCGGCTATCGTACAGCTAACGACAACGACATGAAGGCTACATTCACAGCAGAGAACGGCTATGACGCTTCTTTCTTCTACAGCCTTAAGAACGACGAACAGATTGCCGCAGCATATCAGTTCATCCAGGACGACGTTGACTATCTCATTATCTCTGCTGCTGGTACATCCGGCTGGGATTCTGTTCTTACAGACGCTCAGGCTGCAGGCATCGAGGTAATCCTCTTCGACCGTGCGATCGATGCTGATGACAGCCTCTATGTTGCTTTCATCGTATCCGACATGTATCAGGAAGGTCTGAACTCTGTTGCATGGCTCGAAGCGCAGGGCCTCGATGAGTACAAGATCATCCACATTCAGGGCGTTATGGGTTCTGCCGCTCAGATCGGCCGTTCACAGGCTCTCGAAGAGATGGTAGAAGCTAACGACAACTGGACACTCGTTACACAGCAGACAGCTGAGTGGAACGCAGAGACAGCAGAACAGATCGTTCAGGCAGTCATCGATTCCGGTGAAGACTTCAACGTAATCTATGCAGAGAACGATGATATGGCAAAGGGTGCGGTAGCAGCGCTTGATAATGCCGGCATAACGCACGGCATCGGCGGCGATGTTATCATCATGGGTTATGACTGCAACCAGTGGGCACTTGAGGAAGTCCTCGCAGGCAACTGGAACTTCGATCAGCAGTGCAATCCTTTCCAGGCAGCTTTCCAGGCAGCTTACATCGACGAGGTCATCCAGAACCTCGAGCAGGGCATCGAGCCTGAGCAGAAGATAATCGTTATGGAGGAAGCTGGTTTCGACGCAGCTACAATCACTCAGGACGACGTAGATACATACGGTATCTGATGAATGAACTTTAAGTCAGACGAAACAAGTAAATATGGATACTGATTAGTTCAAAAGAGTCATATGACTGAGAGGAGAGAGAATTATGCCGTTTTGTAGAAAATGTGGTCATGAAAACAACGATTCTGACAGGTTCTGTTGCAAGTGCGGGAGTCCTGTCGTAGGGGCTGCTGATATCGGCCATGAGATTACTCGCGCTACTACCATGCCCTCTCCTAAACCGCGCGAAAAAAAGAACAAGGGACTTATCATAGCGGCAATATTTCTCGTTATAGCTGTCGTTGCCGCACTCGCGTTTCTTGCTGCATGGTTTTTCATTAAACCCCGAAGAGATGTTGTAAAGGCTGCGGATACATTTGCTAAAGCGCTTATAGAACAGGATGCAGAAGATTTGCTGGAACTGACTACTGAGGCAGAAGACAGTGAAGTAGCAACATATTATAAAAATCTCTTCGATTCGGATAACGAGATTATCGATGCTATCCGTGAAACTATCACATATACTGTTGCTGAGGATTCTTTGGTTATAAATAATGATAAAGCATCAGTAATTGTCGTGTTCGCGATGACTGATTATGAGGAAGCCATAGAAGGCAACACGTACTTTGAAAACAAAGAAGTTCTTGATGCTTTGGATGACTGCGATGAAACCAATGAGATCAGTGTAAAAATGGAATTTGAGAAGGACGGAGACGAGTGGGTCCTCACAAATCTTGATGACGAAGACTATGAAGAACTCTTGCAGTTCTATAGTTACGATTTCGGGATTGTAGAAGGCAAGTACACAGCAACATATGATTGCTCTGATGTATTCGCCGATGCACTCGGCGGCATAGAGCTCGACGGTGAGCTCAACGTTGAGTTCAATCTTACTCTTGAGAAGGGTAAGTATGAGCTCGAGCTCGATGGCGATTCTTTCCGGGCTAACGCTGAAGAGTACTTCACAAACAATATGGATGCTATCCTCAAGGCCAGTTTCGATACAGATGATGAAGAGCTTCTGGCTGAGTATGCTACTATGCTCGGATATGATGATTATGATGCAATGAAGGCTGACATGTTCGACATGATTATGTCTGAATTCGATTCTGATGAGATCAGCATTACAGATTCCGGTAAGTACACAGTTAAGGGTGATGTTATCGAGTTCGACAGCGATGACAGCGATGATTTCGATGGCGAAGTAAAAGATGGTAAGATCATTCTCGTTGTGGAAGATGAAGATGACATTTTCGGTTACGATTTAGAGCTCGTGTTTGAAAAATAGGAATATTGCTCTGATTATTCAGATGAGACTTCGGTTTGCTTAGGAGTTCGCTGGATAGCGAACCATGAATGTTATTCTCACAGATACTTGGTTGATGTTTCCTCTGTTCATTCATAAAGTTCGCGCGTGATCTTTCGGTGACCGCCTATTCATATGTTGTTTTAAGAATTATTAATGAATACGGCTTGCTACCTTATCTTAGAGCAAGTAGAATTATAGTAACAAAATATATGGACTCTGACGGCAAGGTTTTTTCCGAGCGGGAATAGTTCGAATCGGTTTTTGAAGCAAAGACTTATTTGGCTCCTTTGTTAGTGCAGGTCCGCATTAAGAGGAGTATTTTTATGCTTAAGATCGCGATATACGGCAAAGGCGGTGTCGGCAGCGTTTGCAAGCCTCGGCAAGAAGGTCATCCAGATTGGATGCGACCCAAAGGCTGATTCTACGATCAATCTGTTAGGCGGCGTTCCCTTGAAGCCCGTTATCGAGATCCTAAGGGAGGGCGGCGAACCGACCTCTGTCGAAGAGATCTCCAAGAAAGGCTATGGCGATATCCTCTGCATCGAGACAGGCGGTCCCACACCTGGTCTCGGCTGTGCGGGAAGAGGCATCATCGCCACATTCAATCTTCTCGATGAATTGGGATTATTCGAGACATACAAGCCGGACATCGTTCTCTACGATGTCCTGGGCGATGTCGTCTGCGGAGGTTTCGCGGCTCCCATCAGGGAAGGATACGCTGAGCAGGTCCTTATCGTAACTTCCGGTGAGAAGATGGCGCTGTATGCTGCGAATAACATATGCATGGCGGTGAAGAATTTCGAGGACAGGGGATACGCGCATGTGGGCGGCATCATCCTGAACAAGAGGAATGTCGTCGGAGAAGAAGAGAAGGTCGAAGCATTTGCTGAAGAGAAGGGCATCGATATCATCGCAAGGATCCCCAGAAGTGACGATATCACAAGATGCGAAGACATAGGCAAGACCTGCGTCGAAGGCGCGCCCGAGTCGGAGGCTGCAAAGGAATTCATTAAGCTTGCGCAGAAATTGCTCAGCGGGGAATCGAAGTGAGAAGAGAAGCGATCACATATACGGCAAAGCAGGTAGCTGAGCTCGGCAGGGACAACATTCCTTCCGAACTTCTCAGCGGACAGGGACTGGTATACAGTTCTCCTGCGACGCTTGCATATAACTCTCCCGGAGCGGAAGGTTTCGGGGTAAAGCGTGCGGGACTGGCTGTGCCGGAGTCGGTCATGCTGATCGTCGCGCCGGGCTGCTGCGGAAGGAACACTTCCATCGTAAGCTCGATGCCGCAGTATGAGGACAGGTTTTTCTACCTGATGATGGATGAGACTGACCTTGTTACCGGAAGGCATCTAAACCGCATTCCGGATGCAGTAAGTGAAGTGGTGTCCTTCCTGGATGGACAGGGCAAAGCCCCCAGGGTCGTCATGATCTGCATCACCTGCGTCGATGCGCTGCTCGGCACCGACATGGAACGAGTGTGCTCGGCATGCGAAGAAAAGATCGCCGACACCGGGATCAGGGTCCGTCCGTGCTACATGTATGCACTTACCAGAGAGGGAAGAAGACCCCCGATGGTTCATGTCAGACAGACTCTCTATTCGTTGCTGGCACCCATGGAAAAAGACCCGAGATCGGTCAATATCCTCGGCAATTTTGCCCCGCTGGCAGAGGGTGAACTGCAAAAACACCTCCTCGCGGCAGGTGTGAAGAACATCCGCCAGATCGGAACCTGCGAGACATACGATGAGTTCCTCAAAATGGGGTCGGCAAACTTTAACATTGTTACAAATCCCGAAGTTAGGGCCGCTGCGGACGATATGACAAAGACCCTCGGCATCCCTTACATTGAACTTACACGCGTCTACGGAGTCCGTCAGGTCGCTTTGCAGTACCAGGCGCTCGCTCAGGCAGCGGGAATTACGATCGATCTTGAAGACGACAAGGCCGATGCCGAACAGGCGGTCTTCGATCTCAAGGAAAAGTATCCGGATCTCACTTTCAACATCGGTGAGTGCATCAATGCGGATCCGTTCGAGCTCTCTTTGTCGCTCCTGAGATACGGATTCAAAGTTGACGAGATCTACGCGACTTTGGCTCCGGAGAAATTCAAATATGTTGCCAGGATCGCCGAGCTCTCACCTGAGACAAAGATTTTCTGCAACATGGAACCGACGATGCTCTATTACGATGTGTCCTCGTCACACGCACACATAAGCCTGGGCAAGGACGCGGCATATTACTGCCCCGGCATACCTAACGTCGCATGGAACGAAGATATCCAACCGTTCGGCTTCCAGGGAATAAAAGATCTCATGGGAAGGATAGATGCAGCGATGGAGGTAAGGTCATGAAGGGCTTAAGAAAAGTACTGACACCTTTTGCACCTGACCAGTCCGGTGCCGTATCCGTCCTGTATAACCTCGGCGGCATGATAGTCATCATCGATGCGGGCGGATGTACCGGCAACGTCTGCGGTTTCGACGAGCCCAGATGGCACGGCGAAAGGGCGGCGGTGTTCTCCGCAGGCCTGCGCGACATGGACGCGATCCTCGGAAGGGACGCCCTGCTCGTCTCGAAAATCGCTTCCGCTGCACAGCGCATCGACGCGAGATTCGTCGCACTCGTGGGAACCCCCGTTCCTGCTACGATCGCTACAGATTACAAGGCGCTCAAGAGAATGCTCGAGAAGAAGGTGGACATCCCGGTGCTCACTCTTCCGACTGACGGAATGAGACTCTATGATTCAGGCGAAGCAACAGCATATAAAGAACTCTTTGCTACTTTTGCCAAGGACGAAGCCCGGGAAACGGAAGGCAAAGAACTGATCCTCGGTGCGACGCCTCTTACCTGCGGAGAGAAGTACACGGATGTAACTCTTGAAGACATTGAAGGAATCAGGGGAAGAAAGATCACGGCAGCTTCCGCATCAGGTATCGAAGCGGCAAAACTGACGGGAAAAGATTATGAGATAAGAAGCACATCTGCAGAAGAACTGATCGCAAGTGAAAAGATCGAAGGCAAGGTGCTCGTATGCCACGACGAAGTGTTCGGAAAGACGCTTCGCGATAACGGCGTAGATTGCGACATCGCGACCTTCTTTACACTGCACGATGAGATAAAGCGGGAAGGCGATGTGAAGATAACAGAAGAAGACGAATTTACCGCTTTGGCAGAGTCGGGAAGATACGATGTCATCATCGCAGATTCCGCACTAAAAAAGCTTGCAAAAGGCTTCACAGGAAGATGGATCGACGCACCGTTCTTTGCGCTCTCGGGGAGAAAGTAATGAAGACGTTAAGGATCAAGGTTTACGGCATCGTTCAGGGCGTGGGAATGCGTCCTGTCGTAGCACGCCACGCAACGCGCTGCGGCATTACCGGAACCGTGTCCAATCTTGGTCCGTATGTCGAGATATTCGCGCAGGGCGAAGATGACAAAGTAGATGAATTTATTCGTCTCATCGAAGAGGAACCGCCCAAGAGAGCAGCCATCTTGAAGGTCGATGCAAGACCGTTTGATAATGCTCCCGTGTATGAGAATTTCGAGATAATCGAAAGCGCGAAAACATCCGGCGAGATCTTCGTCTCACCCGACATTGCGATCTGCGATGAGTGCCTCGAAGAACTATTCGACAAGAACAACAGAAGATACCTTCATCCGTTTATAAACTGCACATGTTGCGGACCCAGGCTGACCATACTTGACGCGCTTCCTTACGACCGCGAGAGGACTTCGATGAAGGAGTTCCCGATGTGTGAGAAGTGCGCGTCGGAATACTACGATCCAGCAACCAGAAGATACGATGCTCAGCCTGTATGCTGCAATGACTGCGGACCGGAAGTTTTCATACTCGATGACCCGGAAGAAAGACGAGGCAGAGATGCGATCGTTCATGCAAGAAAGATCCTTGCTGAAGGCGGTGTTGTAGCAGTGAAAGGAATCGGCGGATTCCACCTCGCATGTGATGCAAAAAATGAAGACGCGGTCTTGAGATTAAGGCAGCTCAAACACCGTCCCGCGAAGCCGTTTGCGGTCATGATGAGAGACCTTGATACAGTTAAGCGGAACTGCTTTGTGACGGACCTTCAGGAAGAGATAATCAAAGGCCATCAGAAGCCCATTCTGCTGCTTAAGAAGAAAGCGGATTCGGATCTCGCGGCAGACATCGCACCGGACAATCCGACCGTGGGAGTGATGCTTCCCTATGCGCCTTTACAGAGTCTGTTATTCGATTACGATGATGAGATTACGATGACGGATTGTCTTGTAATGACGAGCGGTAATGTCGCAGGACTTCCCATATGCAGAGATGATGAAGGTGCACGCAGGGAGATCGCAGGATTCTGCGATGCAATACTTACGCATAACAGGAAGATAAGGATAAGAGCTGATGATTCCGTCATGGATTTCTACGACGGAAAACCGTACATGATCAGACGTTCGAGAGGCTATGCACCTCTGCCGTACATGATGACGAACAATTTCGAAGGAAGTGTCGTCGCATACGGAGGCGAACTTAAGAACACGTTCTGCATCGGTGTGAACAATCTGTTCTATCCGTCATCTTACATAGGAGACCTTACTGATCTTAAGGGCAAGGCCGCGCTTACGGAATCTGTAGGAAGGATGCAGGTCCTGCTCGAGACAAAACCGTCTCTTGCTGTGTGCGATCTTCACCCGAGATACAACTCTTCGGAGGCTGCAGAAGAATCCGGTCTGCCTCTCGTGAGAGTGCAGCATCATTACGCGCACATACTCTCATGCATGGCAGAGAACGATTACTTCGGCGAGTGCATAGGGGTGTCTTTCGACGGAACAGGATACGGCACTGACGGCACCATCTGGGGCGGCGAGATAATGCGCTGCGATCTTAACGGATTTGACAGGCTTTTCTCGATTAAACCGTTCCTTCAGACAGGCGGAGACATCGCTTCCAGGGAAGGCTGGAGGATCGCAGTATCGATGCTGATAGACATCTACGGGGACGAAGCAGAGAGCATCTGCGGTAAGTTGGATCTTATCAGGAAGGGAAGCTTCAAGGTGTATAAGACGATGCACGACGGCAAGGTGAATTCCGTTGTATCTACTTCTGCCGGAAGACTCTTTGACGCGGTCTCAGCGATACTCGGAATAAGACTCGAGAGCTCGTTCGAAGGAGAGGCGGCAACGTCTCTGATGTACAGAGCGATGGAGCACGGTCAGGAAGATATGACAGCTGATTATGCGCTTATCGAAGGCGATGTTCTCGCGACAGACAAGATAGTAAAAAACCTCGTTGAAGCAAGACTTGCGGGCGAAGATGTTAATCAGCTTGCATACAGATTCCACTACCTGCTTGCAAAGGCTATATCTGAAGCGGTTATCCTTAAAGCGGGTGATATCAGAACGGCAGCTCTGAGCGGCGGATGCTATCAGAACACGCTTCTTTTGGATCTGTCAAAAAAGATGCTCGAAGAAAAAGGATTCAAGGTACTGATCCACAGCCTCATACCTCCAAATGACGGAGGCATCTCGCTGGGACAGGCAGTTTACGGAATGAATAAATTAATGAACGGAGGAATATGAAAATGTGTGTAGGTCTATCTGCAAAAGTCATCAGCGTTAAGGACGGTGTCGCAGTTATCGATGCGTCCGGAGCTAAGCGCGAAGTATCGGCAGAACTTCTCGACGATCTCGAACCCGGCGAATATGTAATGGTACACGCGGGCGCTGCGATCGCGAAGATAACGGACGATTCAAAATCAGAGACTGACAGCCTCGTGAAGGAGCATCTTACATGAGCGAGAGCATAACAAATCCGATCGAGTATCTTAAGAACTACGACG
>CADAOK010000094.1:0-2169 GCA_902789515.1 Oscillospiraceae bacterium
GGACTTTGCAGCGATGACATCGACTACCTGCTCGTTAAGACCGAGGTTGAGGATAGTATCCATCATGCCCGGCATGGATGCTCTTGCGCCGGATCTTACGGAAACAAGGAGCGGGTTCTCGAGGTCGCCGAACTTCTTGCCGGTGATCTCTTCAAGCTTTGTAATGTATTCCATGACCTGAGCCATGATCTCATCATTGATCTGGCGTCCGTCCTCGTAATACTTGGTGCAAGCCTCTGTGCTGATCGTGAAGCCCTGGGGAACAGGGAGACCGATGTTGGTCATCTCAGCAAGGTTTGCGCCCTTACCTCCGAGGAGTTCGCGCATGTTTCCGTTGCCTTCGGTGAACAGGTAAACGTACTTTGTCATTCTTTTATCCGCCTTTCAATTTATTGATTTACAGTGTTATCTCTTAATGGCCTTGAAGCCTTAAAATTCTTGCCGTTCTATTTTATCAGAAATCGAACTTGCCCTCAAAGAATTCTTCGAGCTTGTCGATCGGGAATCTGATGTTACCCTGCTCGTACTCGACATTCTTCATGGAGTCTCTTTCCCTGATGGTTACGCAGCCGTCCGTCTCGGAATCGAAATCGTATACGACACAATAAGGTGTACCGATCTCGTCCTGTCTTCTGTAGCGCTTGCCGATGGACTGTCTGTCATCAAGCTCGCACATGTACTTCTTCGACAGCTTCTCGAAAATAGGCTGCGCCTTATCCGTCAGCTTTGCAGACAGCGGGAGCACGCCGATCTTGATGGGAGCGAGGAACGGGTGGAAGTGCATAACCGTTCTTACGTCTCCGCCTTCCAAGGTCTCCTCGTCATACGCAGAGCACAGGAATGCGAGTGTCACACGGTCAGCACCGAGGGACGGTTCGATAACGTAAGGGATGTACTTCTCATTCTTTGCAGGATCGAAGTAAGTGAGATCCTGTTTCGAGTACTCCATATGCTGCTTGAGGTCGTAGTCCGTACGGTCTGCGATGCCCCAGAGCTCGCCCCAGTCTGTGAACGGGAAAGCAAACTCGAAGTCTGTTGTTGCTCTTGAGTAGAAAGCGAGCTCTTCTTTGGCATGATCTCTCGTGCGGAGCTCCTCTTCCTTGATGCCGAGACCGATCAGCCAGTCGTGGCAGAATGTCTTCCAGTAGTCGAACCACTCAAGATCAGTGCCGGGTTCGCAGAAGAATTCGAGTTCCATCTGCTCGAACTCACGTGTTCTGAAGATGAAGTTGCCGGGAGTGATCTCGTTACGGAAGGACTTGCCGATCTGGCAGATACCGAAGGGGATCTTCTTCCTTGCAGAGCGCTGAACGTTTGCGAAGTTTACGAAGATACCCTGAGCGGTCTCAGGACGTAAATAAACCTCGTTCGTGGAATCCTCGGTAACGCCGATGAATGTCTTGAACATGAGGTTGAACTTACGGATGTCCGTGAAGTTGTGACCGCCGCAGACCGGGCAGGGAATGTTCTTCTCTCTGATGTAAGCGACCATCTCTTCGGGGCTCATACCTTCAACAGGTACATCCTCAATGCCGTTCTCCTTGTTCCAGTCTTCGACAAGGTTGTCGGCTCTCTGTCTTGCCTTACACTGCTTACAGTCGATAAGGGGATCCGAGAATCCTCCGACGTGACCGGATGCCACCCATGTCTTGGGGTTCATGATGATCGCAGCATCGAGACCCACATTATAGGGGCTCTCCTGGACGAACTTCTTCCACCATGCTGCCTTTACGTTGTTCTTAAGCTGTACGCCGAGCGGCCCGTAATCCCATGCATTAGCAAGACCGCCGTATATGTCGGAGCCCGGGTAGACAAAACCTCTTACCTTGGCAAGCGACACTATCTTTTCCATTGTTTTCTCAACTGCCATTTTGTGTTACCGCCTGATCCTTAGTTCTCTTCTTCCTCTACTGCTTCGAGATCTGCATCGGAAGGACCCTCTTCGTCTTCTTCCTCTTCCTCGAATTCATCGTCGGAACCAAGTACTTTGTCGAGGAGCTGGTTGAGACCGTCATCCTCACTCTCAGCGGGCTGCTCTTCAGCAGCTGCACTCATTGTCAGTGCGTCAGCGAGCTCTTCCTCGCGCTGCTTTCTCTTATCCTCTTCTTCCTTCTGTCTTCTCAGACGCTCCTCGCGTGTGATCGGGACAACAGGATCGACGTCGCCTTC
>CADAOK010000094.1:2182-16466 GCA_902789515.1 Oscillospiraceae bacterium
GCGCCGTTGACGAGCTGTCTTGCCCTCTTGCTGACCAGCACCGCTACATCGTAGGGTGACTCGCCCTTCTGCTTGAGCTTCTCGATTGAAGGATCTGTTAACATGTTTTTTACCTCTACTTTCTTTTATTCCAAATTCTTTATTGTCTGTATCTGTCTTGCAGTCTTGAGCATCTCGCTCTCGATTATCTTCATTATGTCTGCGGCTGCCTGTTCGACTTCGTTGTTCTGCACCGCATATTCGAATTCGCCGGCTCTCGCTATCTCTTCTCTTGCCTTGGCAAGTCTTGCGGAAACCTTGGCATCGTCTTCCGTTCCCCTGCCCTTGAGCCTTGCTTCGAGTTCTGCGTATGACGGCGGCAGGAGCATTATTATCACGCTGTCAACGCCAAACTTCTTCTCTATCGCGAGGCTTCCTTCTATCGTGATGTCGCAGAGCACGATCTTGCCTTGACTGACCTTCTCCGCAAGGGGCGCCGCGGGAGTTCCGTAATAATTGCCGACATATTGGTCGTACTCGATTATCTCCCCGGTCCTTATCATCTCCTCGAACTCTTCTTTGGTCCTGAAGTGATACTCGACTCCGTCTGTCTCACCCGGCCTCGGGTTTCTCGTCGTCGCCGAGATCGAATACGATGCTCTTCCCGGCCACTTCTGTTCTATCATCTCCGATACGCGCTTAAGCACTGTGCCCTTGCCTACGCCCGAAGGTCCCGATACCGATACGATAAGTCCCTTGTCAGCCATCAAGTCTCTCCCTAAGCTCTGCTATCTCGAGTGCGCTCATTATGATGAGATCCGTGTCCGTCACGAGCACCGTTCTGCACTTCTTGCCCGCACAGCAGTCCACGCACGCGCCTCTGTCTTTAGACTCCTGTATCATCCTTCTCGCAGGAGCCGAATCCGCGCCTGTCATGCACACGATGCGGCTCTTTGCTGCGATGTTGCCTGCTCCGATATCAATGAACTCTGCCATATGCTTACACCAGATTCTGGATCTGTTCCCTGATCTCCTCGACCGTGTTCTTCATCTGAAGCACGCGGTTGGTGATCTCGATGTCGTTTGCCTTTGACCCGCAGGTGTTGACCTCGCGGTTGATCTCCTGCACCAGGAAATCCATCTGCTTGCCGCACGCGCCGTTGCCTCCGAGGATCTTGTGCGCCTGTGCGAAATGGCTCTTCAGCCTGGTAAGCTCCTCATCCACCGCACACTTGTCGGCAAAGAGCGCCACCTCCGCTGCGAGCCTGCTCTCATCGTAGAATTCCTTCTGCTCGGAAGTGAGCAATTCGTCCACTCTTGCGGAAAGCTTTGCCCTGTAGCCTTCGATTACGGCAGGGCTTCTTTCTTCGATCTCGTCTCTAATTCCAGCGAGTGTGCCGATCTTCGTGAGGATGTTCTCGGCGAGAGCATCGCCTTCCCTCTTCCTCATTGCCTTCATGGCATCGAGCGCTTCGGCAACCGTCTCAGACAGTTCCCTGCCGAGCATCTCTTCATCTACGGAAGTCTGGCTTACCTGGAGAACGTCAGGATAAGACGCGAGCCTTGCGACTCCGAGATCGTCCGTCCTGCCTGTGATGTTGGCGATGTTTGTTGCCGCATCCGAATATGCCTTTGCCAGACCTTCGTTGACGGTAACCGTCTCCGACTCGCTCGCGGTGTCCTGATAGTTGATAAAGACATCGACCTTGCCTCTCGTTAAGGCATCGGTGATCTGCTTCCTGACTGCAGCATCTGCGAAGTTGAAAAGTCTGGGCATCCTGATGTTGAGATCGCAGTATCTGCTGTTGACTGACTTGAGCTCAACGCTGTATTTACGGGTTGCGAATATCTTCTCGGCTCTGCCGAATCCGGTCATGCTGTATGGCATCTTTTTCTCCTTGGATACAAAGAGCCTGTCCAAGCGGTTTTTACCGCCGTTTCAGGCCCATAAAGTATTATATATACTTAAAATAAATAGTGCAATCAAATTTAATTTATCTGTTCCCGCAGAGGTAATCGGCGGATGTGCAGAGATACTCCACTCCGCCTGCGTCCGCGCCCTCATATACCTGCCCTTTGCCGCGCCCGTGAAGATGCCCGTATATGCAGGTGTCTATGTGTCCCGCGAGGAGCTCAGTGATCTCAGTTTTTTCCTGATTTCTCATTACCGGCGGATAGTGCAGCATGAGGATCCTCTTCGCGCCGTGATCGGGGTCCGCCTTCTCGAGCTCCGCTATGCAGAGCTTGATCCTCGAGATCTCGCGGTCGTAGATCTTCCTGTCTTCGCCGGACTTGTTCGCGTCCTCGAGCGTCCAGCCGCGCGTACCGGAAATGAGGCAGCCCTCTGCCTCGATGACGTTCGTCCTGACGATCTCGATTCCGGGGAAGTCGTGCGATGCGAAAAACTCGTCGAGTTTCTTCATCGTGGTCCACCAGTAGTCATGGTTGCCGCGGGATATGAGCTTTCTGCCGGGAAGCGATGCGAGGAACGAGAAATCCTCTTCCGCCTTCTCCACATATGTTGCCCAGGAGATGTCGCCTGCAACGAGAACCGTATCCTCCGGTGTCACCATCGCGCGCCAGCCCTGCTCGATGCGTGAGATATAACCGTCCCAGGCGCTGCCGAAGACATCCATTGATTTCTCGGGGTTTGACAGGGAAAGATGCAGATCCGATAATGCGTAGATTGCCATCCTGCCCTCCTCTTAGTGAAAGTATCTGTAGATATTCGCGGCGTCCGCCTCAGTAATGCCCTTGCATTCTTTGAGCTTCTCCTCGTCCGCTTCCTGCACAGCCTTTATTGTACCAAAATGCGCGAGAAGGCGCTTTCTCTTGGCCGGACCGATCCCTTCGATGTTCTCGAGCCTGTATCTGATGTTGCGCTTGCCGGAGAGCTTTCGCTGATACGAGATCGCGAATCTGTGGACCTCGTTCTGCACGGTAGTCAGGAACCTCAGCAGACACACCTCGTCGTCAGTCAGGTTCCTGCCTTCGAGCGGGATCTCGGTGCCGTCTTCCAATACCAGTCCCGCAGTCTTGTGGCGGTCGTTCTTGTACATGCCCGCGAGCAGGATATGTTCAGTCCCGGGAGTGCTCCTTACGACCGATGCGACGGCCGAGAGCTGGCCTTTGCCGCCGTCAACCAGGATGATGTCAGGGTAAGCGAATCCGTCCTCACCGCTGTGCGAGAACCTGCGTTCCAAGGTCTCTCTCATCGACGCGAAATCGTCCTGTTCTTCCACGCGCTTCATCTTGAAGAGTCTGTACGACTGCTTGTCGGGCCTGCCGTCCTTGAACACGACCATTCCCGAACAGATGTCGTCGTTGCCGAGGTTGCTTATATCGAAAGACTCCGCGCGGGAGATCGTGTTCTCCTCGGCGCCCATGAGTTTTTCCAGGTATCTTAAGGCCAGCGACGGATCCGCACCCGCAGCGCCGCCTCTCAATATGCGGCGGACCATCATCTCGCGCGCATTGTTCTGTGCGAGCACCGCGAAATCATGCAGCTCGCCTCTCTCTGCCACGTGCAGGCGGACCTTGCGGCCGGCCTTCGCGCCCAGATGCTCTTCGATAAGTTCTTGATCTTCCGGCATGAACGGCACAAGGATCTCCGGCGGTATCGCCGGTGCGTCCTCGTAGTACTGCATAAGGAAGTTCTCAATTATCTCCGGCTGGTCCGTGTCTGCGCCGCTGACGAAATACGTCGAAGATCCGACGACTCTTCCGTCTCTAAGTTCCAGTTTTCTCACGCATGTCTCGCCCGCATCAGAGTAGAGTCCGATCGCATCGGCATCCCGTTCGATCGCAAGGAACACGCGCTGGCTCTGCCTTATGTTCTCGAGAGCATAGAGCCTGTCCCTTAGCATCCCCGCGCGCTCGAAATCAAGTGCCGCAGCCGCCTCTTCCATCTGGGATCTTATATCCTTCTCGATGCCGTCATACTTGCCGCGGAAGAACATCACGATCTGTCCGACCATATTGCGGTAACTCTCCTCACTGACCGTGCCGAGGCAGGGCGCCATGCACTTGCCGATATGGTAGTTCAGGCAGGGCCGCTCCTTGCCGATGTCCCTCGGGAACACCTTCCGGCACCTCTTGAGCGGAAAGATATCCGAGATGGACTGCAGCACGAGCGCGCAGTCTCCCGCCATGTAGGGACCAAAATAGACGGCACCTGCTTTTCGAGCATCAGGATCCGGGCGGAACGCCTTGAACACACGCGGATACTGCTCGTTCAGGGTCACGCAGATGTACGGGTAGCCCTTGTCATCTCTTAAGAGGATATTGTAGTGCGGCTGGTAGCGCTTGATGAGATTGGCCTCGAGCAGCAGCGCCTCAGGCTCGGTGCCCACGACAGTGTACTCGAAGTCGGCAACATGCGAGACCATCGCCGCAACCTTCGGGATCGCGATCGGCCCGCCGCCGAAATAGCTCTTCAGCCTGTTCCTGAGTTTCTTTGCCTTGCCTACATAAATAACAGCCCCGCTGCTATCTTTCATAAGATAGACGCCGGGACTTTGTGGCACCGTATCAAGGCGCGCGTCAAACTTGCGCTCCATTGTTATACTGTGGGATTTTTGAGGTGATTCTTGAGGGTCTCGATGGCTTCCTTCTCGTCGTCGCCGTTTGCTTCGATCTCGAGCTCTGTTCCGTTCTGGATGCCTAATGACATGACTCCGAGAAGGCTCTTCGCGTTTGCTCTTCTGCCGTCTCTGATAAGGTAGATCGTACTCCTGAAAGCAGAAGCCTTCTGAATGAGAACTGCAACTGCCTTCATCTGAAGGCTGTCTTCGCATTCAAACGTTATATTCTCACAAGTCATGGCTTAACCCCCGTTATTACTCGCCATAAGTATATTTTTGAAGGTGGCAAAATTCAACACAAAAAAGGGGGTGCGGGGGATTTTCGACAAATATACTCAAATGCTCTTGATTTGCCATTATTCTTTGTTTAATTTAACAATCGCGATATGTCAGATTGCCCGCTTCATGAGCAGCGCGCCGCGCCCGGGGCCGTAATAATCCCTGCGGGAGTTGTATTCTTCAAATCCGCACTTGCGGTAGACCCTGACCGCGGGTGTGTTGGTATCCTCGACCTCGAGGAATATGGCCTCCGCTCCCTGTGTTTTGAGTTCTTCTATGAGATCGCCGACCAGCTTTGTGCCCAGTCCTTTGCCCCTCATGTCTTCCCTTACGACCAGGTTTCCGACAGAAGCCTCGCCCACAACGACCGAGACTCCGATATAGCCGGTCAGGCCGCCTGCATCTTCCGTCACGAGCGCGAACTTGTCGCTGTCAGTTATGAGCCTTCTTATATCTTCCTCAGGCCAGGGGTGCGCGATAGCCCCCTGCTCGAGCGCCATTATCCCGGGGATGTCTTCTTCGCGTGCGAGCCTTATCCCGTCAGCCATTTTGCTGTTCCTTAAGAGTCTTGACGCGGGATGCGGCGCAGTACGATGCCTTGATGTCACGGCCGTTTATGATGGCTGCCTCGCCTTTGGCAAATGCCGCCTCCGCGATTCCCTTGGGCATGATCGCAGCCCCGGGTGCATAGTAGATATTCACATGCGCCTTCGCCCTCTCGAACGCTCCGCGCATTGTCTCCGCGCCGTCGCCGACGACGATGATCTGCCTTTTCGTGCCGTAGATCAACTCAGGTGTGCCGAGTATCTTCTTTACCAGTTCGTCCGCGTCGTAGGCGTCCTCTTTGACTATCGTCTTGGCGGTGTCATCCTCGATCGCCTGTGCGAAGACGCGGTTATTCCTCGCCTCGAACGCAGGCACGAGCAAAGTCTCGGCCCCGGTCGCCACCGTCGCATTGTCGACACTCCTCGCGAGAGCCTCCGTGGAAGATACGGGAATGCATCCTTTGCCTGCGGCCAGTGCCATCGCCTTAACTGCCGACAGCCCGATCCTCACACCCGTGAAAGATCCGGGACCGACCGTGACCGCATACGCATCTAAGTCCGCATGGGTTATCCCCGCCTCCGCCATTACCTCATGCACCAGCGGCATGAAGGTCTCCGAGTGTGTCCTTTTCTCGAAAGAAAGCTTATACGCAAGCGCTTTGCCGTCCTCGTACACACCAGCACAGCAGGTCGAATTCGATGTATCACAGACCAGTATCCTCATAAGATCTCACACCCCGCTTCCTCCGCGGCCGCCTTCGCTTCATCGTCCGCCTCGAAAATCCTCTCTTCCCCGCTTCCGGTAATCCGCATATGGATCGTATCCTCGGGCAGCACGCCCGAGATGACTTCGCTCCACTCTATAACGCAGACGCCGCTGCCAAAGTATTCATCCAGCCCGGCGTTGATGAAGTCCTCCTCATCGCTGAGCCTGTATGTATCGAAATGAAACATCTTCAGACGCCCGCCCTCATACTCGTTCACGATCGTGAAAGTGGGTGACGAGACAAAGGATGTGACTCCCAGTCCGCGCGCGATGCCTCTGGCCAGGCAGGTCTTGCCGGCGCCGAGGTCTCCGTCCAGCGCGATCACGCTGGCATCCGTCAGCCCGCGCGCGAGTAACTCGCCGAACTTCTCAGTCTGCTCTTCAGATGTTGATTTGAACTTAAACATAACCAATACATATTATACCCAAGGGCTGGACCCGCCAATGCCTTGTCGCTGGAAATTCGCTGAGATTGTCATTTTCAGCGACGAATTAGCTACTTTCGCTGAAAAGTCGCTGAGATCGTCGTTTTCAGCGACTTTCCAGCGACCGGCAGCGGAGATCCCGCCACTCAGGCATCAAAAAAAGGCCGCCCCACACGGGAGCGGCCCAAAACAGGAACAATTCCTGATTAACGCTTACTGAACTGTGAAGCCTTACGTGCCTTCTTGAGACCGCTTACTGAACTGTGAAGCCTTACGTGCCTTCTTGAGACCAGGCTTCTTTCTTTCCTTCATTCTTGCGTCTCTGGTGAGGAGTCCGTTGGACTTCAGGATTGCCTTGTAGGAAGCTTCGTCAGCCTGAACAAGTGCTCTGGAGATTCCGTGACGAATAGCGCCTGCCTGACCTGAGATGCCGCCGCCGATAGCCTTGACTACGACGTCGAACTTGCCCTCAGTCTCAGTGAGAACGAGCGGCTGGCGAACGATGAGCTTAAGAGTATCAAGACCGAAATACTCATCGATGTCCTTACCGTTGATTGTGATCTTACCCTTACCGGGGATAAGTCTTACACATGCTACCGCATTCTTACGGCGGCCTGTGCCATAGTAATAAACTGATGCTTTCTTAGCCATGTGAACCTCCGATTAAAACTTGTAAGCTTCGGGCTTCTGCGCAGTCTGCTCATAGTCAGCGCCTGCATAAACGTGAAGCTTTCTGAACATCTGACGACCGAGTGAGTTCTTGGGAAGCATGCCCTTAACTGCGAGCTCGAGAGCCTTCTCGGGGTTCTTTGCCATCAATGTGCGGTAATCAACTTCCTTGAGTCCGCCCGGATAGCCGGTGTGATGACGGTACTTCTTCTGATCAAGCTTGTTACCTGTGAGCACCATCTTGGATGCGTTGATAACGATTACATAATCTCCTGTATCAAGGAAAGGAGTGAAAGTGGGCTTGTGCTTGCCGCGGAGGAGCTTAGCAACCTCTGTAGCGAGACGGCCGAGTGTCATGCCCTCAGCGTCGATAAGAAGCCATTTTCTCTCGATTGAATCCTTGGTTGCAACATATGTACTCATGTGCGTTCTCCTTAAATTCTATCTTCTTTTTATAGACCTTCTACTAAGGTCAGCCTGCATATAATACTCACCCGCAGGGGGCATGTCAAGCGTTTTTTCAAAGGAATTCTGCCAAATCCGCCCGAAATCTCATTTTTTCGCCGATATTCGCAGTGGCAGCCTCACGAAAAGGTCTTACACGTCACCCTCGCCGTCGCTCTCGGGCGCATCGCCGGAAGTCTCTGACGGAGCGGGTTCCGTCTCTTCCGGAGCAACAGTCGGCACGGGAGGCAGCTCCGGAACTTCAGGATCCTCCCCTTCTTCGTCCTCATCTTCTTCGCCGCCTTCGTCACCGGGAGTAACCGCAGGTGTCAGGATTGGAGTAGGGGTCGGAGTGGGCGTCATCATCTCCTCGCCGACAACCGCCGTTTCTTCTTCAGGTTCAACGGGAACCGCGGAATAATCTTTCGCCTGGCCGACGCAAGCGCCTACAGCCATGGAGGAAGGCGTGGTCGAGCGGGCGGGGTATTTCGAGGGGTCAAATTCGTGGTACTGGTCGAGCTGCGAGTCGATGAGCATGAAGTAGTAGCCCTCGTGGCCCATGAAGGGAGTCGCGTCGCAGTGCCACCACTTGCCGTTCAGTTTTACCAGGAGCCAGTAGTGGCCGCTCGAGGTTACCGGGTATCTCGTGATGAACATGCTCGAGATGCCGGCGCGGTCCAAAAGGATCTTGCAGCAGCTGGCATATATGTAGCAGTTGCCGGTGTGCGTCGTGAAGCCTATGAAAGCGGCCTCCTCGGGAGTCGATGCGCCGAAGTTGGACGAATCGTAGGTCATCATGTCGTGAACGTATTCGAAGATCGCTTTCGCGGTCTTGGTCTTTTTCTTGCACTTAATACCCTCAAGGATATCGTCAGCCATCTGGTAGACATATTCGTTGAACTCCTCGCCTTCAGGCGGGAGAACGGTCAGAGTGACTTCCTGGCGCGTCGTGTTTCCGGCCTCGTCGACTGCAATATAGGCAATGGTATAATCGCCTACAATGCTGAAGTTGCAGGTATCGGCATCAACATAGATCTCCGGAGCTGTATCGTAGTCGTCGACCGCGGTGATCCCCTCCTCAAGGTCTATCTCCTCGCCGACCTTAACGCTCAGGTTCTTCGCGCCCAGTATCTCGGGGCCCGTGCAGTCGTCGATGACATCGAGTGTCGATACGACCTCGGAAGAGTTGCCGTAGGAATCAAAGAGCATGATGGTGACTTCAGCCAATCCTGCGGCGAAGTTGTCGGGGACCTCTGCAAAATCCACATTCACATTCCCGGACAGGTCGTAAACGTCCGTGACAAACTCTTCCGCAGGAGGCAGCTCGGTACCCAGGTATATGCTCTGCGGCACAGCTTCAGCGGTAGGCGCCGTCGTGTCGGCCACAGTAAGCTTGACCTCTTCCTCGCGGCCGGAGAAGCTGACTGTAAGAAGATATGTCCCCGGAACGGAAGTGTCCAGAGAGGAGATGTCGGTCACGATCGCTGCGTCTTCGGGAGTCTTAACGAAGAAGAGATCTACCGTAACGGGATTGCCCGTCTCGAGCACGGCCTCGGATATGATATTTCCGCGAACAGCCTGCTCAGATAATATAAGACCCGCCGCCACGATCGCGAGGCAGCAGGCACACCCGGCACCGATAAGTACGGGAAGCTTCTTCATCAGCCGTCCTCCTCATCGATGTACGGGAAATCACTGTAAATCTTTCCTGTATAGACATTGAAATACTTCTGTACGGACTCGGTAGAACGCTCGGGGTACAGGTCGCCCTCGAAGTCGTGGTTACCGGCCTTTGTCTTGAGTTCGGCGTCGGTGCACATGAACACGAAGTTGCCCCAGTTTCCGCCTTCCTCGGTCAGGTACGCCTGCGGATCGCAGTGGTACCATCCTCCATTCAGGTAGACCAGGCACCAGTAATGGACCTGCCAGGGGTTCGGGCCTCGCTCGACGCAGATGTTGTCGATACCGGCAACATCGAGCATCGCTTTGCAGATCGCCCACCTGCCGTAGCACGAGGACCGTCTCGTCTCGAAACACTTGACCGCGGCATGCGCCCACGACGTGTAGTCGGACGAACCATGTGAGAAGCCGACGTGGTGATATACCCAATAGAAGATATCCATGGCAATCTCGACATCGGTCTTGTTCTCGAGATCGGTTATCTCGTCAAGTACATCCGCCGCCATCTCGTAGGCTTTCTCGACGACTTCCTCATAGCTCTCATCTTCCAGGAGACCGGCGCTGTAGTTGAGAACGACAGATACCGTGATGGTCTCCTCGGTCACATTGCCGACATCGTCGACTGCCTTGTATGTTACGGGATAATTGCCGACCACATTGAGGTCGACCGCCGTATTGTCGATCGTAAGCGTCGGGTTCTCGGCATAGTCGTCAATAACCTCGACGCCGTCCTTGTAAAGGAGCGACCCGTTCAGTTCGACGGTAAGGTCCTTGAGGCCTAATATCTCCGGACCGGTATGGTCATCCTTGACCGTAAAGGGAACATACTGGATGCGCACGTTACCGTAGGTGTCGGTCAGCTTGACCGGAATGTTGAACTCGCCGCCCTCATCCAATGCCGGCTCGCCGTTCGCATATTCAACGGTGTACCCCACCATGTCGAAAATGTCCGTCACGCAGGCTTCCGCAGGCGGAACATCGCCGCAGTACACCTCCTGGGCAACAGCCTTGCCTACCGGCGGTGTCTTGTCGACGACGTTGAGTACGGAGTGCACCACATGTCCGCCGCAGTCGATATAGATGTCGTAGCTTGCGAGCTTGCCCATATCGATGGTGGAAACGTTTGTAATGAACTGCGTGTTCGGCGGGATCTCGGTAAAGAAGTTCTTAAGCTCGACCGTTCTGCCGTATTCGATGTCGACAGACTGGATCACTCTGGAATCTATGGTATCGATCAGGTCCGTAAAGACGCTGTAAGCCATATACGCACCAAAGAGCATGCCGGTAAGAACCGGCATGACAATTAATCCTAGTATGCGATCAAGCTTGGGCTTTCTCATGTACTCCTATAGCTCAGGATCAGAACTGAGCGTTGTAGATGATGTTTGATACCTTTCCGTCTGAAAGTACGAATACGATCGTGGAAGAACCCTTCTCGTAAGTCATTGTAGTATCTGTTGAGCTTGTTGCCTCGCCGTAAGCAGCTGTGATCTCATCTGCGGTGGATCCGATGCAGATGCCCTCTGCTGTGGAGACTGTATCGTCATTGAGCATTACGCTTGAGATGATGTCCTGGTTTCCGGAAGGGTTTGTGCTGATGGAGAATGAACCGCCCTTGTATGTGTAGGTCTTGCTCATTCCGTCGCCTGCACAGGAAGCAGCCTCGAAGTACTGGGGCTCGCCTGCAACAGAAGCGAGTGAATCAACGAGTGAATTCATGTCTGTGCCGACAACAACATCAACGCCCTCATATGTGAATGCGAAGTTTGTTGAAGCAGCGTTCGGGTCAACTGTGACCTCAACGCCTGCACCCTGCTGGGGATTATTGCCCTGAGCCTCTGTAGAGATGACATTAACGTCGGATGAAACGGGTGCTGCCTCGTTGGAGCATGCGCCGAGTGCGCATACCATGCTTGCTGCGAGAAGTGCAGCGATTACCTTGGAATTTTTCATAATTTTAATGCCTCCTAATTAACTCCAATTTCTCACATTAAAGAATACTATCACAGAATGCCAAATTGGCAACATAATAATTATAATAATATGACAAAACGCTCCTGCCTGAGAGTAATGGGGCCGCGAGCGCTTTCCGCACAAGCGAAGCGCGGAGGACCTAAGCGAGCGGGCGCATTACTCGATAGCGGCCGCCCCGTAATTGACCAATTTGCCATACTGATCTATCTCAGACAGCTGGTCTTCCATCATGTAGTTGTAGAAGTCGATCTTCTCCGCATAAACAGCGGCAACTTCGGGAACATTGCGGTAGTCCGTAAGGTCAAAGTTCTCCGTGAGATACCCTCCGAAGAACGTCGAGAGTTTCTCCGCGCCATAGATATTTAAGTGGATGCCGGCATCGTATGTGTCGGTCGTAAGGTCAAGCCCCATCTCATCCTTGTAATCGTTGAAGTTCAGGTAAGTTACGCCGTTCGCGTCCGCAAACTCCTGGATATTCTGGTCCCACTCAGGATACCACCCGTACTCCAGAGGGGCGCGCACCAGGATCAGGGTAATCCCCTTCTCCTCACACAGGTCCGCTATCTTCTGAAGGTAATACATCGCATTGTCGCCGAAATCAGGATCCAAGAGCGGCTGCTGGATCGGGTAGCCCACATAGGGATTCACGTCGCAGCGCATGTAATAGCCGTTGTGGGAGGTAATGTTTTTCGTGAAGATGTGCTCCCAGTCCGTCTTAGTCAGTTCACTCCAGCGCTCGTGGTATCTCAGGATCGGGAAGACATACGACAGGAAGGTCTCTCCCTCCATCATGGAAGCATTAATGGCATCGACCTTGACGGGCGACCACTGCATGCCGTCCAGCGTCATACGGTTGTAGGACTCGAACCTCGGCTCGTTGAACTGCATCGAATGGATCGAGACAACGACGATCTTGATGCCGTAATCCTCGTACATCTTGATTGGCGAGAAATTCTCATACGCATCGCAGTCGCCGAAGATCAGGACCTCGTGCGGTACGGTCTCCTTGTAGTACTCCTCGGTAAAGGAGCCCTCGATGACGCCTCGCTGGTACTTCGGCATAAGAAGGCGCTGCGTAAACCACAGCGCTCCGATGCTGACGGCGGTAAGAACTGCCGCAGTAATGACTGTCTTCAGGCCTTTGTTCATTACATCGCCTTCTTGAGGTTATGGAAGTCCTTGAGGGCCTTCCAGCCGATCTTAACGATCTTCGGGATATTGATGGAATTCGTTCCGCCCTGACGCGGTCTGAATGTGACTTCCTTGAATGTCATCTCTTCTTTGTAGTACGCGAAGTAGGTCGTCATCATGATGTTCGGCAGGTTGTAATCCTTGTCGAGGCGGCCGATGTATTTGGCAACGGTCTGTGCGTTCATGAGACGGAAAGGTGCGTTCGCATCCGGAACCTTGACGTGGAAGTAGAGCTTTAAGAGGAAGCATACGACCTTCTCGACGAAAGCCCTGGACTTGCCGTCGCCTCTTACCTTCCTGTGTCCGAAAATACCCTTATACGCAGTCCTCATCTCCCAGAAGGCATCGAATTCTTCGGGCAGGGTCTGTCCGTCGGAGTCGGTCTGGAAGATATAATCCGCACCGTTCGCGATGGCATAGTTATAAAGTGCGATGACCTTCGGGCCATGGTATGTGCCGGTGTCTGAGATGATCTCGATCTGCGGCATCTTCTCTTTCATCTCTTCGAGGATCGCATGTGTCCTGTCCTTGCTGCCAGCGTCCGCGACGACGAGCCTTGACTCGGGCGACTTGCCTTCGAGCACGGGGTACCAGGATGATACGACCTCTTCGATGTTTGCTTCTTCGTTATATGCGGGCATTACGACATACAGGGTGTCCATTATTCTTCCTCCGTGATGTTGATTCTTTCTTCAACGATATAGCGCGGTCTGCGCTTTGTCTCAAGATATATCTTGCCTATGTACTCGCCGATGACACCGAGGCTGAGCATCTGGATGCCGCTGGTAAAGAACATTATGCAGGCGGTCGATGTCCAGCCGGGGAGGGTGTCGCCCAGCGCAAAGGCGATCAGGCTGTAGATGACTCCTATCAGCGCGAGCACCGCGAAAACGATGCCCACCACAGCGATCAGCCTCAAGGGCTTTACCGAGAACGAGGTAATGCCGTCGATCGCGAGCGCGATCATCTTTCCGAGCGGGTAATGCGTCTTGCCGGCGATCCTCTCGGCTCTGGAATAATAGACTATCGAGTGCTTGAACCCCATCTGCGGCACGATTCCCCTGAGGAACACGTTCACTTCCGTGTATCCCGCGAAAGCCTTGATCACGCGGCTGCTCATGAGCCTGTAGTCCGCATGGTCCGGGATGATATCCACGCCGAGGCCCCTCAAGAGCTTGTAGTAGCTCTGTGCGGTCGTGCGCTTGAAAGCAGTGTCGGTCTTACGGTCAGACCTCACGCCGTATACGATCTCACATCCGTTGGCGGTATATTCCTCAACCATCTTGTCGATGGCATCAATGTCGTCCTGGCCGTCGCAGTCAAGGGAGATCGCAGCATCACAGTGCTCGGATGCCTCCATCAGTCCGGCAATAAGGGCATTCTGATGCCCGCGGTTGTGTGAGAGTGATATGCCTGAATAGTGTTCATCTTCTCCGCAAAGCCCGTTAATGATCTCCCAGGTCTTATCGCGGCTGCCGTCGTTGACAAAAAGAACGCGGCTGTCATCAGAGATCTTTCCGGCTTCCGCCAGAGTCTTGATCTTTGCCAGGAAAAGCTTGCTCGTCTCAGGGAGGACTTCTTCCTCGTTATAGCACGGTATTACCAAGTATAGAATCGGAACCACGAAGCGTCCTCCTCGCGTAAAATATACTTGATTATAGCATACAACCGACATACTTACGCTCGCTTACTACTGCCGCGGCTGATATGGCCATGCGAGCGATTTGCGCACAAGCGCAGCGCGGAGGA
>CADAOK010000095.1 GCA_902789515.1 Oscillospiraceae bacterium
GTATCCCTCATCGAGTCCGAGAAGCTCTTCTCCGAGATGGTCAAGAACGAGCTGGCTAAGAGGAAGGAAGCAGGCACATACAAGGGCAAGTTCGGCGCTCAGCACCACTTCTTCGGTTATGAAGGCCGCTGCGCATTCCCGTCCAACTTCGATGCAGACTACTGCTACTCACTGGGTTACAACGCATTCATGCTCATCCAGTACGGTTTCACAGGTTATCTGTCCAAGGTTTCCAACATCAGCAAGCCTGCTGACGAGTGGGTTGCAGGCGGTATGCCTATCACCAAGATGATGAACATGGAGAGAAGAAACGGTGAGGACAAGCCGGTTATCCGTAAGGCTCTTGTTGAGCTCGACGGCAAGCCCTTCAAGTTCTTCGAAGCAAACAGAGAGCTTCACATTCCCCGGTGCTATCCAGTACTTCGGACCTTCTGAAGTCTGCGACAGAACAACGGTTACTCTCGCTCTCGAGAAGTCCTGATCGACATAACAGTCAAAATTAGACCGGCAGGATATCCTGCCGGTTTTTGTTTGGAAATCTTAAGAACAGACCTCACGGGTTTTGCTCCGCTTCCGGATCTTCGTATAAACGATGATGCCTGCGCCTGCCAGGATAATGTATGCGCCGGTAATAATGCAGCAGACGTTGAAGGTCTGATCTTCGTACCGGACTATGATCTCATGTTCTCCCGGCCCGCATTCGGTATAGAATTGCCATTTGCCGGGTTCATTTGTCAGCTCGGCTGGCTTGCCGTCTATATAGCATCTGAAATTGGGATCATAAGTGTAATTGAGTGTGATCTTTCCGCCATTGAAGCTGTCTGCCGTATGCATTACGAGAGAATTGATATCCTGGGTAAGATCCACCTTGTTCTCTTCAGCATCGTAGGCGTACGGCTGGGAGCAGGGGTCATAGTAGATAACGGAATGCGCAGTCTCAGATACATATTCGAGACCGTATCCGTCTAGACAGCTCTCAAACTCCGTTCTTGATCCCGGGTTTACTATATACCAGCAGACAGACTGCTCACGCATCTGTCCGATCATATCCGGCCAGCTCTCGAAAACGCTTCCGCTGAAATACACCATATGGTCAAAACACTCATTGTCATCTATGACATTGCTGCTGATAACATCGTATACATATCCGCTTACATTGTTGATCTTATAGAGCTTGTTCAAATTGTAATCCAGGCTCTCGGAGAGATCGTATACTTCTTTGTTGATCAAATGTGAATTGCTCGTATAACCGAAAGTAACATACCGTCCTCCGGCAATGATCTCGGCAAAACCGTAATCATACAGCTTGGAAGTATCAAAAAGCACACCTCTGCCTATATGCGGAGTAACCGTATATAACAATGCAAAAGACAGCATCTCGACACATATTACCGAGCACTTGATGACCGAACCGATCCTTCTGCCCGGATTATGTGCTTTGGCAAATCTGTCTTTAAGCAGATTGCCGGTTACAGTTAATGACAGACAGGCGATAATGACTTCAAATGCCGCATAATATATCGAGATCCTGTGATAGTACTGGAATCTGTTCAGTATCGGAATCTGCAGGATTATCTTCAGGAAATCCATATTGAAGAGCATAAGGAACCCCAGGGCAAGACAGGGTATGCCGGCAATGACAACCTTGACCGGATCTTTGTATTCCGGTTTGATGTTTCCTTTGAATAACAGTAAAGGCAGGAATATACCTGCGATCAGGAATGCTGACAACAGTATGCCTACATAAGGCGGGTAGAAAGTGATGTAGTTATCTTCTGTATATAGGAAGGGGAAGATGAACGCAGGACTCTCAAACCCCATGGTCTCGATCAGGCTGTCAACGCTTCTCTCACTTCCGTAGCCGAAAGACATTTGGGTGTACCGGTATTCGGGTATCAGCAGCGGAAGAGCCAGAATGGCAGTGGATACATAGATGATCAGATAATCCCGTATCAGGCGCAACAGAGCCCCAAATCTGCTCTTTCTGCTCTTCAGTAGCAGTAAAACAACGATAAACATGCAGTCGAATACTGACGCAAAGATAAAGAACTGAGGATGACCGAGATAGAGCAGGTATACTCTGGGTACGATTGCAAGGATCAGATTGCGAATACTTGTCTTCTCGATCAGCATAGTGCTCGTCAGCAGGAAATAGGGGAAGACCGATGTGGCGAAGACCACGAGTATCCAGCCGGTTCCCTGCCAGATGTTATAGCAATTGAAATTCCATGCGATGGAACCGATCACGGCTGCCAAGTCTGTACATCCGAGCTTCTTCAGCAGGAACCATGAACCGGTGCATCCGATGAGGATCGACAGAAAGGCAAGAATATCTATCATCAGGTCCGGCTTGCCGCAGATAAGCATGCTGGTTACTGCAGCAAATGATATCAGGGGATTGAGCACTCCCGTCTGTCCTGAAGCAAAATACCGCTGGCCGCAAAACTCATTAAAACAATACAGGGGGAATTTGCCTTCAAGTATACAGCGGTTGCTGAATATGTATTCTGACAGATACCAGTCCGCATTATCGCCGCGCATAAAGAAATGCGGATACCTTATTTCCACGGCAGCGAAAATGATGCTGCAGCAGAGGAGTGCGATACCCAAAGAAGACGGATCGGTGATCAGTTTTCTGAATCTGCTCTTATCCATTAACGGATTCCTCTGAATAAGCTTCGGCAGATCTTGTCATACGGTTACGGATATTATTGTGAATGATGAAGGCCGTTCCCGCAATAACGATGTATTCTGCCGCAACGATGCAGCAGAGAGTGAAGGTCTGATCCTCATATCTGATCACAATCTCATGCTCTCCTGGTGTGCATTCCACATGATACTGCCAGTTCATTGGCTCGTTGGTTATCAGTGCAGGCTCTCCGTCAATATAGCATCTGAAATTCGGATCATATGCATAATTAAGAGTAACCTTTCCGCCGGGAAAACCGCTGCCCGTATTAAGCGTGAGCGAATTGACATCCTGTATGAGGCTTACTTCATTTCCGTTGATGTCGTATGCGTACGGTTCGGCATTAGCGTCGTAAAAGACGAGAGAATTCTCTGTCTCACTTACCAGTTCGATACCGTAACTTTTGAAATGACTCTCATAATCCGTTCTCTTATCAGGATTCACGATGTACCAGCAGACCGAATGAGTGCGCATCTGCTCGATCATCCCGGGATAGTATTCGTAGAAGCTTCCTTTGATGCCGTACATGTGGGCAAAGCATTCGTTGTATCTTATGACGTCCCTGTAGTTGAGGACACCCGCATATCCGCTCAGGTTATTGATGCCGTACAGTTTCGCGAGATTGTAATCGAGATTCTCGGACAGGTTGTAATCCATGCGGTTCCTTGTGTTCTCTGCCACAATGTATCCGGCGGTAACATATCTGCCGCCTGTAAACTGCTCCGCAAAATCATAATCATACAATCCAGAAGTGTCGTATCTAGGACCTCTTCCAAGGTGCGGGGTTAATGTATACAGCAAAGCAAAAGATATGACCTCGGCGGCTGTTACCGCATAAAGGACGAGACGATCCAGGCGCAGACCAGTCTTGAACCTGTTCTTGATCAGCTTTCCTATAACAGTCATGGACAGGCAGGCTGCGATTATCTCGAAAGCAGTAAAGAAAATGGATATCCGGTGATAGTACTGGAACCTGTTCAGCATGGGAATACCGGAGATCACTTTAAGGAAGCCGTGGCTGAACAGTATCAGGTATCCGGCGGCGATACAGGGTATTGCGGCGATCAGCCGCTTTCTGAGAAGCCTGATCCCGGCATGATCTTTGCCCGGGAAGTGGCCGATGAGCAGAAGCAGTCCGGCTATCAGGAATGCTATCAGCAGAAATCCGATATAAGGCGGATAGAAATAACTGAAGCTCCTGTCTGTATAGAGGAACGGGCAGAAGAACTGAGGTATCTCGACCTGCATCTCAGACACCAGATTCTCATATGTCCTGGCTGATCCGTATTCTGTCAAAAGCGTGTATTGATACTCGGGAACAAGAAGAGGCAATGCCAGAAAAACACCGGAAGTGTAGACGAAGAGGCAGTCACGGATTAGGTTGAGAAGAGATTTTAACCTTCTTTTCTTTCTGTTGACAGTCAGACAAAGACCGGCCGTGAAAATAAAGTCAAAGAGCGCCGCAAAGATGAAGAACTGCGGGTGTCCGAGATACAGCAGATACAGTCGCGGGATAACTGCAAGTATAAGATTGCGCACGTTTGTTTTCTCGAGGAGCATCAGGCTCGTGATGAGAAAATAGGGGAAAACGGATGTGGTATAGACCACGATCATCCAGCTGGTACCCACCCAGATGTTGTATGTGTTGAAATTCCATGCGATCGATCCGATCACGGCTGCAAGGTCAGAGCAGCCCAGCTTCTTAAGGAGAAAGAACGAACCGGTGCATCCGATAAGAACAGACAGGTATGCCAGGATATCCATCATCATATCCGGTTTGCCGCAGAGGATGTGGCTAATCAGAGCGGCCAGTGCGATAAGCGGGTTAAGGAGACCGGTCTGGCCTGTGGCAAAGAATCGCTGACCGCCGAACTCATTGAAACAATAGAAGGGAAACCTGCCCTGTGACAGGCATCTCAGTCCGTAGACATATTCCGCGATATATGAATCAGCATTGTCATCTCTGAGAAAGAAGTACGGGTATCTCAGTTCGATCGCTGCAAAGACCAAAGTGCAGGCGAGGAGTGCGATCCCCCAAGGTATGAGCCTTTTATACTTTTTATTAGATAATGACCTATTCATAAAAGATATGTTAGCACATTAACACGATAAAGTAATAAGACAGTTGACAAGTAAAAATGCTTGACACCCTGCAGCGCTTCTGTTAATATGCTCAAGGTCTAATCAAAGGAGTACTGTGCCTAATGAAGGAAAAATCGATCAGAACAGGCATTTTACTTGATTTCTACGGGAATCTCCTTACGGATAAGATGCGTGAGGCCTGCGAGAGTTATTACAACGATGACTTGTCTCTCGCAGAGATCGCAGCTGATACCGGGATCTCGAGACAGGGCGTGTACGATACGATACACCGTGCCGAGAAGCAGCTCGAGGAGTATGAGGAGAGATTAGGCCTGCTGAAGCTTTTCGAGAAGCAGCAGGCCAGAGCGAAGAAAGCTCTTGAGATGATCAACAGCGGTGACAGTGCATCTGCTGCCAGAGAATTAGAAGAACTGATAGAGGAAATGTAAAAGGTGTTCGAGAGCCTGCAGACAAAACTTGCTGATATTACTTCGAGGATGCGCGGCAAAGCCCGTGTAACCGAGGCTGACATCAAGGACATGATGCGCGAGATAAGGATGGCGCTTCTTGAGGCTGATGTCGAGTACGGCGTTGTCAAAGAGTTTATCAAGGACATGACGGTAAAGTGCCAGGATGCTGACATCCAGGGCTCGTTCACACCGGGACAGCAGATCGTAAAGATCGTAAGAGATTCGCTCACTGAGCTCCTCGGAGGTGCAGAAGGCGAAGAGAAGATCGCTGTTTCGGATTCCGGATTTACCACGGTAATCCTTTACGGTCTTCAGGGTGCAGGTAAGACAACTACCGCCGTAAAGCTCGCGAGACTTCTTAAGGCATCAGGCAAGAAGCCGATGGTCGTTTCCGTTGACGTGCACAGACCCGCTGCAGCTCAGCAGCTCAAGGTGTTAGCTGACGGGGCAGGCATCGAGTCATATATCGACCCGGAAGAGAAGGA
>CADAOK010000096.1 GCA_902789515.1 Oscillospiraceae bacterium
TCTTACATCGCTACACCTGAGCGTCCTACAGACAAGCCTTTCCTTATGCCTGTCGAGGATGTATTCACAATCTCCGGCCGTGGTACAGTTGCTACAGGCCGTCTCGAGAGAGGTACAGTTAAGGTTGGTGATCCTGCAGAGATCGTTGGTCTCCAGGATGAGCCTAAGGCTACAACAATTACCGGCGTAGAGATGTTCCGTAAGTCTATGGACCAGGCTGAAGCAGGCGACAACATCGGCTGCCTCCTCCGTGGTATCGACCGTAAGGAAGTTGAGAGAGGCCAGGTTATCGCTAAGCCCGGCACAACAACACCTCACACAAAGTTCACAGGCCAGGTTTACGTTCTTACTAAGGAAGAGGGTGGCCGTCACAAGGCATTCTTCACAGGTTACCGTCCAATCGAAGCTGACCTCATCACTCCTATCGCTATGGAGCAGGGCCTCAAGTTCGCTATCCGTGAGGGTGGTCACACAGTAGGCGCAGGCACAGTTGCTACAATCATCGAGTAATCGATAGGTTAACCAAAGCCACAATAAAGGGCTTCGCAGATCTCTGCGGAGCCCTTATTTTTTGTTGTTTCGACACCTGTGCGTCATGCCCGGACATCTGCCGTACAACAGTCTGTATATATCATATAAAAAGAAGCTGCCTCACATGAGACAGCTTCCTGTAATCAGAAATTTTTAACAGATCAGTTTCTGGAACCCGGTCTGCCGGCAGGTCTCGTAGGCGCTGCGGCTGCGGGTGCAGGAGCGGGAGCAGGTTTTTCAACGACCGGTGCTGCGGCAGCTTCCTTCTCGGGTGCAGGTGCATCAGCTGCGGGAGCAGCGGCTTCGGTCTTGATTGCTCCGATGCCTGCCGTCTCGAGCTTAGCCATGAACTCTGCTCTCTCGAGCGCGATCTTAGCTTCCTGCTCTGCCTTCTCGAAAGCAGCTCTTGCTTCTTCGGCAGCTTTAAGAGCAGCCTGCTGTGCCTCTTCAGCTCTCTTCTGAGCCAGTGCAGCAGCTTCCTTTGCTCTCTCTGCGGAGATCCTTGCTTCCTCTTCAGCCTTGCGGGCAGCAGCTCTTGCTTCCTCTTCGGCCTTCTTCTTGTCGGCGATCGCAGCCTCTTCTTCCGCAAGACGGAGATTCTCTTTTGCTGTCTGTGCATCAGCGAGTGCCGTCTCAGCTTCTTCGTCGGCCTTTGAAGCGGCGACGATGGCAGCATCAAGAGTCTTCTGGGCGTCGAGCATAGCCTTAGCCTTCTGGTCTCTTGTGGCGATCCTTGCATCCATGTTGGCTTTCTTCTCTGTAGCGATCTTCTCGGCGATGACAGCTTTCTCGTCTGCCGCACGTGCGATCTCCAAAGCCTTCATGGCTTCCGTTCTTGCTTCCTCAGCCTTGCGGATGGCATCGATAGTATCAGCTTCGACTTCCTTGATGGCAGCCGTAGCTTCGAGCTCGATCCTCTCGGCTTCTGCAAGGGATACCTTTGCAGTCTCAACAGCCTTGAGTGCATCTTCGGCCTTCTTTGCGGCATTCTCTGCACGCTGTGCGGCCTTACGCTCTTCGAGCTGCAATGTGTTTACCTTTGCTCTTGCCTTACGCGTAGCTGCTGTGATCGGATCCTCATCGGCAATCTTTGCAGCTTTCTCACGCTCCTCGGCAATATACTGGGCATGATTGATGGAAGCGGACTTCGGTCTCTTTATCGGCGGCTTGAGCTCGAAACTCTTTGCCGCTTCGGCAGCAGCAGAAGCAGGTGCTTTGCTGTTGCTCTCGGCCATGTGCTTCCTTGCGGATTCCTCGAGGGCCTTTCTCTCTTCGGCTGCTCTTCTCTGAGCTTCTGCAGCTTTACGCATTGCGATCTGAGCCTTGGCTGCTTCCGCACGCTCTCTTGCGGCAGCTGCTGCCGGAGATTCAGTACGCTCCTTGGCAGGTGCACCTGCAGGTGCTTCGCCTGCTGAAGCTGCAGCGATGTGCTGGGGCGACTTACGTGTTCCGCCGGTAGAACCGACGTTGCCTGCAGAAGCGCCCACTCCGCTCAGTGCGAGGTTGTCTTCCTTACTTTTCAGTACATCAAATAAATTTGACATTTCCCTAACTCCCTTATTGCTAGAAAATGATTAAAAATACGTGATAAAAATATTATATATGGCATAAAAATTATTTCAATACAGTTACCGACAAAAGACGATAAAAATCGGTCAAAGAAATTTTAGGGTTTGGCTGCGATCCGCGATGTTATCTGCAAAAATCGTGTTTAGAAATACTTTACACCGAGTTTAATATCCTGTATAATTCCTTCGCTGTTAAGTTTAATAATTCTTAATTCAAAGTTTAAGGACAGAAAACCGATGGAAATAGGACTCAAGATCAAAAATCTCCGTATCAGCAAAAATCTGACACAGGAGGAACTCGGGGACAGATGTGAACTGTCCAAGGGTTTCATCTCGCTGCTGGAGAGGGATATGGCGTCCCCTTCGATAGCGACACTTGAAGATATACTGAATGCTCTCGGTACTGATTTCGCGCATTTCTTCCAGGAGGCTGCAAGCGAGAGGGTAGTTTTCGGGAAGGCGGATTATTCCGTCAAGACTGACGATGAACTCAAGAACGAAGTCTGCTGGCTTATCCCGAATGCGCAGAAGAATGAGATGGAGCCCATCATGGTTACCATCGCTCCCGGCGGTTCGACTTATCCGGACTACCCGCACGAAGGAGAGGAGTTCGGCTATGTTACCGAAGGCATCGTGACAGTTGTTATCGGCAGCGAAGAGCATGTCGCGCACAAGGGAGAGAGTTTTTATTTCACGGCAGGCAAGCCGCACCACCTCGAGAACCGCGGCAAGCGCGAGGCGAAGGTGATATGGATATCGTCGCCGCCGAGTTTCTGATCTGACCAAGAATTATCCCAGGGAGCAACACGAAATGGCATACAACCAGATACTGCCGGACGATACCGGTAAGGAACATATCATAGAGATCAAGGACCTGTGCAAGAGTTTCGACGGCACGCAGGTACTTAAGGATATTACTTTCTATATTAGAAATAATGAATTCATTACGCTCCTGGGTCCCTCAGGATGCGGAAAGTCCACGACGCTCAGGATAATCGCTGGTTTTGAGACCGCAGATTCCGGCATCGTAAACTTCGAGGGTGAAGACCTTCTGAAGGTGCCTGCTCACAAGAGAAACATTAACACCGTATTCCAGAGATATGCTCTCTTCCCGCACCTCGATGTTTTCGACAACGTCGCATTCGGTCTGAAGATCAAGAAGGTCCCGAAGAAGGAGATCGAGCAGAGAGTCAACACGGCTCTGGCCAAGGTCGGACTTGCAGATTACGGCGAGAGATATATAGACCAGCTCTCAGGCGGACAGATGCAGAGAGTCGCTATCGCGAGAGCAATCGTTAACCGTCCGCGCATCCTTCTTCTCGACGAGCCTCTCGGCGCGCTCGACCTTAAGATGCGCAAGGAGATGCAGATCGAGCTCAAGCAGATGCAAAGAGACCTCGGAATCACATTCGTATATGTCACACACGATCAGGAAGAGGCGCTTACGATGTCTGATACGATCATCGTCATGAAGGATGGCGTCATCCAGCAGATCGGCACCCCGATCGATGTCTATAACGAACCCAAGAACGCATACGTCGCTGATTTCATCGGCGAGTCCAACATCGTTCCCGGAACGATGAAGAAGGACTTCGAAGTCACTTTCTCTGACGGCATCACATTCACATGTGTTGACCCGCTCTTCCCCGAGTTTACGGAAGGCGAGGACAACGATGTCGACATGGTCATAAGGCCGGAGGATTTCTATGTGAGCGATGAGGCTGAAGGCCGCATCAACGGCACGGTCGAGTCTATCGTGTTCAAGGGAGTTCACTATGAGATCCTGGTAAAGTCCGACAACGGTATCGTTTGGATGGTGCACAATGTCGACCCGGTCAAGATCGGACAGCGCGTAGGCCTCTATGTCGACCCCGACGATATCCAGATAATGAGGAAATCCGAGATGAGCCCGGAGAAGGGTTCATATGGAATAAAGAAGCCTGCAGGTCAGGAAGGCGATGCCGAGAAGGATTCTGCTGATACAACCGCAGAGACAGACGGAGGCGCAGATGTCTGAACTCAAGGCAAGATTTAAGATGATGCCGCCGCACGCCGTGATAATGATCATCGCGGCTCTCTTCTCGTTCGCATCTATCTTCATTCCTATGTTCAAGCTCTATGTGCAGTATGTTCCCAAGCGCACATATTCGCTCCTGACATTCCTTATCAATCCGAGATTCTTCTCGAAGATAAGGAACGGATCGGTCGACCTGAATTTTCAGAGCTTCACGGTCATGATGTTCGTCATTACGATAGTCATCTCCGTTGCGGCTCTCACGCTGAGCCTGAGCTATACATTCTACTCTGACAAGAAGATAAGAAGGCAGGTCGGATGCCTTGTCGTGCTGGCTCTGTTTATCGGTAGGATCGTCGTTCATACACTGACGCTCTCCGGCATGATCACGACTGAGATGCTGGAAGCAAACAACATGACGCCCGAGAGGCTCTATGTTGCACAGACGCTTCCCGGAAACATACTTACGATAGTGATGTTCATCGGTGCGTGTGCCTGCCTGTACGGAGCGCTCGGACTTAAGATGAACTACAAACTGTTCGCATATCCCTACATCGTGTGGATCGTTCTCTTTACCATCCTTCCGCTGATACTCATCGTGTTCCGCGCTTTCTTCAAGGAGGCTCCGGGCGGCGGGTATGAGCTCACGATGGCAGGCTTCGATATCCTGTTTGAGAACAAGACGGTCACGACTTCTTTCTATGGCGCGAAAGTTACTCTTCAGGAGTACTTCTCGATATTCGTCAGAAGCCTCGACTATGCCGTATGGACCACTATAGGATGCCTGATCCTCGGATACCCGATCGCATACATCCTCTCTTCCCGCGCCAAGGCGGCAAGGAAGAGCGGATCAAAGCTGCTGATGCTTTTCGTGCTGCCGATGTGGATGAACACGATGCTCAGGACTTACGCATGGCGTGCGTTCTTCAGCGAGACCGGAGTGATGAACACGATCCTGCAGCAGACGGGCATTCTTTCCGATCCGGTATTGTTCCTGAAGAACGAGATCCTCGCGGACATCATAACCAAGCTCGTAATGACGAACGACTTCCTGCCGTTCATGATACTTCCTATATATTCAGTGCTTATCAAGATCGACGGAAGCCTCTTCGAAGCGTCGCTTGACCTCGGTGCGAACCGTGCTACCACATTCGGAAAGGTCATCCTTCCGCTGTCGCTGCCGGGCGTCATCTCGGGAATCCAGATGGTATTCATGCCGTCACTGACGTTCTACATGATCCCCGACATCCTGAACGAGGGCTCGAAAACAACCATCGGCAACACGGTGCAGAACTTCATCCTCAACGAGAGTTCCGCGTACAACCAGGCGGGCAACGTGCTGTCATTGCTGCTGCTCATTTTCGTGCTCATAACGATGGG
>CADAOK010000097.1 GCA_902789515.1 Oscillospiraceae bacterium
GCATACTTGTTCTTGATAGCGGTAAGTTCGTCCTTGATGATGCCGTCGAGAATAGTCTTGTCGGAAAGAACCTGATGGAAATACTCGATCTCCTTCGTGAGCGCTTCGATCTCTGCCTCAAGCTTCTCTCTCTCGAGACCTGTGAGACGTCCGAGTCTCATGTCGACGATCTGCTGAGCCTGCTTATCGGAAAGGCCGAATCTCTCGCACATCCTCTCCTTTGCCTCAGGCTCAGTCCTGGATGATCTGATTATCGAGATGATCTCGTCGATGTGATCAATAGCGATGAGGAGACCTTCGTCGATGTGGCGCTTAGCCTCATCCTTCTCAAGGTCATATCTGGTGCGGCGCGTTACGACGTCTTCCTGATGTCCGATGTAGTAACGGAGCGCATCCTTAAGTCCCACCATCTTAGGCTCGAGCTTGCCCTGTTCGTCAGGAACGAGTGCGAGCATGTTGGCACAGCACGCTTCCTGGAGCGAGCAGTTCTTGTAGAGCTGGTTAAGGACAACATCAGGGTTGGCATCCTTCTTGATCTCGATGACTATTCTGACCTGTTCGTTACGGTCAGATTCGTCACGGAGTCCGGAGATGCCTTCAACCTTCTTCTCCTTAACGAGGTCAGCCATCCTCTCGATAAGCCTTGCCTTGTTGACCGCATAGGGAATATCGTGAACGATGATCCTCGTTCTGCCTGCGTGATCTTCGATCTCAGCATGAGCTCTTACGACGATACGGCCCTTGCCCGTGCTGTACGCATCCCTGATGCCGGATGTTCCGAGGATCATGCCGCCTGTCGGGAAGTCAGGTCCCTTGATGACGGACATGAGTTCGTCAACGGTAACGTCCGGGTTATCCACCATCATGATGCAGCCGTCGATTACCTCTCCCAGATTGTGGGGAGGGATGTTCGTGGCCATACCTACCGCAATTCCGACACCGCCGTTTACGAGGAAGTTCGGGAATCTGGAAGGGAGAGCCACAGGCTCCATCTCGTGCTCGTCGAAGTTCGGTCTGAAGTCGACCGTATTCTTATTGATGTCGCGCATCATCTCGAGCGCGATCTTATCAAGTCTTGCCTCCGTATAACGGTAAGCTGCCGGCGGGTCGCCGTCCAGCGAACCGAAGTTGCCGTGTCCGTCGACCAGCGGATGTCTCAGGGAGAAATCCTGCGCAAGTCTTACGAGAGCATCGTAAACGGACGCATCGCCGTGCGGATGGAAACGTCCGAGAACGTCACCGATCGTGGTGGCGCACTTACGGTACGGCTTATCAGGGGTAAATCCCTGAGTAAACATGGAATAAAGTATCCTTCTGTGGACCGGCTTCATGCCGTCTCTGATATCCGGGAGAGCACGGTCGGAGATAACGCTCATCGCATAGTCGATGAATGATTTTCTCATCTCACCGTCCAGGTCTACCGGGACGATCGTTGTCTGTTCCGACTTGAAAGCTTCATCCATTGAGGCTTCCTGAGCCTGTCTGGCGAGCTTCTTATCATCACTTTCAGCCATATCTAACCTCCGGGCTGCGCATTAATCCGCAGCAATATATAACATAAACTTTAGTATTATATCATAATTTAATGCGTGCGCGCGCATAAATATTATAATATATAAAGCAACAAAAAATACAGCAATTTAAAGGGGTTCTTTGGCAGGTGTTCCCGCTTTTCTCGGGAACCTCGGCGGAGTCGGACGGACTTTCCTGACAACCACGATAGTCCTTTCCATATCGCTTCCGGGCAGTGTGAAGGTGTCTACCTTCTCGATCGTGCCTCCGAGCGTTGCTATGGCCTTTGCTGCGTCCTGTACTTCCTCTTCCGCGTGTCCCTTCATGGCGAGGAATACTCCGCCCACCTTAACGAAAGGCAGGCAGTATTCGGCCAGCACAGGAAGCCTTGCGACGGCGCGTGCGGTTACTATGTCAAATCTCTCACGGTATCTCTTGTCCCTGCCGCCGTCCTCTGCTCTGGTGTGCACCAGCGATATCTTCTCCAGGCCCAGCCTGTCTATGACCTCCTGAAGGAAATTAAGCCTTTTCGCGAGGGAGTCCATAAGAGTCACGTCGAGTTCCGGCATGGATATCTTGAGCGGGAGTCCGGGAAAGCCGGCGCCTGTTCCGATATCTGCGAGCCTTACCGTCTTTCCTCCGGCCTTCTCCTCTTCAGCACGGATATAGGAACACAGCGTCAGAGAATCGATGAAATGCTTCATCGCTATTCCCTGCTCGTCATCCACTGCGGTAAGGTTCATAACCTTGTTCTTCTCGCGGAGCATAGATGCATAGATCTGGAACGAATGTATCTCTTCGGCAGAGAGCGGCACGCTTATCTCCGGCGCCGATGACTCCAGGATGGGAGCTATCTCTACAGGCTTCTCTTCTTCAGCCTTCTCCGTGACTTCGGTACTGCCGTCAGCTTTTATCTCGACCTTCTTGGGAAGTGTCTTCCTGAGTCTTTCGATGTCTGCCTTTGTAAGAGGCTTTCTCTTAAACGGTTTCTGTTGCATCTCCTGATCTCCTTCTCCTCTGTTCGAGCCATACTATCAGGACCTCACAGTCAGCGGGCGAGACACCCGATATCCTCGACGCCCTTCCGACGTTCTCGGGCTTCATCTGATTGAGCTTCTGCGCGGCCTCGAGCCTTAAGCCTTTTATCCCGGAGTAATCGACATCTGCGGGAAGAGCGATCTTCTCCATGTTCTTGAACCTGGCGATCTTCTCTTTCTCCAGGGCAAGGTATCCCTCATACTTTATATCAGTCTCCACGCCGAAAACGACATCTTCGGGTAGTTCTTCCCTGTCCTTGTCGAAAGGCGCGATATCCGCATACGAGACGCCGGGACGCTTAATGAGTTCAGCGAGCGATACTCCCGACTTGGGCGTGTTCTGGCCGCGCGCTTCAAGCATTGCCCCAAGTTCTTCCGTCGGTGCGACATAGACACTCTTAAGCCGCTCCGTCTCTTTCCTGATAGCTTCCTGCTTTGCCAGGAACCTACCGTATCTCTCATCGTCTATGAGGCCTATCTCATGTCCGACGGGCGTAAGTCTCACATCGGCATTATCCTGCCTTAAGAAAAGCCTGTACTCCGCACGCGAGGTCATCATGCGGTAGGGTTCATTTGTCCCCTTGGTAACGAGATCGTCTATAAGCACACCGATATATCCCTGTGATCTGTCTATGATGACAGGATCTTTTCCGAGCACTTTCATCGCGGCATTAATGCCTGCGACTATACCCTGCCCCGCCGCTTCCTCGTAACCCGAAGATCCGTTGATCTGTCCTGCGGTAAAAAGACCGGGAACTTTCCTGGATTCGAGCGATGCCCTGAGCGAGAGCGGATCGACCAGGTCGTATTCGATTGCATATGCGCTTCTCTGGATAACAGCATTCTCCAGGCCCGGCAGCGAATGCACCATCTTCTCCTGGACTTCTTCGGGAAGAGATGTCGAGAATCCCTGCAGATACATCTCGTTTGTATGAGCGCCCATGGGCTCAACAAAGATCTGGTGTCTGGGTTTGTCCTTGAACCTCATGAACTTGTCTTCTATCGAAGGGCAGTACCTCGGCCCTATTCCTTTTATGACGCCGCTGTACAGAGGCGACCTGGACATGTTGGAACTGATTATCTCCTTTGTCTCTTCCGTAGTCCACACGGACCAGCAGGGCATCTGTTCTTCCGAAGGCTTCGGCCTGATGCCGTTCATCTCGTTGTCGTATGAGAAAGGCGGAACATCGTCCTCTCCGTCCTGCCTGGTAAGCTTTGTGAAGTCGACACTTCCGGAATTGACCCTTACGGGTGTTCCGGTCTTGAATCTCAAGATCGGAATGCCGAGCCTTGCAAGACTTCCTGACAGTCCCTCAGATCTCGGAAGTCCGTCCGGGCCGCTCTCGGTTATCACTTCGCCTTTGATGGTGCGTGATTCCATGTATGTGCCGGAACAGATGACCACGGCTTTTGCCGTATACACCGCATTGCCGGAAGTCATTACTCCCGCTGCATTGCCTTCTTTATCCGTCAGAAGATCCGTCACATGTGCCTGCTTTATCGTAAGACCCTCCGTATTCTCGAGGGCATAACGCATCTCGATCGAATACATGGATCTGTCCATCTGTGCTCTCGGAGAGAATACCGCGGGACCCTTGGTGCGGTTGAGCATCCTCATCTGCACTGCACATTTGTCTGCGATCTTACCCATTATGCCGCCCAGGGCATCTACTTCTCTTACAAGCTGGCCTTTGGAAGTGCCGCCGATGCTCGGATTGCAGGGAAGGTTTGCCAGGCTGTCCAAAGAGAGCGTGAACAGGACCGTCCTGAGGCCGAGTTTTGCACATGCATGCGCCGCCTCGCAGCCGGCATGCCCTGCGCCTACCACGCAGACATCGTATTCACCTGCGTTAAAGCTCAGTTCCTTGGAGATGGCTTCATCGACGGTCATATTATTTGCCTATGCAGAATCTGGAGAATATCGTGTCGGCAAGAGTTGCCGATACGGTCTTGCCCGTAACCTCACCTATCTCGTCGAGGCATGACCTTAAGACAGCAGAGCAGATCTCAATTCCCTCTGCGCCGTCCATTGCCCCGATCGCCGTATCAAGTTCTTCGAGCGCCTTGCTGAGTCTGTTGTAATGTCTGCTGTTGGTAATGAGAAGACCTTCTTCCTGCCTTCCGCCGAGCGACTCATAGTACTCTTTGATGACGTCTTCGAGCTTGTCTATATTAAGTTCCTCTTCCGCAGATACGGAGATGAATCTCGTAATGCCCAGTGCTTCAAGGGCATCTCTTATCTCTTCTTCTCCCGGGTTCTCGCCTTCATCGCTCTTTGAGAACACACCGGTAATGTATTCGCCGCCGATATCCTCTGCGAGTTCTTCAACGCCTGCGACCGCATCTTCGGGCGAGATGTCGGGAGCTATCATGTAGAAGACCAGATCCGCTCCTCTTCCCGCATCCATCGCGCGGCCTATTCCGATGTTCTCGACGAAATCCTCGGTCTTGCGCAAGCCTGCTGTGTCGATAAGCGTTACAGGGATACCGTCAACATCGACTGCGGTCTCGATGGTATCTCTCGTGGTGCCGGCAACCTCCGTTACGATAGCGCGGTCAAAGCCGGTCAGTGTATTGAGAAGTGTACTCTTGCCGCTGTTGGGAAGACCGATCAGTGCGACTCTCATGCGCTCTGACAAGATCCTTCCCTTGGTATATCCTTCGCAAAGCCTGGAGAGCACTTCGCGCTGTTCTTTCATTGTCCTGATTACTTTGGC
>CADAOK010000098.1 GCA_902789515.1 Oscillospiraceae bacterium
ATGGCATCGGCTGTCTGTCCGTTCCCTTGTGCCGGGTATGTCTCGTCATATTGGATCAAACTGCTTGGATTCAAAGTGTAATAATCCAAACCTTCTTCAAATCCGCCGACAAGATCGCACCCGAGTGTGCCGTCGCTGTACTCGAAAGTGATGACATGCTCTTCCTCGTCACACAAAATGGTATCGGCCTTGATACGGCCCTCCTTCTCGTGCTTCTCAAGTTCCTGCATGACAAGTTCTGTTTGGGTATCGATATCCGCATCAAGGAACTCATCACTTGCCTTAAGTTCTTGAATGCTGTCAATGACCTCGGTTATCTTCTCGAATTCGGCCTCATCGTCCGATCCGTCAGCGTTATTCGCACATCCGGCAAGCATAGTAAGTCATTACCTCATTTGTTGATCATTTTCAAAATCATTATACAACAGCGGTCATTACCGGTAAAAACAAACGGCACAGCATGCTGTACCGTCTGCAGTAATAATCTATGACTCTAAAACTCTTACGGGAGCTTCATGTACCCTTCCTTGATCCAGCCGAGCTTTCTCATGATCTCGCTGAATACAAGTGACAGGACAGCAGGAGCAACAATGCATACAATAAGCATTCCGACCCAAGCCATTGCATCAAGCGTACCGGACTCTGTCATAGCGGAGAAGCAGCCGATCGGACCTACAAGTCCGCAGGTACCCATACCTGCAGCGACTCCGTTGCACTCGAGCTTGAACACCATTGTGGAAAGAGGTCCGGTGATTGCTGCAGCGAGTGTCGCGGGAACCCAGATCTGGGGATGTCTTACGATATTGGGCATCTGGAGCATCGATGTTCCGAGGCCCTGGGAGACAATGCCGCCCCACTTGTTCTCTCTGTAGGAAGCGACTGCGAATCCGACCATCTGTGCGCAGCAGCCTGCAAGAGCCGCACCGCCTGCGATACCTGCGATACCGATGGAAGCGCAGATAGCGGCACTTGAGATCGGGAGCGTAAGGATTATTCCGACTACGACGGATACGATGATACCCATCGGAAGCGGATAAAGTGTTGTAGCGTAGTTGATGAACTGTCCGAGCCAGTTCATGGCGACAGCAATAGCCGGGCATGTAAGATAAGCGACGAGCGCGCCTGCACCGATAGATACGATAGGGGTAACAAGGATATCAACCTTGGTCTCCTTGGATACGAGCTTACCGAACTCTGCAGCAAAGATAACCGCAACGAAAACTCCGAGAGGACCTGCCGCATAAGGTTGTCCGGGATATGCGTTGGCAAACATTCCGACCGCAGCGGAGCACGCAATAACTAGCATCGGTGCCTTAAGGGCAGCGGCAATACCTACACCGATCGCAGCACCTGTAGCTGCAGATGCAAGTGAACCTGCCTGAGCCAGGAAGTGTGCTGATCTCTCGAAGAACGCACCGTCGATCATGCCGATATACTTGGCAAGTGTCGAAAGGATCGTTCCTATGAGAAGTGATGCAAACAGACCCTGAGCCATTCCGCTCATGGCATCGACAAAATAAGTCTTGGGTGAAAGAGTTATGTCCTTCTTTGTAAGGAACTCTCTGATAGTCAATTTCTTAGCAGGTTTCTTGGCCGGCTTCTTGTGCTTCTTACCTGACATTAGGCAATACCCCCTCGTGATATTGGACTAATGTTATCACGAATTCCAAAAGGCACTCTCTGTTCTTTTATATGAAATTACGTCAAAATCATATACTTCATTTAGGACTTTTGAATTAAAAGCGTCCTTCAGATCCACGTCAGACACGATCCGGCCGTCCTTTACGAAGACTCCGCGCCTGCATAAACGCGCAGCCTCACCGAGGTCATGGAACACACCTGCCAGGGTATTCCTGATCTGCTTTCCCCTATATTCTGTCGTGCCCTCCATCCAGGCCTCGAGATACTCCGTCAGTTCGGCACGGAACTTGATATCAAGGTTGTTGCCGGGTTCGTCCAGGAGCACCACCGGCGTCTCCTGCGCGAAGGTCCTGGCAAGCAGCGCCCTCTGCAGCTGGCCTCCCGACAGTTCCGACAGGAGCCTGTCTCTTAGCTCATACACCCCGCAGTCGTTCATCACGCGGTCAACGATCTCTTTATCTTCAGCAGACGGGCCGTACAGTCCCCTTCTCATCCTCACATATCTTCCAAGCATGACTGCCTGGCTTACCGTATACGAGAAATACATCTCCTGCGTCTGCGGCATGAGCGCTATCAGGGACGCGATATCCCTTCTTTTCATATGGGATGCATCCTGCCCTTCTAGTGTCATCTCCCCTTCGAAAGGAAGCAGCGCCGCCATCACGCGGAGCATTGTCGTCTTGCCGGCACCGTTCGGGCCGCCGATCATGACAGCCTCACCTTCGCTTACGGTAAGGCTTATATCCTTGAGGACAGGAGTTCTCGCGTATCCCGCGGAGATGTTCTTAAGATCGATCAGGCTCATCCCTTCTTCCTCCCCGCAAAGAAAACATACGCAAAGAACGGCGCGCCGATCAACGCGGTCACGGCACCGATCGGTATCTCCTGCGGCGACAGGACAGTCCTCGCGATAAGGTCCGACAACGCCATGAAGGCACCGCCGTATATGAACGACATCGGGATCAGTGTCCTGTGTTCCGGTCCGAAAAGTTTTCGCACCACATGAGGTGCCACCAGGTCGACAAAGCCGATAACGCCTGCAACCGAGACGGACACTCCGGTAAGAATGGAACTGACGATGATAAGGATCGTCTTGACCTTCTTTGTCTCGACGCCCATCGCTTTCGACTGTTCTTCGCCGAAGGTCATGATGTCGAGTTCCCTGGTAAAGAAAACAACGATAAGAGTGCAAATTAACGCGACCGGCAGGACGATAGCCACATGTGTCCAGTTCCTGGCCGAGAACGAACCCATCATCCACAGCCAGAGCCTCTTGTAGTGGTCGCTGAACAGCGTCGCAAGGAAATTCATTATGCCTGTCACAAACAGCGAGAACACCATGCCTATGAGGATAACGGTCGTATTGGATGACATCCTGTCTATAACAGCCGTAAAGGCCAGGACTATGACGACAGTCGCAAGTCCGAAAGCAAAGCTCGTCACAGGAAGGATGAACGGCAGGGATATGCCTGACACGAGCACTATGGCAGCGCCCAGGCACGCACCTGAAGATACGCCCATCGTATAAGACGATGCGAGCGGATTCTGCAGCAGCGCCTGCATTACAGCCCCGCTCACTGCAAGGCAGCCCCCGATAAGGAAAGCCACAACCGCTCTCGGCATCCTGATGGTCCAGAAGATCGAATCCATCATGGGCGCGACTTCCGCAGGAAGCGGCCTGCCCGTCACATGACTTGCAACAATGGATGCCAAGTCTTTAAGCGAAATGTATACGCTGCCTGCCCTGATGCAGACAACAAGAATGACAAAGCAGGCGATCACGGAAAGGATCATGCCTGCCCGTCTGCCTGCTTTGGTCTTGTTTATGGTCTTTGTTCCTGCCTTATTCTCCATCCGGAGTAATGATTACAGGATAGCCTCTGCGAGTTCAGCGAACTGCTCGGGATAGATATAGGAACCCCACTCGATGATAGCCTGAGTAACATGCTCGTTAGGTCTTGAGCAGAGGTTGTCGTTTACGAGGTATACCTCGCCGTTCTTGATAGCATTTACATTGCTCCATCCATCAAGTGCCATGATGTCACCGACAGGATCCTCAACCCAGACATAGTTGGTAAGGATTACATCAGGGTTCATTGCGATAGCTTCCTCTTCTGTGAGAGCAACCCATCCTTCGAGGCCTGCACAAGCATTTACAGCACCAACCTCGTCGAGCATGTCGGACATGTATGTGCCGTCGCCGAATGAATGGATCATCGGATAATCAGCGGAAGGAATGGACATCATGAACAGTACTGTCTTTGTCTCGGGTACTTCAGCTGCGAAAGCCTGGATCTCATCAAGCATGAGTTCCATGGACTCAACATAACCGTCAGCAACTTCAGGCTCGTTGACGCAGAGACCGATGAACTGAAGGTCCAGCTTAAGATCGTCAAGTGTTGCCGGTGTAGGGATGTCAGCAACGCAGATGCCCGCATCAACAAGTGACTGGAAAGGAGATTCGCCGCCTACATAGCTCATGCCGGATGTGAATACGATATCAGGCTCGAGTGCAGCGATAGCCTCATTGTCAGGGTTCATCATATCGAAGTTCGGGATCGTGGGATCGAGGTCTTCGAGGTAGTCGACTGAGTTGGAATCGATTCCGACGATCTTGTCAGACAGACCGAGTTCGATAAGGAACTGTGTTGTTGAAGGTGCAAGGGATACGATCCTGTCTACCTGATCAGGTACCTCGATGGCAACGCCTGCGCGGTCTACAGTGGGCTTCTCATAATCGAGAGGCTCAGTCTCTTCATAAGAACCGAAGATGTCTTCGTCTTCATCTTCAGACTCAATGATGAGCTCTTCTGTATCTGATTCTGATACGGGTGCTTCTGTTACAGTAGTCTCGGTCTTGGCGCAGCCGGCAAATACTGTAAGAGCAAGCGCTGAACCGAGGATAAGTGATAAAAGCTTCTTTTTCATTTTTGCTTCCTCCAAAGTTATATCAAGGTCATTATACACGTAATTGTCCCGGACACTATTTGTGCGACATACTAATTACTTATTGTAAACCTAGGAGAAAAACTATGAAGATAAAGAAAAGCGGCCCGCAACTTGCGGACCGCCTTCTGTTTTTATCATAAAGTTTTTACTTCCCGGAAAACAGTCTCTTGCGCAGGAAGAATACAGCTATGAACATTAGGCAAAGGCTTTGTTATAATTAAGAACAAAATCCAGGAACCACTACCTTAAGAACGGGGAACAACTATGCGTATCAACGAAATACTTAAGTCAGACAAACCGACCATCTCCTTCGAGGTCTTCCCTCCGAAGCAGGAAGCAGGCCTTGATAGCGTTAAGGCTGCAGCAGGCGCCATCGCAGAGCTCAAGCCTTCATTCATGTCGGTCACATACGGCGCGGCAGGTTCGACGAGCAAGCTCACCTGCGAAGTCGCATCTGACATTAAGCTTAAGCACGGAGTATCCGTTCTTCCCCACTTGACCTGCGTGGCTTCCACCAAAGAACACGTGGACCACATGATCGAAAGGATCCGCGAAAGCCACATCGACAACATAATGGCATTAAGAGGCGACATCCCGCAGGACGGCAACGTCTGCCATGATTTCGAGCACGCGTCAGACCTCATCGCATACATCAAGGAGAAAGCTCCCGAGCTGTGCATCGGCGGTGCATGCTACCCTGAAGGCCACATCGAGTGCGCGCACAAGTCGCAGGATATAGATTTCCTGAAGATCAAGGTCGATGCCGGCTGCGACTTCCTTACCACGCAGATGTTTTTCGACAACAACATCTTCTATAACTTCCTGTACCGCGTGAAGGACAAGGGCATAGGCGTCCCCGTCCTCCCCGGCATCATGCCCATCACGACCGCGAAACAGCTCTCACGTTCCGTTGCCCTTTCCGGCACGAACGTACCCGAGAGATTCGGTTCGGCGACGACCCCGATTCGATGCGTCAGGCCGGCATCATCTACGCCTGCGAGCAGATCGTCGACCTCATCGCGAACGGCGTCAACCACATCCACGTCTACTCGATGAACAAGCCCGATGTGGCAGCGGACATCCTGAAGAACTTAGGTTCCATCCTGGGGTGATCACATGCCCTTAGGTGCCGAGATACCCGTAAGAGAAGTCAAGCGCTACTGGGGCTACTACGGTCCCATCGAGCATCCCGAGGCTGATTCCTATATCGCCGAGGCCATATCTGCGCTGGAGAAGGAATCCGACCCGCACCACGTATACAAGACTTTCCCGATAGAGGTCGAGGGCGATACCGTCCGCATCGACGGCAGAACGCTCGAGAGCGCGGCACTTGCAAAGAACCTCACAGGCTGCACCAAGGCCGTACTCTTCGCTGCGACCATCGGCCCCGCGTGCGACAGGCTGGTAAAGCGCGCGAACCTCAAGTCATACACACTAATGAGCTGCTATCAGGCAGCAGGCGCGGCTGCGATCGAAGCTTACTGCGATGAGTTGAACGATAAGATATGCGAAGAAGCAAGAGCAGAAGGGCTCTATCCGAGGCCGAGGTTCTCGCCCGGTTACGGCGACCTTGCCATCGAGAATCAGAAGACCTGGTTCGAACTGCTTAACATAACGAAGAATACCGGGATCACCCTGACCGATTCCTATCTGATGGTTCCGACCAAGTCGGTTACTGCCATTATCGGTCTGTCTCCCGTGAATACGCCCTGCATCAGGCAGGGATGCGAGAACTGCAACATGTCTTCCACATGTGAGTACTCGCGAGAAAGGAACTGATATGACACTTAAGGAAAGACTCGGCAAAGAATGGCTCTTCTGTGACGGCGGCACCGGCACCATACTGCAGGA
>CADAOK010000099.1 GCA_902789515.1 Oscillospiraceae bacterium
TTGATTCGAGTTCATCGAATTTATTGAAGAGCAAATACCTACCTGCCTGACGGTTTCCGCCTGTATAGTAACCTGTTGAAACTGCCCGTGAGATTGTTCCACCAGTATCGTTGATCCACTTAAGGTCAGGCCTATTGTCAGTGTGGACAGGACCAGGATTACCGGAGAGAGACAGATCGATACAATCAAATCCATCAAGAAGACTATCACGATACGATCGCAAATCGGTATCAATAGCGAGAAACCTAATGCGTCTGTATTCACGGACAGATACGTTGTTGTTTGGATTATCATATTCTTCTGCATTATCTGGAATAATACATTCGTTAACCTGTTTCTTTATGGATCGTATGGCATTTATACCTGTACCACCGAGACCGATAAACAACGATACAATGTTATCCTTTTGCTTACACTGTGATGCGGATGATATGATTCCGCCACCTGACCTTAAAGACAGATTCTCAATTATAGCCATGATGCTTTACTCCGCATCAAAGAAACTGCTCAGCGCGAGAGGATAGTAACAAACATATGAAGTATACTTACCGTTCTTGTCCAGTACCATAAACTCCATCCTCTCACACAGCTCGGAGTCGCACTCCGGATATCTGACACCCATATATCCTTGTGACAGGGCTGTAGTAAGAAGCCATGAACGGCAGGCTGCTTCCCCTGTATACAGAGATTGTATCCATGTCTGACTCATTGATGTTGCAGGTCACATACAGCTTATCCGCATCAGCATCAACACGCAGAGTGGGCGCATCCTTCTTAACAACAGCCGTGCATGCGACAAACAAAAGTGCCAGGACCACCGCCAGATATGTGTACTTGGGACGGTAAGCATAAGATCTGTAGAAGAACAGGAAGACAGCAAAAACACTGACACCCGCACAGATCAGTATGACGAGGATCAGCTGTATGTCAGGTGCGCCAATGCTGCCGATGAAAGATCCGTAAGCGATAGTCGATGTCTTAACATGCAGCAGCATCGATATCGTAACAGCCGTGATCTCACCGATGCACAGGATCCAGAATGACTTTTTGCTGAGCATCTTGATATACACATCGATCGACTTGGGCTCATATAATACCTTGTCACTGCCGCTGTGGATCGTCATACCGCCATAAGTAAACCAATAGTATTTATTCAGGATGAATACGCACAGGCATATAACGATCGCAGTACCGGTACGGCCTGTCGCGATCATGATATCTGCAATGAGCAGAGTAAAGAACACCGCATTAATATCTATGTAGTATACGAATGACAAGATATTCTGAAGCTTTAAGAACAGCACGGCTATGAATGCCGCGAGGATCAGGAAGTTAAACGTGAAATAGTACTTGTAAGTAACACAGCAAAGGATGTACATCATCATTGCCAGCACAGTATAGTACCGATCAGCCTTAACACGCTTGTGGTCCTGAGTCCTGTAGATGTTAGTCGAGATTATGTGATCAGTTACCGCATAATAGATACAGAACGCGATCGCCAGCGGGAACATTATAGCCGGACAGAATGCAATGCTGATGAACCTGTCGATGTGTTCCCAATCGAGGAAACATCCCTGCGTTTTGTTTACCACGGCGAAAATGACCGTAAGAAGCAGCAGGATGATATTCATCAGCCTGGTACTATCCGACATAGCGTATGCGGATTTCTCTCCGTATGACTCTTTGTTTGAGTTGTAATACCCTTCGGAGAGCGAGAGGATGATGATATATGCCGCGATAAAGACACCATACACAAGTAAGAACTTGCCGCCGTCAGTTCCCAGATCATATCCAAAAATACAGAAGACAACCGCAACCCCGCTCACTGCAAAACCGAGGAGCATCCAGAATCTGCGCTTGATCATCGTAAGCGCAAATCCCAATCCAAATATGATCCCGTAGGCCGCCGGCATTTGGAACACGTTATCCAGATTAGTGTAGAACAGTTCCGATATACCGGAGATGACAATAACTATATTCTTCACAAAATAGAACACTATCGTCGATATGAAGAAAATAACAGGTACATTCGGCATATCCATAACATAATCCGTTGTTTTGACGATTGCGAAAACTGCGATCAGCACGGGAATAACGACCGCGGCGATCAGTCCGGAAATCGTAAAGTCATATATTGCCATAACGAACAGGCAATACATATAGAGCACAAGGATCAGGAATGCCTTGAAATACTTGAATCCGGCTGCATCTTCATCCGTATATTGAGTGGGTCTGATTCTATTGCCGTCCCTTAACCAATCCAGCATATCTTCAGGCACCTCAGAAAACAATCCTTGCTATGACAAAGCACATAAGCAAAACGAATACCAGGAGCATGATCAGCGTCATCGACACATAGGGACGCTTCTTGTGCGCAAAGACACCGCCTCCGATGATCACAGCCTGAAGCACAAGTGTAATGATGCCGTAGACCGTCTCTCCGGCATAGCAGGAGAAACTCGGGATAAAGCAGGCCAGGACAAGTGTCAGAGCCCACAAAAGACCGCTGAACACCAGCAGTCTTGAATTGTACTGGTTGAAATTGATCAGGCTGATCATGTTATCGCGGTCTTCCTTGGTAAGCGCATCGATACCGCATGCGGAATAATAATCGTATGCACTTTCCCAGTAGAGTTCTCCAAGGTCAAAGTAGTATCTGCCAAGTTCGACAGATGCGGAGTCAAAGCCGAGAAGAGCCGCAGTCTTGAGATTTTTCAATGCCTCCTCGTTCAGAGGCTTCTTCATGACGGTTGACGGTTCCTTCGATTTGTCATCTTCGGAATCTTTAGTTTTCTTCAGAGCTTCGAGTCTTGCCGTTTTCAGCTGATGCGAGCCCTTGATGTAGTAAGCCATCGGCACTCCCATTGCCATGAGGTTATCGCAGTCATTCTTGTCGATGGTATCCTTGTTGAGGATCGCTTTGTATGAGGAATACGGAAAGTAATAAGCTGTTCCCCTCGCATTAACATCAGTCAGCTTGGCATCGGCATCAGCAAAAGACAGCTGGTACATCGTGCCCTTTGAATCGAATACAACAGACAGGTATTCAAGGATGATGAACTTCATGAGTCCCGTCTTCTCATATGCATTGACAACGAAAGAATCCAGAGAGGCCTTGTCGACCGTATTCCTGGTGGCATCATCTATCAGCTTGCCGAAACCGGGTACTGAAGCGATCAGGGTAAAACGTCCGATATCCACATCGGGAACGTTATTATGCTCAAGGAATCTCCTAAGCTCGGTAACATCGTAGAAGATAGCGTTATTGCCGCTGAACACTCTGCTGATGGTTTCGATAAACTCATTAGAGACATCGCAGTTGATGTTCTTGTAAGTATTGCCGATATGCAGTCTTTCCAATACCTTCATCTTCATCTTGTCAATTCTCCGGTACAGTTAATATGGTTTTGTTGCTCTCACTGATCCATCCGCTGCTTTCAAAGAAATCAAGCCATTCCTTCAGTGACGGAGCATACAGATTATCGTTTATCCTCTTCGCATTCTTATAACTGAGAGTCCTGATGAACATGGATTTAAGCTGCGCCGGAGCATTCTCGAACAGGTCGATAACAGCAGTATCGGCAGATATGATGCCAAGGCGGTTAATGTTGTTCTTCTCATCCTCGTCGAAAATGAAGTACGGTTCCTTAAGTCTGTCCATGGCTATCCTGTAATGCTGCAGCAGCGTCGCGTCAGACTCCTGTGAGATTCCTCCGGAATAAGCATTTCGGCCGAACATAAGGAAGAACAGGAGCGAGCACAGACTGAAAAGGAATGTCTGTTCGTCCGGGATGATCATCTCGTCGTATGCCATAAAGAACGGATCCGCGAAATCAGGTTCGATCTCCTTGGGTTCTTCTATCATCAGTTCGGAATAATCATCGGCACGGTACAGTTCTTCTATGCCGAATACAAGGTTCGTAAAATCCAGGAAGATCGTCGACTGAGTCCCCGTGTTGTCGATCGAGAAACGCGGAAGCGAGAAATCATAATAGACATATCCGGCATCATATATACCCTTAATGGCTCTTACGATCTCCACGATCAGTTTCCTGATGACAGGATTCTTATATGTGAGTTTCTCCTCGTCCGGCACAAGCTGATTATCAGGGTCATTATAGTAATTGACTATATCCTGTGCCGTGTATCTGAATGCCTGGAATCTGTCCTCATAGGGAAATACCAGAGCCATGTCACTCACATCAACCTTGTTGGAATCATCGCGCGCATCATGGTGTCTGGAAACAGTCATCGCTTTGCCCTCGAGGTTCAGGATATCCGAAGAAACTTCAACAATGTCGACAGGCCAGAGTATCTTATTGTAAAGCGGCCTGTTCTTGATCATAGCGAAATAATGTCTCTGAACGCCGAGGTCTTTGCTCGTCATGGTCTCTTCAACATAACGGATCCTCTTCAGCCAGTAATAGAACTGCTTGTCGGGAGTCTCGATTCCCGGGCAATGCTTGTTCTTATCGATCAAGGTCGGAAGCACGTCATGGTCAAGACACTCACAGAAGAAATAGAGTGAACTGCCGCTGAACAGGCTGTAACAGAAATCCGAAGTCTTGTATGTTCCGCGGAATACGTGTCTCTTTCTCATTTCTTAAAGATACCTCCGAAAAGCCCTCCCAAGCCTTTCTTGGAATTCTTATCGTCAGCATCTTTCTTGGGTTCAGCCGCCGGCTGTTCCGAAGTGAAATCCTGATATGAACTGTCGTTGCTGACCGGTTCTTCAGCAGGAGGTGCAACGAAGATCGACTGTTCCGCCGGAGCGGGCGGAGCAAACGGCGAAGCGGGTGCAGGCGGAGGTGTGAACGCAGGAGCGGGCGAAGGTGCCGGTGCGGGAGCCTGTGAAGGCGCAGGGGCGGGTGGCGGTGCAAACGCAGGTGCAGATGCGGGCGCAGGCATGGGTTCAGAAGGTAACTTGCCGCCGTTCTGGTACAGCTTGATCCATTCCTTTACGATCTCTGCCGTATTTCCGCCGGCACTGCTCTGGATGTATTTCTTTGCATCGTCGAGGAAATCTGAACGCAGCATGAGCGTGTTCTCTCTGACGACCTTTTCCTTATCTTCCTTCAGCACACGCGGCTGGATCTGCTCAAGCAGTCTGAAGGGGTTTGAATAGATGACGCTGAACTTTCCGACATTGAGCCAGAGATCCAGCGGCACCGTATCGCCGCTCTCGTCTCTTTCGCGGAGACCGGCGATCAAAGCATCGGTAAGGTTTACCTTCAGGGTGTTAAGACCGGTGCTGACCTCTTCGATTACGAACGGACCCTTGCTCTGGGCGCATCCCCTGATCGTCTCGGTGACGCTCTTGAACAGCATCGTGATTGTCTGGTAATCGGTCTTGTTATCCACCTTCTCGAGCAGGTCGACGATAGCATCGACTGCGGCACCGAAGGTCGTATCCACGGTGGCAATGTTGGTATAGCTCTTAACGCGAGCACCGCCGTCATTTGTCAGGGGTGTCAGGTATCTTACGAGAGCCGATATTGCTTCGACCAATGCATCTCCCGAATACCGTGCCTTGAAATCCTCAAGATTGAAGAAAGCATAAGCATTGCCGATATACGGAGCGATGCCCTCGTTCAGGTAATAACCCGGCAGTGCGATATACCTCTCGAACAGTATGGATTCAATAGTCTCACAGCCTTCAGACATGAGGGCATAG
>CADAOK010000100.1 GCA_902789515.1 Oscillospiraceae bacterium
TACCTTGTAATGAAGTTCTTCTTCCATATCGGCAAGAAGGAACAGAAGAGAAGGCTCGATGAACTGCTCGGCAACAAGGACACGAAATGGAGAGTGGATAAGGGCGACCTTTACGAGAACAAGCATTATGATGAGAGCATGAAGGTCTATGACAAGTACCTGAAGGATACGAACAGCCCGACTGCACCCTGGTACATAATAGATGCAAAGGATAAGAAGTTTGCCGAGCTCCAGGTGCTCGAATTCCTTAACAGCGGGATCGAGACAGCGCTCAAGAACAAGGAGCTTGCATCGCCGATCCTTCAGAACACTTTCCCGCTCAAGAAGACGCCCAAGCTGGGGGAGATCGAACTGAAGGGCAAGACTCTTACCGAGGAAGAATATGACAAGCGCCTCGATGAACTCCAGAAGGAACTGAGGCAGCTCCACTATAAACTGTACCGCAAGAAGATACCCGTCATCATCGCATACGAAGGATGGGATGCGGCAGGCAAGGGCGGTAACATAAAGAGGATCACGGGAGCGCTGGACCCGAGAGGATTTGAGGTGCTGCCGATTGCTTCTCCCGAACCGCACGAGAAGGCAAGGCACTTCCTGTGGCGTTTCTGGACCCGCCTCCCGAAAACAGGCCACATTGCCATTTTCGACAGGACATGGTACGGAAGGGTCATGGTCGAGAGGATAGAAGGCTTCTGCTCTGAGAATGACTGGCAGCGCGCCTATAACGAGATCAACGAGTTCGAGAAGGAGCTCACTGACTGGGGTGCGGTCGTCATCAAGTTCTGGGTACAGATAGACAAGAGGACACAGTTAAAGCGCTTCAAGGAGCGTCAGGCGACCCCGGAGAAGCAGTGGAAGATCACGGATGAGGACTGGCGCAACCGCGAGAAGTGGAATCAGTATGAGACTGCAATAGACGAGATGATCCAGAAGACGTCAACCGAGTTCGCACCCTGGTACATTCTTGAATCGGTCGATAAGAAATATGCGCGCATCAAGGCGCTCGAGATAGTGATCGACAGGATCAAAAAGGCGTGTGACAAGTAAGTAATTAGTCGATTAACGACCAAAAAAAAGAAAGCCCCGAAGTTTTTTGTAGAAAATGCCGACGGGCTTTTATTTTTGCCCGTGATAGAATAAAAACAGATATTTTACACCTAATTGCTCATTTTGCAAATAGTTTTTCAAAAATTTTTTATTTTTACAGGAAGGAGAGGTATATGGCTTTTAAGATTGGAGATAATATTGTTTATGGAGCAAAGGGCGTCTGCCTGATCGATGACATCAGGGACATGAGCTTTTTTCATGAGCGTCCTCAGAAATATTATGTTCTCAAACCGCTTTTTGTAAAACAGTCAGCTACTGTTTATGTTCCGCTTGCCAACAAAGCGCAGGTAAGCAAGATACAGAAAGTTCTTTCCAAGAAAGAAGCCATGACTCTCATTGACCGTATTCCTTTTACCGGCGGTGAATGGATCGAAGACCGCAATGCACGCAAGGACGCATTCACTGATATAGTTGCCAACGGCAGCCGCGAAGAGATCCTGCAGCTCATCCATCTGATCATTAGCCATGCCGATGAGCTGGCCGCAGAAGGAAAGCATCTTAACGCACAGGACGAGCGCGTTCTGAACGATGCAAGGAACAGGATGAACAACGAGTTTGCCATCGCACTTGATATCGAGCCTGAGGGCGTGCTTGAGATAATCGAAGAGAAGACCGGATTTGCTGACTTCGCCTGAAGTATTGCATTCCAAATCAGTTTGTGATTTAATAACCGCAGTTTTTATTCAGGAGACATCAAATGAAGACTGCGGTTTATTATTACGCATTTAACTTTTATTACTACGGCAAGGATACCGTGGCGGTTTGTGCGTGATAAGAACTGTTAGATACTGACAAGACTTTTAGTTAGAGACGCTGCACGGACCGCAAGGAGTGCAGCGTTTTTGTTTAAACAAGTAATACAAATACAAAAGGAGATAAGAACATGATCGCAGTATTGAAGAAGACGGCAACAAAGGAACAGATCGACAGTCTCAAAGTCTGGTTCGAGAATAAGGGTCTCAAGGTTAACGAGTCGCAGGGTGAGTTCTGCACTGTCCTGGGCCTCATCGGTGACACGACACAGGTCGATATCGAGATGCTCCAGGGCTTGGATATCATCGAGACGGTCACACGTGTATCCGAGCCGTTCAAGAAGGCAAACAGGAAATTCCATCCCGAGGATACTGTCGTTGACTGCGGCGGCGTTCTGATAGGCGGAGGGCATTTCGCGGTAATGGCAGGTCCCTGTTCGGTCGAATCAAGAGAGCAGATCATAGAGACTGCTAAGCGCGTTCAGGATGCCGGTGCGACGCTCTTAAGAGGCGGTGCATTCAAGCCGAGAACATCTCCCTACGATTTCCAGGGCCTCAAGGACAAGGGTATCGAACTCCTTCTCGAGGCAAAGGCCGCAACGGGTCTTCCGATAGTAACCGAGATCATGAATCCCGATCACCTTCCGCTCTTCAAGGATGTTGATGTCATCCAGGTAGGTGCGAGGAACATGCAGAATTTCGAGCTGCTCAAAGAACTCGGAAAGACGGACAAGCCGATCCTTCTTAAGCGCGGTCTCAGCGCTACTCTCAAGGAACTCCTCATGAGTGCCGAGTACATCATGAGCGAGGGCAACCCGAACGTTATCCTCTGCGAGAGAGGCATCAGAACATATGAGACTTACACGAGAAATACTTTCGATCTGTCTGCGGTACCGATCCTTCATGAGCTTTCTCACCTTCCCGTTGTTGCAGACCCTTCTCACGCTACGGGCAAGAGGTCTCTCATCAAGCCGATGGCCATGGCGGCTACCGCGGCAGGTGCGGACGGTCTTGAGATAGAGGTTCATCCTGATCCTTCCAAGGCGCTCTCGGACGGCGCACAGAGTCTCACTCCCGAAATGTTTACAGATGTAATGTCACAGGTCACAAAGGTTCGCGGTATACTCTGATTATGGAAAAGTTCACAGTTGGAATAGAAGGTCTGGGTCTGATCGGAGCGTCGTTTGCAAGAGGCTTCAAGAAGCGCTGCAAGGATGTTACTGTCCTCGCGGGCAACCGTACCCGGGCGACATTGGACAAGGCAATAGAAGAAGGCAATGCTGACGGTGTGCTGGACCGTGATACCATAGGCAGCTGCGACCTGCTGATCGTGGCACTGTATCCTGAAGCGGCAGTCAGATACCTTGAGGAGAATGCTCCTTATATCCGCAAAGACACGATAGTAACCGATGTCTGCGGGCTTAAGAGATATATCTGCAAAGAAGGATTCCGTCTTGCGGATGAATACGGATTCACATTCATCGGCGGACATCCGATGGCAGGCACGCAGTACTCCGGTTACGACAACTCGAAAGCGGACATGTTCGTGAATGCTTCGATGATACTCGTGCCGGATCCGTCAAAGGACGGGAATGCCGTCCTCGGCAAGCTTGATACCATCAAGGAGATGCTGGGCATACTCGAGTTCGGAAGGTTTGTTATCACAACACCCGAGAATCACGACCGCATGATCGCGATGACATCGCAGATGGCACACCTTGTGTCGAGCTGCTATGTTAAGAGCCCGGGTGCGGAAGAAGCCGAAGGCTTTACCGGCGGCTCGTTCCAGGATCTTACCAGAGTCGCATATCTCAATGCGGGAATGTGGACCGAGCTCTTCCTGGAAAACAGGGATTATCTTCTCGCCGAGGTCGAAGCGGTTCAGGCGGAACTCGAGAAATACAGAGCGGCGATCGCGGCTTCCGACAGCGAAGAACTGTACCGTCTGTTAGACGAAGGCAGCCAGATCAAAGAGAGGATCTTAAGACATGGACAGGATTAACATTCAGGCTTCTTCTGATTACGATGTACTGATAGGAGCGGGTCTTATCGACAGCTGCGGAACACACATCCGCGAATGTCTTATCCGTGCGCAGAAAGCGCTCATAGTTTCTGATACAAATGTTGCCCCGCTTTATCTTGCAAGAGTAAAGTCTTCGCTCGAACGCGAAGGCTTTTCTGTTTCAGAGTTTGTTTTCGAGGCGGGAGAAGAGAAGAAGAATATCGAGTCCATCGCAGGCATGTGGGCAGTGATGGCGGGCGAAGAGTTCACGAGAACAGACATCGTGGTATCGCTCGGAGGCGGTGTTGCCACCGACATGGGAGGCTTTGCTGCCGCAACCTTCTTAAGAGGCATCAAGGTCGTGCAGATACCGACGTCGCTCCTAGCCATGGCAGATGCTGCGATCGGAGGCAAGACCGGAATAGACCTTCCGCAGGGCAAGAACCTGGCAGGTGCTTTCCATCAGCCCTCGATGGTAATAGAAGATACAGACTGTCTCACCACGCTTTCCCCGGAGACATTTACCGAGGGTATGGCAGAGGTAATCAAGTATGCATTCATTATGGATCCCGAGCTGTATGAGACGCTCTCCGGCATCGCATCTGAAGGCAGGGCCATGACGCTGCAGAATGACATTGATACGGTAACGAAGATCTTAAGGTGCTGCGTAAAGGACAAGGCTGAAGTCATAACTGAAGACGAGCACGATAACGGCAGACGTCAGATACTCAATTATGGCCATACGGTAGGGCATGTCATCGAGAGGAACAGCAACTTCACTCTCGCTCATGGCGTGTGTGTCGCGAAAGGCATGGGCATCATCACAGACGCATGCCTCAAAGCAGGTCTTACGACAGAAGAGACCGCACGAAGCATCAAGGATCTTATCAAGGCATACGGCCTTCCCACGGAAGATCCCATCACAGCAAAAGATGCTGTATCCGGCGCGATGAACGACAAGAAAAAGCGCGGTGAGAAGATCTCTGTCATCCTTGTAAACGAGATCGGCAAGGCCGAGATAAAGAAGATGACACCCGAAGAATTCACGGAGTTCCTCAGATGATAAATATCTGCTGCACAGACAAAAAATTAACGGTCAAGGCACCTCCGTCGAAGTCGGTCTTTCACAGGGAGCTCATCGTTAATTATGTCCTCGGTGCGAGAGGGGATTTCCTTCTTACCGCAGGTGGTGACAGCAACGATATCAAGGCAACAAAAGAATGCCTTGCCGCACTGGCTGATGCCGCTGACGGTGAGGATATAATCCTTCCCGCAAGAGAGAGCGG
>CADAOK010000101.1 GCA_902789515.1 Oscillospiraceae bacterium
ACATAAAATGAAACAATATTGTCATTCAGCTTTGCCCCATATTTGATTGATTTTTGATAAATTGAATGTAATAATTACTGTGTTTTAGTATGAACACAGGTGCCGCAAGGCATTTATCGATATATCTAGAGGTGAATAGTTATGGGTTTAGGCATGGAGATCGGTGTCGATCTCGGCACCAGCAGCGTGCTGATATATATCAGAGGTAAGGGTATCGTTCTCAAGGAACCTTCAGTTGTTGCGATCAACAGCAAGTCAGGCAAGGTCCTTGCAGTAGGTGAGGCAGCGAGCCTCATGCTCGGAAGGACTCCGGGTATCGTTGAAGCTATAAGACCTCTCCGAGAAGGCGTTATCTCTGACTTCCGCGCAACGGAAGTTATGCTCAAGGCATTTATCGGAAGAGTCTGCACGGGTCTTCGTGCTTCTTACTTCAAACCGACAATCGTCGTATGCGTTCCTTCTGTAATCACACCGGTGGAGCAGCAGGCTGTAGAGAATGCATGCCGTCATGCCGGCGCCAAAGATGTATTCCTTATCAGAGAGCCTATCGCAGCTGCAATCGGTGCAGGTATCGATATTACCAAGGCAGCAGGTTCCATGGTCGTTGACATCGGCGGCGGAACAACGGATATCTCTGTTATCTCACTTTGCGAACCTGTTGTTGATGCATCGCTTAAGGTAGCAGGTGACAAGTTCGACGAAGCTATCATCAAGCATGTAAGAAAGAGACATAACATCCTCATCGGTGAGAAGACGGCAGAGAAGCTCAAGATCGAGATCGGCTGCGCTTATCCGAGAGATGAGGAGCTTACACTGGATGTTCAGGGAAGAAACATCATCACAGGTCTTCCTTCGACGGTTACGGTATCTTCCACAGAGATGCTCGAGGCACTCGAAGAACCGATTACACAGATCTTCGAAGCCGTACACAATGTTCTCGAGAGAACACCTCCGGAACTCATGGCTGATATCTCCCAGAGAGGTATCGTTATGACAGGCGGCGGTGCGATGCTCTACGGTCTCGACCACATGCTGTCCAACAGGATCGGTATTGATGTATACCTTGCTCAGGACCCTGTATCCTGCGTTGTTATCGGTACAGGCAAGGCGCTCGACATGATGGATAAGTTCGCGGCACTGAGCGATAACTGATCCGTATTGACTGACATAAACATTTACATCCGTCTATGTATCAGACGGATGTTTTTATTTTCTGAAAATATCTTTCCTGCATTTACCAAATGATAAAAGCGCCGTTACATCATATTTAAAACTTAAGGGTATAATAATACTTGTGGAGGTATCGTGATTTGGGAAATGGGCGCCACAAGGGATTGAGCATTAAGCTGACAGCGGCGGTTTTTTCATCCGCTGTTATCATTGTGCTTACGGTCATTGTCGTTATTACCGGATTCAGTCTCTATCAGAACCATATCATTGAGAACTACAACAAGTATGTGACGACGGTTCTCGATTATGCATACAGCGTTACTGAAGAATACTCATTCGGTGATATGATCGCAGCCAGACAGATGCCTGACGATTATGAGATCATGCGAGAACATCTCAACAAGGTCAAGGAAAGCTCTGAAATAGATTATCTCTATGCTGTCTATTTTGACGATGCCGATGATATAGGAAGTCTGAATTACGCTATCAATACCAAGACTCAGGAAGAACTTGATAAAGGCGGCACTTATACATATCTCGGCACTCCTTGCGAAGAAGGAAGCTTCGAGGAAGAGACTCTGCTCATTCTGCAGGATGCCGTCAGATCGGGAAAGACAGACAGCGGTGTCCTGGAAGGCGACTCTGAAGGTTATGGTCATATGTTCAACGGATATAGAGTCATCTTTGACAGCGAAGGCAATCCGGTTGGACTTTTGTGCGTTGAGATCGATGTTACCAATATTCAGGGTGAACTCAGCGTGTATATCCGCAACATTGCCATCTTTGTCGCATTGTTCACGATCCTTTTCGCCGTGATCTTTGTCGGCGTGATGGAGCACAGGATCATATATCCGATGACCGGTATAGTGGATGCGGCAAAAGATTTCATCAAGAATATCGGTGATCAGGAATCGATAGATAAGAGCGTCGAGAAGATAAAAGCTCTGAATATCAAGTCCCATAATGAGATCGGTGAATTGTACAGTACTGTCAGCAAGATGGAATCTGACATGGCTGAACAATACCGTGATATCAGACAGTATTCGGAGAATGTCATGAAGATGCAGGACGGACTTATTATCCTGATGGCAGATATGGTGGAGAACCGTGATTCGGATACAGGAGATCATATCCAGAAGACTGCGGAATATGTCCGCATAATCCTGAGAGGTCTGAAACGCAAGAAATATTATATTGATAAGCTGACTAACGAATACATGGAATATGTTGTTAAGTCTGCTCCGCTGCATGACGTCGGCAAGATAAGGATATCAGATACTGTTCTCAATAAACCCGGCAAGCTTACGCCTGAAGAGTATGAGGTCATGAAGACTCATACCACTGCAGGCAAGGAGATCATCGAGAAAGCCATCAATACCGTTGAGGGCGGGACTTATCTTACCGAGGCGCGCAATATGGCTGCATACCACCACGAACGTTGGGACGGTGCTGGTTATCCTGAAGGCCTTAAGGGTGAAGAGATACCTTTGTCTGCAAGGGTAATGGCGGTGGCGGATGTTTTCGATGCGTTGACATCTTCGCGTGTGTATAAACCTGCGTTCCCTGTTGATGATGCTCTTAAGATAATCGAAGAGGGCAAAGGCACACAGTTCGATCCCAAGTGCGTGGAGGTCTTCATGGAAGCTCTTCCTGACATCAGGAATGTCTTAAAGAGATATAATAAAAACTGTTGACTAGTATTGATACAAAGTGGTAAAATCCGCTCGAAGTCGGATTTACCGGCATGCGTAATTAGTTCCATTTATTTAGTTAGATTTCCGCATTTACATTGGCAATTTATATTTGGATTTTAATTTCCCGCAGAAAGGAAAACTATGAGCGAACTCGAACAACTTGAGTCAAAGACTGATGCTGACCTCGCCCAGATAGCCGCTACTTTTGGTTATTATTCGCTTGAGGAAGCACAGACAAAATCACGTGATGAACTGATAGGTGTTATAAGCGGAATGCTTACACCTGAGAAGAAGGAAGAAACTGCAAAACCCGCTCCCAAGAAACGCGGACGCAAGAAGAAGGCTGAAGAAGAGCCTGCTACCGAACCCGCTTCTGAAGAGCCGAAGGCTGAGGCTCCTGATGAGGAAGCAAAGGCAGAGAAGAAGCCTGCAAAGAAACGTACCAGAAAGACAAAGGCAGAGAAGACAGAAGAAACACCTGCTGATGATAAGAAAGAACCGGCAACTGAAGCTGCGGCAGAGGAGGAAGCTCCTGCCGAGGCCAAGACTGAAGAGGTTCCTGCAGCTGAACAGAAGAACGATCAGCCCCGCCAGGACCGCAAGGTTAAGTCAAGAAGAAGGAAGCTTTCTTTCGGACCCGGTCAGGATGTTAAGCAGGTTTCCGCAACAGAAGGTGATGCTGCAGAAGATGCTGTTCCCGTCGAGGAACCGCCTGTTGAGATCGAGATAGAAGGCGTCTTGTCTATCGGTAATCCTGACAGCAACAAGAATGATTACTGCGGTTTTGTCCACAGAAGGAATTATCTCCCCGGAGATGAAGACGCATATGTTCCCGGCCAGCTCATCAAGCGTATGGGTCTGAGAAGAGGCGATTACATCAAGGGATACATGCTGCCTAAGCGAGGCAAGGAGAAATATGCTCCGCTCCGCCGTGTCGCAGAAGTAAACGGTATTCCCGTCAACGAAGAGAATAACTACGAAGAGATCAGGAGAAGACCGAAGTTCGAGAATCTCACAGCGATCTATCCTGATCAGAGACTTACTCTCGAGACAGAGAAAGAAGATATCTCCACGAGGATCATCGATCTGTTCTCGCCTATAGGCAAAGGCCAGAGAGGTATGATCGTATCACCGCCGAAGGCCGGTAAGACGATCCTTCTCCAGAAGGTCGCAAATTCCATTACTGCAAACAATCCCAACTGCGTTCTTATCGTTCTCCTCATCGACGAGCGTCCTGAGGAAGTTACGGACATGCAGAGGAATATCAAGGGCGAAGTTGTATATTCAACATTCGACAAGAGACCTGAGAATCATGTAAGAGTTACCGAGCTCGTGCTCGAGCGAGCAATGAGGCTCGTCGAGATAGGTAAGGATGTCGTCATCCTCCTAGACTCGATGACCAGACTCGCAAGAGCATACAACCTTACGATCAATCCTACGGGAAGGACACTTTCCGGCGGTCTCGATCCGGGGTCACTCTACGGACCTAAGAGGTTCTTCGGTGCGGCGCGTAACATCGAGAACGGCGGAAGCCTTACGATCCTCGCGACAGCCCTCATCGAGACAGGTTCCAGGATGGACGAAGTCATTTTCGAGGAGTTCAAGGGGACGGGCAACATGGAAGTTACTCTCGACAGAAAGCTCGCAGACAGAAGGATCTTCCCGGCTATCGCAGTCGACAAGTCCGGTACGAGAAGAGAGGATCTCCTGCTCGATCCCGAGGAACTTGATGCAATGTGGCTGATCAGAAGAAGGATCGCCGAGGCGGATACCGCTGCAGCGACCAATGCGGTCATCAACCTGATGGAGAAGACATCCAACAACCGTTCGTTTATCTTCTCGGTCAAAAAATCGTTTGCGGCCGATTGACAAGAAGCAGGCTATAAAGTAATATAGCAACGCTAACAAAATCCGGTATGGCATACGTGAGCCGATTTACGCGCCATATCTTTGATTAAGAGGTGAAAGAAATGAAAGAAGGAATCCATCCTAAGACACAGCTCGTAACTGTGAAGTGTGCTTGCGGTGCGACTTTCGAGACTCTTTCCACAAAGGAAGATCTCAGAGTTTGTTGATAAGTTCAAGAAGAGAATGGAAGCAAAGGGTTAATTCCCTTGCAGATTCAGTAAGGAACAATAAGACCGCGATCTTTTACAGGTCGCGGTTTTCTTTTCGTTTTGCCTCACGCCTGTAATATAACGCGCGTGCGATAATGTTATAATCTTGAATATTATGGATAATTGTGAACCCTTATAAGGAGTAAACATGAGCGATAAAGAAGTTTTCAACGATATAGACGATCTCGATTCCGAGGCTGTCCCGGCGCCGGTTGAGGAAGTCAACCTTGCAGCAGTTTCCGATGAACAGAAGATGCAGGAACTTGCCAAGCCCGAAGAGGCTCCTGCCCCGAAGAAGTCCGAGCCTGCGAAGAAAGCGATAAAGAAGACCACGATCGGCGG
>CADAOK010000102.1 GCA_902789515.1 Oscillospiraceae bacterium
CTCTTCCAAAGCACTTCTCCTTTGCCTCATATTAGTAATCTAATTATAGCGGAATTAGTGGTAAAATTAGTTGAATTTCATGATGGAGGCATAGGCATTGTCAAGCAGCAGGAACCAGCGCTCGACCACACCGGTAAAGCCGGAGAACAGCGCACTCGCAGACGAACTCCGTTCGCAGCTCAAGGGGAAGCCCACCAAGTCGGGCTTTAACAGGAGCGCCATACGGGAGATCGGATCATTTATCTGGGATATAGCGCGTGTCCTTATCGTAGTGACGCTTTGTATCTGCTTCCTGTTCGGAGGATTCGGAGCGGGCATGCTCTTAGGCTACGCTTCCACGACAAAGCCACTTTCCATAGGCGACCTTACCACCGCGGAAGAGTCGCAGACTTCTTTTGTATATGACAAGGAAGGCAACGTCATCGCCAAGCTTACCGGCAGCGAGAACGTTGACCGTATCTATGTGTCTTTCAGCGACGTGCGCGATACATACCTCGACGAGGCGATCATAGCTATCGAGGATGAGCGTTTCTATGAACATTCCGGTATCGACATCAAGCGTATCGGCGGCGCGTTCCTGTCAGCGCTCAGCAACGGCGGTTCTGCCACATACGGCGGTTCCACCATCACACAGCAGACAGTCAAGCTCATATCCGGCCAGGACGAGCACTCGACCTCACGTAAGGTCCAGGAGTGGTTCTCGGCAATGGAACTCGAGCAGAATCTCTCCAAAGATGAGATCCTTGAGCTTTACATGAACCTCGCTCCTACCGGCAACAACTATGTCGGAGTGCAGGCAGCCGCACAGAACTATTTCGGCAAGGATGCATCCGAGCTTACTCTTCCCGAGTGCGCCCTGATCGCAGGCATCCCGAAGAGCCCTTCTTACTACAATCCTTTGAGAGAGACGGGCAGAAGGAATGCCCTGAGAAGGATGAGGATCATCCTGGGCAAGATGTATGAACTCGGATACATAACCGAGGAAGAATACAATGATGCTCTCAACACCGAGATCGTATTCAAGGAGCAGGATACGAGCACCGGCTCCCAGATCAAGTCCTACTTTACCGAGTATGCGATATCCCAGGTAATCGACGATCTCGCGGAGTCGCGAGGAATCTCTAGAAGCCTTGCGTCCACGCTCGTCTATAACCGCGGATATCAGATATACACCACGCTTGAGCCTGAGACACAGGCTATACTCGACGAGGCTTTCAAGAACCAGGATCTGTTCCAGTCTAATCCCGAGATGCTGGCGGATTACCCTGAGAAGCCTAACGGGTCGATGGTCGTGATCAATGTCCAGACCGGTGCGATAGCCGCGATGCAGGGCGGGTACGGCGAGAAGAACATGAACCTGTCACTGAACCGGGCGACATCGTCTTACCGAAGTCCGGGCTCGTCGATCAAACCGCTGATAGACTACGGGCCTGCCCTGGAGCTTGGCATAATCGCACCCGGCACGATCTATAACGACGAGGAGTGCTTCCTTGATCCGAACAATCCGAACAAAGCATGGCCGGTCAACTACGAACATGACTACCTGGGTCCGATCACGATACGCCAGGCTCTCGTCAAATCGCGCAACACGATTGCTGCACAGCTGTGGACCAACATAGGCGGTGATACCGCACTCTGGTATCTCAAGCAGGTCGGCATCGACAGGACGGATGAGGGCGCTTACCCGTCGCAGTCCGTTGGCGGTTTTACGAAGGGCATGACGACGCTTGAGATGGCTGCCGCATACAACACGTTCGCTTCCGGCGGAACATATACCGAACCCTATGCGTATACTGATGTCTTCGACAGCGAGGGCAATGTGATCCTTTCTTCGAACCCTCTGACATACAGAGTCTATTCCGAAGAGACGAGCTTCCTTATCGCGGACATGCTCAAGGGTGTTGTCACATCCGGTATCCCTTCACAGTACGGCGGACAGATCACGGGTCTCGACGGCGGCCTTATCGATACATGCGGCAAGACCGGTACAACATCAGACAACATCGATAAATGGTTCTGCGGATTCACGCCCTATTATGCGGCCGCAGTATGGTACGGATACGACAACAGGCTCAGGCAGACTGAGATCCCGAAAGGTGACCGTAACAATGCCGTCAGGATATGGATGTACTGCATGCAGAAGATCCATGCGAACCTGCCTGCGGCGAACTTCTACAAGCCCGACACCGTCATCTCGGTCCAGATGTGCACTTCCGGTTACTACGCAACAGACGAGTGCAGAGCGGCAGGCACCGCTTATACGGATTATTTCGTGGTAGGGTCTTACCTCTGCCCCACAGAGAACAATCCCTGCCCCGTACATGTACCGCCTCCGCCGGAGCCGGATCCGGTCAACCCTGACGAGCAGACCGATATCGGCGGATTCTAACTTGCAATTTGGGGCGCATGAGTATATCCTTACTTTGCCTTTTATATAAATAAGAAATATGGAACGGTGATAAATGAGCAACGGCGGTTCAAGAGTAGCAGTAAACTTTGCAAAGCGCATAGTTATCAAAGTCGGTACATCAACACTTACTTATGACAACGGAAAGATGAATCTGGGCAGCATCGACAAGCTGTGCAGGTCCATCTCCGACCTCATGAACCGCGGCAAGGAAGTTCTCCTTGTAAGCTCGGGCGCCATCGGAGTCGGCATCGGATATCTCGGTCTCACGCAGCGCCCCGAATCGACCCGTGAGAAACAGGCCATCGCTTCCGTCGGCCAGTGCGAACTCATGAACGCATACACCAGGAGCTTCGCCGAATACTCTTACCGCTGCGGCCAGATCCTTCTTACAAAGGACGGCATCACAGACAAGCTTACACGCGCGAATGTTACCAATACTATCGAGACTCTTCTCGAAATGGGCATCATCCCTGTCATCAACGAGAACGACTCCGTATCCACGACGGAGATCATGCACAACGGAACCTTCGGCGACAACGATACTCTCTCGGCTGACGTTGCCTGCCTTACCAATTCGGATCTGCTCATTATACTGTCCGACGTTGATGGTCTCTACGATTCCAACCCGAAGGACAATCCGGATGCCGTAAGGATCTCATATATTGAAGAAATAACCGATGACATGCTCGACTTCACTTCGGGCAAGGGTTCCTGGCTCGGCACAGGCGGCATGATCACCAAGATCTCCGCCATGGACAAGGTTACTAAGAACGGCATCAACGGCGTTATTGCCAACGGTTCCGAGACGCAGGTCTTAGAGAAGATCTTAGATCAGGACGATGTAGGAACGTTTTTCGCCGCACGCTGATTCCCGTCACAACTGTATGGATAAGAGGTTACTTACCGCAACTGCATTCATTCTCGCCGCTCTGGCTGCTGCCGGATGCGGAAGATCGGATACGGAAGGAACTGTCGTTACTCTTGCCAACGGTGAGACTGCGGGAATAATCATGACCATCCCCCAGACAGACGAGACCACCGCCGATGTATCCATGCCTGAGACCGAAGCCTCTTCAGTCACTGAGACGGCAACAAGCGCGGAAGACGGTCTGGTCGTTGCACAGACCAAATCCGCTGCCAATGACTATTCATTCTCTTATCTCGGGACCGTTATCGTTCCCGGAGAGCCTTGCGATCCCGTAATAGAGTCGCTCGGAACGACTTACGATTACTATGAGCAGACATCCTCTTCGGACAGCTCCAATGTGGTCGCCAAGCTCTATTCCTACAGTGATTTCGTTATAATTGCACAGCCCGGTGCGACAGGAGATTATATCTCTGCCGTGTACTTCAATTCCGGAACCTGTATGACCAATGAGGGAATCGCTTTCGGCGCGTCATCCGATACCGTCATCAACACTTACGGCGAGAACTACACCGCTGAAGGAGATGCCATCATCTACAAATCGGGTTCCATCAAGCTGACTTTCTTCTTCAGCAACGGCAAGGTCAGCGACATCACTTACGAATACGAGCCGGATCTGTAACTACGTATACCAGGTATTGCAGTCGTAAGGATCGAACTTCGTTATGTCTATGCCGAAATCTCCCAGGAACATATCGTAAACATTGTCATAGTCTACAAGCCAATCGGCATCGTCATATATCGAGTAGACAAACTTGTCGAATTCACCGACATCTTCCCATGGGTACCCGAAATCTGTCTCTCCTTTGGCAAGAGCGAGGCTTCCCTGCGTCTCGTAAGTCACGTATTTTCCGTCTCCTAAGTACGTGAGATCGATTCGATGCCCTATGCCCTGATCCACATCCCAGGTGACAGCATAGTAATTTCCATAATCATTACTTACGAAATATCCGTCTTCGATAACGGCACAGGACAACGTGATACCGACATGACCTCTCATCATCATCATCTGCCTTATCAAAGCCGCGCTCCAGCAGTCGTAATCACGGTAAGAATGATTTCTTATCCAATAGCATCCTGCGCTTATAAGATCAAGATCAGACATATTATCCTTATACTGAATGATATCCGCATACATTTTCTTTGCATCTGGGAAAGTAACCAGTGTTTCACCTTTGACTACATCTTCATTGAACGCCTCAGCACTCAAAGTCGTGATCTTGTTTCCTTTATAGTAGACATCAAAATCCTGCTTGCCGTATGTGGAACACAGAGCCTCTATAATGAAGCATCCGGTGTATCCGTTCTCTTTCATGTATTCGAATCTTTCCTGATCATAAGTACCAAGATAGAACCACCCCGTAGGCTCTTCGTAGTATTGTGTCTCTATGGAAGCTATGGGCGAGATAATGTCAGGGATGTACTGGATGTAATATGAACTGTTTCCTATGTCCCTGTATCCTTCATCACCATTGTATTTGACATAGAGACCGTTGTAGTCAATATCTCCGGATACATAGATCCCGAAAGAGGTTCCCTGATAACCGTTGATGAT
>CADAOK010000103.1 GCA_902789515.1 Oscillospiraceae bacterium
AGCGCGAGTATGAGTCCGCCCCTGAAGATGTAGTCGAATGTGCGGCTGCGCTCTTTCTCGACGTTGAGGAAGGTCAGCACGTAGCGCCAGAACAGGTATGCCAGAAGCGGCGACGCATTGTAGAATGCGGTGTTCGCTGCGATACAAAGGATCCGTAGTTCCGGCTTGCCGTCAGTAAGCCACGCGATCTCGTCAGTATAGAGTCCGATGAAGATCGTTATGATCATCAGCAGGAAGTACTCGAGGTTCTTGCCTGACCACTGCCTGTCGACTACGCAGCAGATGTAGAGGATGTACCCCAGGACCATCGCACACAGGTCCGAGGTGCAGTTGAAAATATAGATCGGCGTGAGCTGATCCATGTGAAGGAACTGCATCCCGCCGACTGCAAGTGCTATACCGGTTAAGAACACCAGGGACCCGGCCCCGGCCATGGCATTAAAACTCTTGGAACCGAGATCTTTGCTCATAATGAGGAGCCCCTGTAAAAAGAATTATTCGATGGTCAGTATGTCTGAGAAACCTGTTACTTCGAAGATCTCCATGATCATCTCATTGACGTTGGTGACCTTCATGCCGCCCTTCTTGGAAAGAGCCTTGTGGGTAGCGAGGAGGACACGGAGTCCTGCGGATGAGATGTACTCAAGAGCACCGAGATCGAAAGTCAGTTCATCGATGCCTTCGAGGACGGGGCTGATCGCAGCGTCGAGCTCTGTTGAAGTGTTTGTATCGAGTCTTCCTTCAAGAGCAAAGACTGCCTTGCCGTTAGTGATCGTCTTGTTGATGTTCAGCATTTGAGTGCCTCCTTGACCTGTTTTATCAATATGTATCAGTATATCACACAGCATATACGCGTCTGTAAAATAAAGTATGAATAAACAGTTTACACTCAGTTAAGTTTTCATCTTGCTCACAGCGCGCGAAGCATCAACCCGACATACATTCTTTACAGGTCATTAATTGAATATGCTACATTTTTGGAGTACCATTCGAATATAACATTTCAGCAATCAATTTCTTTAGAAAGGGGTTACAACATGTCATACGAAAAGCGTTTCTCAAAGGGTGAAGTAATCATTAAGCAGGGCGATCTCGGCAGCAGTTTCTTCAGGATCATCGAAGGTACCGCAGAGGCAATAGTAAACTACGGCGAAGAGGGCGAGCGTTCCCTGACAGAGCTTTCCGCAGGACAGTTTTTCGGCGAGCTCGCGGCTATCGAAGCATATCCGAGAAGTGCGACCATCATCGCGAAGGAAGATGTTGTGGCTGAAGAGATAGATCAGGATCAGCTCAAGGATTTCTTCAATGAGAATCCTGATATGATCCTTGCGATCATGAAGAACATCGGAGGCAGGCTCAAGGAACTCACAGCTGAATACGACCTGGTCAACAAGGCGATCGCAGGTGCCAAGGCTCAGCAGGCAAAGGACGAATCACTCTTTGCTAAGATCAAGAAGTTCGCCGATTACTATACATCCGGCAAGAGTAGTATCTCCAAGCCTTCCGCAGAAGCTCTGCGCGAAGCATCCGAGAAACTCAAGGGCCAGACCGGCGGCAACATCGAGACTTATGACAAGGGCACGATCATCTTCAAGGAAGGCGAGATTGGCAACTGCATGTATATCGTATACGGCGGCGTCGTAGGCATCTACAGCAACTACAGCACGGACGATCAGAACAAGCTGACAGACCTTTATCCCGTCGAGTGTTTCGGCGAGATGGGTATGATCTCCGGCGATGCAAGAAGTGCGACGGCAGTTGCAGATCAGCCCGAGACATATGTTGAGATCATCCGTCCCGATGATCTGGCAGAACTGTTCAAGTCATCCCCGGTCAAGATCGAGATGATCTTAAAGCATCTGTCATACCGTCTGAGGAAGCTGACATTCGATTATCTTAACGCTTGCAAGGAGCTCAATGATCTTTACAACGGCTGACAGGCTTTATGTTTGATTCCATCTCATCCGAACAGTTGAAGAATATATTTACCAAGACAGACGACGCTATATGCGTCGTCTCTGTTTCGGGCGTGCTTATGGATGCCAATCCGGCGGCTGAGCGGCTGTTTGGTATAACGGGCGGAAGTCAGCTGAAGATATGGGAAGCGATACCTTTTGTCGAAGGCAACGACGACCTCATTCAGCTGTTCATAGATGCGATAGCTCAGAAACTATATTCGCAGGAAGAGATCGTCGACTACGTCAACAATGAAGGCGAGGTCTATAACCTGCATGTCAGGATGACTTTCTACAACGAAGGCGATCCGATCTATCTTATCGTCATTACTGACCTTACGAGACTCATCAAAGTAAAGTCCGCTTTCGCAAGATACACTTCGCCCGACATCGCAGACTATGTCCTCACGACGGAAGAAGGTCAGAAGCGCGGCGGCATGACCCGCGAAGTATCCATCCTGATGAGCGACCTCAGGGGCTTCACCGCACTTGCGACGACGATGTCCGCGCAGGAACTGATCACGCTCCTCAATCACTATTTCGAGGCGATGGTCGCGGTCATCGAAGAACATCACGGAACGGTCATAGAGTTTTTGGGTGACGGCATCTTTGTCGTTTTCGGGGCGCCGGGAGAGTATCCGGATCATGCGGATCTCGCGGTCAGGTGCGCCATCGGGATGCAGAACGCGATGAAGGGCGTCAACGCATGGAACAAAGAGAATGGTTACCCTGCTCTTGAGATGGGCATAGGCATTAATTCCGGCGACGCGGTCATCGGCAACATCGGCTCCGATAAGAAGATGAAGTACGGCTGCATGGGATCAACCGTGAATACCGCCGGCCGTGTCGAGAGTCTTACCGTCGGAGGCCAGGTGCTCATCACGGCAAACACGGCATCGCGCCTTGCCTGCAAGTTTGAATATGCTTCAGAAGGATCGTTCCTGCCCAAGGGTTCGACCGACGAGCTGAAGTACTACGAAGTTACCCAAGCAGGGGAGGCAGAGCTCGACCTCGGTTATGCAAATATTGACTGGACCGCATGTGAAGCGACGGAGTATTTCTTCTTTGTCGTAGAAGGCAAGCAGATAGTAAAGGATGTCCACAAGGGCACGGTTACAAAGGTCTCAGCTGACAGGAAACATGCGCTCCTTGCTGCAGACTTCGAGCTTGCGAAAGGCATGAACATAATGCTCCAGCGCGGCGAAGACAGAATCTATGCAAAGGTCACGGGAAAGCAGGATGGCGGTTATGTCATCTGCTTCACATCAGTCAAAGTAAGCCTGTAAGCGTGAGTTATTTCCTCAGCAGATATTCCGCCGACACCGGGAACTCAAAGTAGGTATCCGGGTACGGCTCATCCTTCAATGTGAAGTGCCACCACTCGCAGTCGATCGGCTCGAAACCGCCTCTTACCATCACATTCTGCAGTATCATCCTGTTCTCATACTGCTCGTCGGTTATACCGCGGTAATCAGGGTGCGACACCTCGCTGAACATGTCGAAAGGGCTTCCCATGTCGACCTCTTTGCCGGTCTTCATGTCGAGCAGCGTCAGGTCGATCGTGCTGCCCCTGCTGTGCGAGGATTTGGACGCGACATAACCCTTCGAGAACAGCTCCTGCTTAACGAGCTCCGGGTAGAAATACTCCTTCATGCGGATGTCCGTGTCCTCGATCCCCCACATCACGAAATGTTTCACCGCACACGCAGGACGGTAGCAGTCGAAAACCTTCATGCGGTACCCCTGCACATTCAGCTCATTGCCGATGGTGCGCAGCGCCCTTGCGGCTTCCTTGGTAATGATCGCGACCGGCTGTTCGTAACCGTCGATCCTGTCGCCGATGAAGTTGTATGTGGAATAATACCTGATCTCCTGAACGATCGAAGGAACATAATCGGCCAGCAGGACAAAGCCTGAAGGGTCCATGGTTACTCTGCTCTTATAGTCCGTGCCCATATTATTTCCTCCGTGTAACTATTGTAACAACATTCTATAACCTCAATTATATCCGCATTCATCGTGCTATTATGTTATATATCAATAAACCTTTTGTGAAAGGGCGGCAAAAGATGGAAGAGAAGAAGACTGACCGCAGGACACTCAAGACCAGGAAGGCGATCTACGATGCGATGACTTCGCTTCTCACAGAGAAGGAACTTCACAAGGTCACAGTCCAGGAGATAACCGACATAGCGGACATCAACCGCGCGACTTTCTATAAGCACTACCTCGATATCTACGATCTCTACGACAAGATGGAACAGGACATCCTCATCGAGTGGGGTATGCTGGTTCTCGAACTCCAGGACTTGAGGTCGCAGGATTTCTTCGACAAGCTCACACGCTATGTCGAGAAGAATGCGAATGTCTTCAAGATGGTCTTCTCGGAGAATTCTCCAGGACAGCTCCGCGCCAAGTTCGAGAGGATCTTGGACGGCCTCATGGGCAAGATCGAATCCGAGCGCACCGGCGCGAAACTCACTGATAAGAAGCTCGTCTACCAGACATGGTACCGCTCGCAGGGATGTATCGCGATCCTCACCAAGTGGGTCGAAGACGATCTTGACCAGCCCAGAGAGTTCATCTTAAAGACTCTCTCAGAGCTCGACAGCAACACTGAGAAGATAATGGGAAAGTGATCCCGCAGGAAGGAAACGGAGGGGAGTCTCTTGGAACAGGATAACAATAAGCAGAAGAGCCTTTTCCGCGAGAAGACGCTGGAAAGGATTTCATCGCCGGAGAAGCTTACCGAGTATCTCCGCGTTACCAATCCCGGAATATGGGCAGTCTTGGGAGTGGTCATACTGCTCCTCGGAGGACTGCTTTTGTGGTCGACAATCGGCACGCTCGAGACGACTGCCGACGCGAAGAT
>CADAOK010000104.1 GCA_902789515.1 Oscillospiraceae bacterium
CGCATAGCAAAGTCGCCGACGACCGCTTCGGTGAACGCCACAAGATCGGCGGGCTTCATCCTGATCTGAAGTCCTCTCTGGCCGCCGCTCACGCTGACTTCATCGACAAGCTCGATCATCTCGTCAAAGAATGTGCGGTATTTCTTCTTCATGCCTATGGGAGAGCATCCGCCCCTGATATAGCCTGTAACTCCAAGCAGGTCTTTGACGTGTATCATCTCGACGCGTTTGGCACCTGCGAGCTTTGCTGCCTTCTTAAGGTCTATCTCATCGTCGACGCAGATGCAGAACACCAGGTACTCTCCTGATTCGGACCTCGCCACCAGTGTCTTGAATACTTCCTCGTACGGTATCTTCAAGTATTCGGCCACATGGTGGCCGTCCAAGTCATTCTCATCGAACTCGTATTCCTGATATGTGTAATCGACGCCCGCCTTATCCAGGATGCGCATTGCATTTGTCTTTTTGAATCCCGCCATATAACTCCAAATCCTTCCGAAAACTTCTGATATAATAAGCCAAAATCAATTATTTTTAAACCAACAGAGGTGCGCGATGCTTAAAGGGAATTATCCTGAACACGATATGAACAAGGTCTTTGATATGGTCTATCAGACCATTGAAGCCGGAGGCACTGATGATAACTGCAAGGCTGAAGCGGATTTCCTGATGCATCTTTTCGCAGGACTGCCTGCGGAAGCCGTAGAGTACGGCATGATGTTCATCCACGGAACTACAAATCTTCCTGCCCAGGCACAGGAGATAATGCCTCTTTACGTGCGCCTTATGAACCTTCTCGAATACTGCGAGAAAGTCGAATCCTTAAGAGAGGTTCCCGAGACAATGTCAACGGAAGACATAATGGCCAGGAGCGAAACGATCTCATCTCTTGAGGGACACGAGAAGTATTTCGGCAAGCCCCTTCTCGGATATCAGATGAATGCCGCATCCGGCGAAGTCGATAAGACGGATGCCGAAGAGAAAACCGAAGAAGAAGGCGAAGACAAAGGCCGCCTCCTTCTCATGAACAGCCAGGCGGCTGTTTTCGCATGCGAAGACCCGCTTAAGACCGCACTTTTCTATGAGACCAAGCTGGGTTTTGCCGCAGCGCACCTGGATGACGAAGCGATGCCGCACATCAAGCTTACAAGAGATAACATCACCATCGTCCTCGTTAAGGCATCCGGTGACATAACAAAGCCTGCCAGAGAGTACGGTGTCAAATATGATATGTATATCTACTGCTCAGAGCCTTACCTTCTCAGCAACGAGATAACCGGCAATGAGATAAAGGTGATCGAGGCTCTGCCGGAGGCAGCTGAGGCGCAGAAGATGTCCACCAACAGACAGTTTGTTTTCGAGGATTGTGACGGCAGGCACATCTGCGTGTCCCAGTATATTGAACGCTATTAATTTTAAGGAGGAACATATGGGTTTTTTCGACAAGATCAAGGCTAATCTGGCAGAGGCAAACAGGCGCAGTCAGGTTCATAATGAGATGAATGCGAAAGAGCGTGAGGCGGATGCGAACCGTCCGAGTATAACGGGACTGGATTTCAAGGTTCTTGACCCTGCAAAAGCAAACGATCCGAGATATACGAATTCAGGATACGTAAAGAAGGTCGGAGTAGAGGATTTCCTCGAATGCATCCGCAGCGGCAGAGCCGAATACGCTGAAGTGGTCGTTGTAACTTCCTGCAGTCTCCATGTCGATACAGAGAGCAATCCGTTCAGTGACGATGATACATGGATTTACCGTGTGTACGGCAAGGTCGCAGATCTGAGCGGCGCCGTATACCGCGAGATAGTAATAACGGCCAAAGATGATTACATATCTGAGTGGGCATATCATTATTGGGATGAGCAGTATACGAACCCCGATCCGGTATCCCCTGCGCAGCTGCCGCATGCTTATATCCTGCACTACTCCATACAGAACGCAGAACAGTATCTGCTTGTAGACCAGGAAGAATTTGACGATCTTTCCAAGGTATTTCTCCGTTTGAAGAACAGAACCAGATGCAAGTGTCTGGAACTTGATAACAGCAGAAATTGCTGGTGGGAATAAGATCCGTTAACGGTCACACCTGTTGACATAGTAGCAAGTTTATACTATTATTCGCATAAGGTTAGTATTTTGACGATACTAACCTTATGTTTTTGGAAGGCAGGTGCTCTCCGGTTTCGGCGGATACTATATCAAGAACCACTACGAAGAAGCCTTAGAAGAATACGAGGACTGATCAAGTCACGGTTTCCCCGCCGGAAGCATCCCATTTGGATATCTTCTTAAAGAACGACACTGTAAACGGTATGCAGGTAAGGCACGTGAGAACATCTGCCAACGCCTGGGACACCTGTATTCCGGGAAGGCCGAACCGCCACGCAAAGATTAGCAGGACGGGAATAAAGTATGCCCCGTTCCTGAGTGACGACAGGAAAGTCGCATTGAACCTGTATCCGATACTTTGGAACATCATGTTGTTGCAGACCTGGAAAGGCACGAAGAACAGTCCTATGCACTGCGCGCGCAGAGCAGGTATGCCGATCGTTATTACTTCCGGATCATCCCTGAATATGCGTATACACTCCCCTGCATTAAGGAAGACCGCGACAGATGCTATGGACAGAAGTATCGAACCGAACGCAAGAGTAAAGAAGAAGCCCTCACGCACACGCTTGTACTTCTTCGCGCCGAAATTGAACCCTGCCACAGGCTGGAAGCCCTGACCGATACCAAGGACTGCGCTGAAGATGAACATGCTGACCCTGCCTGCGATACCCATTGCGGCAATGGCAGCATCACCGTATACACCGGCAGAATTGTTGAGCAGCATTGTGGATATGCTCGCAAGTCCCTGCCTTGCAAGGCTTGGCAGGCCGATCGTCAATATATCCGACAGTGTCTTAAAGTCGAATCTCGCATACTTGAAAGCAAGCGAAGTCTGAGGCTTCTTAAAGAGGAACGCAGCAAGAAGAATGAACCACGACAGATACTGGGATATCGCCGTAGCCATTCCTGCTCCCAGTATTCCCATATCCATCTTCACCATGAACAGGGCATCCAAAAAGATATTGACGATGCCGCCTGATGTCAGTCCGATCATCGCAAACACGGCGCGGCCTTCGTATCTGAGGATGTTGTTCATTACGCAGCTCGAGACAAGAGCAGGCGCCGCGCAGAGGATGCAGAAAGCATAAGTCTTCGCATACGGCAGGATGGTCGGGGTACTGCCCAAAAGATACATGAGCGGCGTGAGCATGAGCGTGCCTAATAACAACGCGATAATGCCTATGGCCAAGGCTGAATAGAAGGCCGTGGCGGAATACCTTTTTGCGCTGTCGATATCCTTTTTGCCAAGCATCCTGCTTATCAGGCTTCCGCAGCCGTGTCCGAACATGAAGCCTACCGCCTGAAGTATCGCCATCAGTCCGAGAACAACACTCGTGGCTCCGCTCGCAGAAGTGTTTATCTGTCCCACGAAATACGAATCGGCCATGTTGTAAATCGTCGTAACGAACATGCTGATCATGGTCGGTATGCCCAACTTTACTATCAAGCCCGGAATAGGCTTTTCAGTCATCATTTCATATTGGGATTTGTATTTCATGGCGTTTTGCCGGTCATTCCTTTGATTCAGACTTTTTTACGGCAACGGTCGCCTTCTCCGCACTGGTCCTTGACAGCGACATGATGTGGTCGCATCCGCAGCACTTGAAACGGACCTCCGACTCGGCGGACAGTACCTTCCACTCCTTAGAGCCGCACGGATGCGGTTTCTTCATGATGACTATGTCGCCTTCTTCGTAACGGTATCTGAAGAACTTACCCGGCATGTTTGAACCCCGCTGTTACCCTGTCGTTTCCGCCATAATCCTTAAGTGTGATTATATCTTCAAACCCCGCCTTTGCGCAAAGGTCACGCACCGCTTCACCCTGCAGATATCCGTGCTCGGTCATGACTGCACCGCCGTCTTCCAGAGCCTTATATGCCTTCACGAAAATGCTCTCATAAAACTTCAGTCCGTCCGGGCCGCCCTCCAAAGCAAGAGCGGGCTCATACTCTGACACTTCCCCGTCCAGCTCCTTCATCTCGCTGTCAGTGATATACGGCGGATTGGACACTATGATGTCGTATGTACCGGTCAGTTCGTCTTCCAGGATATTATGTCTTAAGATCTCGATCGTACCCGGTATGCTGCAGCAGTCCAACGCATTCTCGGATGCTGTCAGGAGCGCTGTATCGCTTATGTCAGTGAGAATACCGATAACCCTGATGCCGTGACGTCCGAGTTCATTGGCAAGAGATATCCCGATGCATCCCGTTCCCGTGCAGAGGTCTGCCATACGGACCGTGCCGGAAGTTTTCGTGCTGCGGGAGATCTTTAGAACATCACCTGCAGGGAGGTGCAAAGCCCCCAGATACTGCAGAGCGGCTTCGACAAGGAGTTCGGAATCAGCCCTCGGGATCAGGACGCCCGGACGGACCTTATAATCCTCGCGGTAGAAATGTCTGTGACCCAGTATATAAGCAAGAGGCTCGCCTGAAGCACGTCTTCTGACGGCCTCATCAAGAGCCTCTCCTTCTAATTCTTCAGTTAATATGCGGGAATCAAGTTCCGGTTCACAGTCGCCGGCTTCCCTTAAAATACGTTCGATCTCAGATCTGTTACCAGCGGTCATCTTCGCTGTTCTCGGGGATGACTGCCTGGATGGAAGCGATTGCTACTTCGATGATGGAAGCGTCAGGCTCATCCGTGGTGAACTTCTGCAGCCAGAGTCCGGGCTTTGCAAAGCCGTGCCAGAACTTG
>CADAOK010000105.1:0-4775 GCA_902789515.1 Oscillospiraceae bacterium
GGAGAAAAATGACTGGCGCGCCTATGTGTGCCGCAAGAGCTAATTCTTTGTTAAATTCACGAAATTACTTTGTATAATCTGCTCATTTGCCTTTTGGCATTGCCCCCTTTTCATGCGATTATTATTACTGAATAACTGTTGCCGTGTGGAGACGGGGCGGAAAGGTAATAATGTCACAGGTTCTGTTAATATCGGATTCCATTGAGAATACGCGCTTTGACGTGGCGCGTAAGACCTCAACATTCAAGTCTTACGACCTCGAACCTGTCCTTGCTATCCCTCAGATAGACGCGGGTGACGGCACTTCCACCAAGACAGACATAGCCGAGATCCTCGATTACTGTTTCGAGGAGTGCAAGCCCGCATGCATTGCCCTGAGCATCATCAGGGATCCTGCAGCGGTCAAGCTCGTGGCGGACAAGCTCGCTTCCTGCGAGCACAATGCCGTTCTCTCCGAGATCTCCCTGATATCAAGAGAGGGAGAAGTCCTTGTTACATCCGATACCTACGAGATGATCATGAAGTACCTGCTCCCGCAGATACAGTTCATCTCGGTCAACATTTACGAGGCAGAACTCCTCGCACAGATGAACTGCAGCGGCAAGGTCGACATCGAGACCGCGGCGAAGATCATTTTCGACAAGTACCATTCCATCGTATACATTAACGGTTCTGCCAAGAGCCGCTGGCATGACCTGCTCTGCATCGGAGGCCAGACGAAGTGGCTCCGCGCAAGGGCGGACGATTCATATATCCCTGCAGACAAGTCCCTGCTCGCTGCGATCGCATGCGAGATGGCGGGCGATAAGTCGATAATCGAGGCAGTTGTTTCCGCGAGAAAGTTCTTTGTGCCGACTCCACTCATAACAGAACCTTCAAAGAGCTCTCCCGCGGCGCAGACTGCTACTGCTCCCGCACCGGCACAGGCCGTCAAGGCGGATACGAAGGCAGAGGTCAAGGCTGACGCACCTGTTCCTGCGAAGGTAGAACCTGCTAAGGCTGAACCTGCCGTTAAGGAGACAGCTGCTGACAAGCCGTCTGTTGCTTCGAACACCGGAAGGGCCGCCGCTTCTTACAAGCCGGTCTACAGCACCGGAGGTTACTCCTTCACGGCTATGGCCGCTCAGAAGAGAAGAGAGCAGGCAGAGAAGCAGAAGGCCGAAGCCGAGAAGAAGGCTGCGGAGGAAGCAAAGCAGAAGGAACCGGAGCCTGAACCTGCGGCTAAGGAAGAGCCCACGGCAGAGACCGGATCCGAGCACGCTCCCGTTAAGTCGCTTGTATCTCCCGCGAAGAGCATAAGGGACATCGCGAGGTCTTTTGAGCTGAATGACGTCAATGAAGGGATTGCCAAGAAGATGAGTGCCGACGCTGAACCTGCGGTCACCAGCAATATTGAAGAGCCCGAGCCGGGTCCGAAGGGAACGGTATCCGAGATCAAGGAACGCGAGAAGCGCTCTGCCGAGCAGTCGCTGTCCGAGCTCAAGGCTCTGAAGGAAAGATTCAAGAACATGTCGTCTTCTTCCGAGATGTAACATTGTTACAGCGGAGAGTTTTTATGCGCGCGTCTTTAAAGGGGGCGCGTTATTTGTTGCGGCTTTGTACAAGTAAATGTACAACTTTTTGCAAAACTTGTACCAAAAGTTGTACCGCCGGTCCCGCGGAAAGCCTTAAAAATCAGCCTTTGAGTGCTATCATAAAAAATATTTTGAAAACCACCCAATAATCTGCACCTGTCATGTGTCTATAGAGTAGATGCGGACAAAGGAGGCAAAGTCTGATGAACAAAGAAGAACTTGAAAGAATCTATAACGAAGCGTACGGTCCGGTGTACTGGTCGAAAGCTTCTTTGGCCGAGTTGAACTCGCCTCTGCGAAGAGCGTTCATGCCGCGCGACAGTGTATCTTCCTCACCGAAAAGATCGTAGTCATACGTGACGCCGCAGAAGGGGCACTTATAGAGTTATGCTTCGGAATCGAGAATGAGATCGCCGCCGCATGATGTGCATTGATGTCTCAGTGCTTCAGCCATGTCTTTTACCTCACGTCTTCTGTGCGGGTGCCTTCAGTTCCGGGTCGATCTTCTTCAGTTCGACGTACTCCTTGCGGATGTTCTTTAATATCGCATCTCTTTTTGCAGTAAGTTCCTTTATCTGCTCGTCCTTATCGTCTATGCTGTCATCGGTACCGGCGAGTTCGCTCTTCAGCGATGTGTCTTCTGTAACCTTGTAGCCCGTGATCACCATTGCCACGCCCATGACGATCAATGTGACAAGAAGCGGTACGTTCATCACGCCTGTGTGTGAATAAAGCGCCATTGTTATGCCGAGCGCGATCAGGAAAACGATCAGCTCGACGACCAGTGCCTTCCAGGGTGCGATCCTTATGGTGTCTTCAAAGAACCTTACCGGGACGCCATTGTCTTCTCTCTGGTTAGCAACTGCGCTGAAGTGTCTCTCCAACCTGTTCTTGTCGGTGTAGGCATCCGTTACTTTCTTGTCTGCCTCGCGGAACTCTTCCCCGAGCTTGAAGATATTCACGATCCTGTCGAAATACTCCTTGTCCTCGGGTGCTGCCGCTTCGGCTTCCTCTTCTGGCTTTACATCTTCGACCGTGACTTCGCGCCAGGTCGAGGGATTGTTCAACTCTCTGATGGACATGAACTTGCCCTTCGCGAGAAACCTTCCGCGGAGCGCCAGGAAATCATGAGGGTCCTTCGTCAGAATGAAGTCGAAAGCCTCCATTGCCGATTTGAACTCGCCTTCTTTGAGCGCACGCATGCCCTTGGACAGCACGTCCTCCTCGCGGAAGTACTCGTAATCATAAGTAACTCCGCAGTAGGGGCACTTGTAGAGCTGCTCGTCAACGTCGATGATGAGCGGGCCGCCGCAAGATGAACAAAGATGTTTAAGTAATTCAGCCATGTTTGAATTATAACACTTGTGGGGGTTACTTTTTTATAACGGCACGCGCGAAATAGTGGCCGCAAATGCCTCCCGGGCGCTGGTTTGTCGCTGGAAATGATGATTTCAGCGACTTTTCAGCGAATTTCTCTGGTTTGTCGCTGAAAATGACGATCTCAGCGAATTTCCAGCGACTGAGCTCCATGCAGTCGCAAAATCCGAACGTTTGACAGGTGTATAATATAAGACATGTCCATAGTCTTACTTAACATCGTGCTTGTAAGCATATTTTTGGGGATCGCGGCCTTCCTGACACTGATCGCTGTCGTGCTGATCGTTGTCTCCCTGGTCAGATCATCCCGCGCCAAAAAGCAGAACAAGAAGACTAAGAAGGTCGGCCTCTGGATAGGCGTTGCAATGCTGGTCATCCCGTGGGTGATCTTGGCAGTGTTCTTTGCCGCGGCTAATGTAATGGATACTGCCAACAACAGGTGGCTGCCCGGACGTGAGGTGCTTGCAGAAGCCGTTGCCAACAAGGATGCCGAAGAACTGTACGACATGATGGCCGACGACGTGGCAGACAGAAACGACATTACCGTCGAAGACATGGAAGTATTCCTGGAACAGTGCGACCTTGAGAATGTGAGCAGCAGCGACCTTGAACCGTATTCAGACCTTGGTTCCGGCAAAAACCACTACAGGAACTACACCAGTTATGAAAACGGCAGGGCGCAGACGTGTTTCCAGTACACGATGTACGAAGTAAACGACGACGGCGCCAAGATATACATCGCTGCGGTCGACGGCGATCCCGAAGGCGAAGAGTTCGTAGGCATCTACTACATCGAATATCAGGCGGGCGACGACTTTATCTCCATAGGCGAGAAACCGCCCAAGGAAGGGTAATCCACAGGCATAATTACCAATCTGAAAAGGCATAAAAAACCTCTTAACAAACATGCGAAAGAGGAGTATTTTTGCATGTAGCTGATAAGGAGGCGATTCTAATGAAGAAATCAGTTATGGCAAAACTTCTTTCCCTAGCACTCGCATCTGCAATGGTATTCTCACTTGCAGCATGCAGCGACAGCGGCAAGAAGGACAAGGACTCGGACGACGATGAGATCGAAGAGGTCGAAGACGAAGACGAGGATGAAGATGAGGAAGAAGAGGAGGAAGAAGAGGAGGAGAAAGATCCGACTCCCACACCTGAGCCTACACCTACCCCGACACCCGTGCCCGCAAGCTTTTTCGAAGAGCAGGGGCTGACGATCACTCCGCAGGGAGATTATGATCTCGATACAGAGTGGATGTATGACGAAGAAGACGGCAAGTCCGGAGATACGACCGTGCCGATCAGTGTTGAGATCAGAGAGACGACAGACGGCGTTGAACCCGGTTATAAGATGATCGTCGCTGATTTCAGGATAGATTTCACGGATAAATATTTCTACGATTACGGCGATTTCTATGCTTACCCGCCGGAAGGCGTAACCAATTTCCCCAGCGTATGGGTCAGCGTATTCGACCGTTATACCGGCGTATCATTTGAACCCGGAGATGTCGTGATCCCTGTTGAGGTAGACGGTGTTACTTACGATGTCACATGCAGCTTTGAATGGAACGCCGTAGCTATTTACGAAGGCGACGTCGAAGCAGCAGACTATTGCACCGTTACGGTCATCTGCCCGGAAGATTATGACGGCACGGTCTTCTACATCGGCCACGGCAGCGGCGGAATCAGCGGTGTCGACGAAGGCGTAGAGCTTGATTTCGAGAAGAATGTGTACACGGTTGACCAGCTGCCTTATTACGTAGGTAACGGATACCCTTACTACTTCTTCACAGTCGATAACAAGTAAGATTGCAGTTTGAA
>CADAOK010000105.1:4787-5773 GCA_902789515.1 Oscillospiraceae bacterium
GAGCTTTTAAAGTGGTCGGAACACCTCCGGCCACTTTTTTTGTCACCATTTCAGCGTTTTTGGTGACAAAAACGGTAGCATTTGGCCTTTTTCTACCAAAAATGTCACCAGATTGGCGGTTTTGGTGACAACGCAGGTACCTGCCTCAACATTGCACCCCAGCAAAGGTTGTCTAAACGCGCTTCTTGCCTTATAATTACGCGTGTTTTTATTAAAAGGAGAAGTGGCATGAGATACAGTGCGCAAAAGGGTACAGGCGATATCCTGCCGGCAGATATTTACAAGTGGCAGCAGACGGAGAAGATGTTTGCGGACGTATGCCACAGTTTCGGCTACGAAGAGATAAGGATCCCGACGTTTGAGCAGACCGATCTGTTCCAGAGAGGCGTCGGCGATACGACGGACGTTGTTACAAAGGAGATGTACACCTTTGATGACAAGGGTGGCAGGAGTATTACGCTCAGACCTGAGGGAACTGCAGGCGTTGTTAGATCCTACATCGAGAACGGCATGTCTTCGCTGCCGTCGCCCGTAAGGCTTTTCTACAATATCACGGCGTTCAGATACGAGAAGATGGCAAAGGGCAGAAGAAGAGAGTTCCACCAGTTGGGACTTGAGTCTTTCGGAAGCTCTGGCCCGGAGATCGACGCTGAGATCATCTCAGTTGTAGACATCTTCTTCAAGCGCATGGGATTAAAGAACATCGCGCTGCACATCAATTCGATCGGATGCCCGGCTTGCAGGAGCAAGTATAACGAGATCTTGAAGGATCACTTCAGACCGCACGTATCTTCCATGTGCGAGGACTGCCAGGCAAGGTTCGAGAAGAACCCGCTTCGTATGATCGACTGCAAGATCGACGGCGAGAAAGAGATCGTACAGTCGGCGCCCAGGCTCATCGACTATCTCTGCGATGACTGCAGGGCACACTTTGAAGGTCTTAAGGCAAACCTTGATGCGGTCGGAATCAAGTACGACATCGACCC
>CADAOK010000106.1 GCA_902789515.1 Oscillospiraceae bacterium
AGGTCATAAGGTGATATCTCCATGGTGACTTTATCACCGGGCAGGATCTTGATGAAGTTCTGTCTGAGCTTTCCGGAAAGATGCGCAAGAACAATGTGTCCGGAGTCGAGCTTGACTTTGAACATCGTGTTCGGCAGCGCCTCGTCTACTGTTCCTACCACCTCAATAACATCTTCCTTGGCCATCAGTAACCCTCCTCATAATCATAGGTTGTCATATAAGGCCCGTCTTCCGTAATGAGAATCGTGTTCTCGTAATGTGAAGCGGGCTTGCCGTCTCTTGTAACTATTGTCCACTGATCCGGAAGCATCTCGATCTCTTTGGAACCGAGCGTGATCATCGGTTCGATGCAGATAGCCATTCCGTTTCTCAGTTTGCAACCGTGTCCCGGTTTTCCGAAGTTGGGAACAGACGGATCCTGGTGCATCGTAGTTCCGATGCCGTGTCCTTCAAGTTCCCTTACAACGCCGTATCCGAAGCTCTCGCAGTATTCCTGAACCGCATGTCCGATATCGCCTGTCCTGCAGCCTGCCTTGGCAAACTCAAGTCCCTTGAAGAAGGACTCCTCAGTCCTCTTTACCAGATCGCGGACTTCGGGTGCGACTTCACCGACACAATAGGTGCGGCATGCATCCGAATGATATCCGTTGAGTATAGCTCCGACATCCACTGACAGGATGTCTCCGTCTTTGAGAATGACAGACTTCTTCGGGATACCGTGCACGACCGCCTCATTCACGGAAGCACAGATCGTTCCCGGGAACGGCGGCTGACCGAAATTAAGGAATGAAGGAATTGCATCGTGACTCCTTATAATGTCGTAAGCAATCTTATCGACATCGTGCGTCGACATGCCGGGTTTGATCTCATCGCGTATAACTTTGAACACTTCCTGAAGGATCTTTCCGGAAGCCTTCATGAGCTCAAATTCTTCAGCGTTTAATATCTCTATCATTTTCCTGCCCCTGTTACACGAGACCAAGACCCTTAAGGCCTTCTTCAATGCTCTTGATGCATGTGTCAGCATCAACGTTGTTGTTACCTTCTACGAGGATTCCGCGCTCTTTATAGAAATCGATGAGCGGTCTTGTGTTCTCAGCATATGTTGCCAGTCTCTTTGCGACTGTCTCCGGGTTGTCGTCAGATCTCTGAACAACATTTCCGCCGCAGTTGTCGCATACGCCTTCAACCTTTGTGGGCATATACTTGACATTGAAGCTTGCGCCGCACTTCTCGCAGACTCTTCTTGTCGTAACCCTGTCAATGATGATGTCGTCGTCAGTAATTACATATACGACAGCGTCGAGCTTCTCGCCCTTCTTTGCGAGGATCTCATCGAGTGCCTCTGCCTGTGCGATGTTCCTCGGGAACCCGTCAAGGATGTATCCCTTGCTGACGTCCGGATTATTAAGCCTGTCCTCGACCATCCTGATGGTAACATCGTCAGGTACGAGCGCACCCTTGTCCATATAGGACTTTGCCTCGATGCCGAGAGGAGTGCCTTCCTTGAGGTTGTATCTGAAAAGATCTCCCGTGGAAATGTGTGCGAGATCGTATTTCTCTCTTAATACAGTTGCCGATGTGCCTTTGCCTGAACCCGGCGCGCCAAGAATGATAAGCTTCATATTCAAGTACCTCCGTATTATTTAGCGTATTTGTTCTTTTTCGCTTCCCTGCCGGCCTGCTTTACGCGGTCTGCCTCCTCTTTGATCTTCATCTCGAGGAAGAGTTTGGTCTCATAGAGACCTCCTGCGACCATAACGCAGACGATACCGATGTATGTTGCCGGACCAAGTACGGGAATGAGTCCCAGCAGCATGGGAATGAGGCAGAGCATCAAAAGGTATGCGGAATCCGCGATATTCATGTTCGTGTAAGTGTTAAGCATATACTGCGACGTCGGCTTGCCGGGTCTGATGCCCTGGATGTAGCCGCCGTACTGCTTTATCTGGTTTGCCATATCGATGGGGTTGAACTGTATCATCGAGAAGAAGTATGTAAAACCCACAAGCAGAATGGCAAACGTAATATAGAAAGCAGGGTTTGTCCTGAAGTTGACCCACCAAAGACTTGCGGGGTTCTCGGTTCCGGGAGAGAGCATTGCTACCGGAACGGCAGCGATAAGCACCAGGGCAAACGCATATACGATGGGCATGATGCCTGCCTGCGCTACGCGGAGCGGGAAGACCTGGTTCTGCATTCCGTACTGCTTCATACCCACGGTCTTCTTGGAGAACAGAATCCTGAGCTTCTTCTCTCCGGCATTTACGAACACCGCGAAAACGATGAGCACGAGGCATACCACGATAACTGCCGCAGTCCAGATAAGTGCCGCAGCGATCTCGTTATCCCTGAACAGTGCGATAAAGTATTCGGGGATTGCCCTAATGACGGATGCGACTATAAGAATTGACACTCCTGATCCGACACCCTTGTCGTTAATGAGTTCCACAAACCATCCGCAGAGTGCGGCGCCTGCAGCAACTGTGATCGTAACGATCACTGCTGATACCCAGAAGTTGAAATTATCGATAAGCACACCTCTCATGCCGACGGTAAAGAGGACTGCATAGACAACGTCCATTCCGAGGGATGCGAACCTTGTGATTTTACCGATTGTCTTAGCGCCTTCCTCACCTTTCATGGCGATGTTTCTGAGCTTGGGGACTGCAATAGTGATTATCTGCATGGCTATGGAAGCAATGAGGAAAGGATATATTCCGAGTGATATCACGGCTCCGTTTCCGAGAGCACCGAACGAAAGAACATTCATGATAACGCCCGTATCTCCCCACTTTGCCACTTCGGAAATGGCACCTGAATGACTGAGGAAGGGAACCGGTACGAGCGAGAGCAAAACACATGCGGAAACAATAAGGAACGTGAACCAGAGTTTTTTCTTAAGACCCGGAACCTTATATGCTTCTGTTAAACTGCTCATCTATGTTAATCTCCTTATTTGCGCGCATAATAATAGCTTTTGTATTATAGCGCATATTTATCGAATTTGAACTATCAAATAAATACCCGCACAGCAGAAGAACAATTCTGCGTGCGGGTTGAAATTACTTCAAAAGTTGCGGGAATCAACGTCTCCCCGACTTGATCGTAAGATCGTCAAGGAAGCCCTTAGGTGATCTTACTTCGAGTTCACCCTCGACCTGTACGATAAGGTCGTTGGCAACACCCGTGAGGATCAGTACCGAAGTACCTGCGAACCAGACGTTCTCAAATCCCGTAAGGATACCGATTGCCGTAGGAACGATACATACGAGAATGAGGAACACTGCCTCGATCCAGTTGAGTCTGCCGGCAATTGACTTGATGAATTCAGTTGTCGGCTTACCGGATCTGATTCCGCTGATCATACCGCCGTTCTGGTTGATGTTGTTGGCGATCTCAACCGGATGGAACTGTATGGTCGAATAGAAGAATGTAAATCCGATGATAAGGAAGAAGTACGCCACATAGTACCATACGCTTCCAGTGAATCCTCTGAACCAGACAACAACGGGGTTCTGGCTGGAGCTCAGGAAGAGCGTGGTGATTATCTGAGGTACAGACAGGAGCGACATGGAGAAGATGACAGGCATAACGCCGGACATGTTGACCTTGAGAGGGATGTAATCCCTGTTGCCGCCGCGCTGCATTCTTCCGATAACCTTCTTAGAATACTGGACGGGAATCCTTCTCTCTGCGTTCTGGACGAAGATAACGAATACGATGATTCCGATGGAAATTGCAGCGATTCCGATGAATACGAGGAGTCCTACAAAGAATCCGAGTATTGCGTTCGGAACTTTGCCGCTGATCTCAACGCACTTGAGGTAAAGTGTCTGAGCCATGGAAGGCAGACGTGTAACGATACCTGCAAAGATTATGAGAGATACACCGTTTCCGATACCCTTATCGTTGATCTTCTCGCCGAGGAACACTACCATAGCTGCGCCTGCAGTGAACGACAGGACAACAAGTGCCGCATTGAGCCATACTGGAAGGCTCGGGAGCATTGCAGAACGTGTCGAATAGCAGAACAGGCTGGCCTGAACCAGTGCGAGTCCGATCGCAGAATAACGCGTCAGCTTATTGATCTTCTTGCGGCCTGCCTCACCCTCTTTGGACCATTCCTCGAGAGTAGGGAAAACGACCTGCAGAAGCTGAATAATGATCGATGCGTTGATGTAAGGTGAGACACCCATGGACAGGATCGAAGCGTGGAAGAGTCCGCCGCCCGAGATGATGTCCATGATCGAACCGAGCTGACCCCACTGGCGGACGAGACTGGTAAAAGTCTCACCGTCCAGACCGGGGACAGGAACGAGTCCGCCAATCATAAAGATTCCCAGGATCATGAAGGTATAGAGCAGGCGCTTACGTATAGATTCTACACGGAAGGCATTTACTGCTGTATCGAAAATACCGTTCATGCCTCTTATACCTCCGTAGCCGTGCCTCCGGCCTTTTCAATCTTCTCTTTTGCAGAAGCAGTGAACTTAGCTGCCTTTACATCGAGCTTCTTTGAAAGTTCGCCGTTGCCAAGGATCTTGATTCCGTCGTTTACCTTCGGAACTGAGATGATACCCATCTCTGCGATTGTCTTGGCATTTACTTCAGCACCGTTATCGAACTTCTCCAGATCGGAGACATTGATGGTGATGTAAGCAGGCGCAAAACGCTTGTTGTTGAAGCCTCTCTTAGGG
>CADAOK010000107.1 GCA_902789515.1 Oscillospiraceae bacterium
GCATTCGTTGGTGCAACAGTTTCCATCGACGCATTCGGTCCTATCGCAGACAACGCAGGCGGACTTGCAGAAGCTTGCCACCTTGCACCTGACGTCCGTAAGATCACAGATAAGCTCGACGCAGTCGGCAACACAACAGCAGCTATCGGTAAGGGCTTTGCTATCGGTTCTGCAGCATTCGCTACAGTTTCCCTCATCATGGCTTACGTTGGTAACTACACGGCAATCGGTGAGCCTCTCTCACTTAACTTCGCTTCATTCTTCGTCGTAGCCGGCGGTATCCTCGGCGGCGCGCTCGTTGAGTACTTCTGCGCTATCCTCACAGATAACACGATCGACGCAGCTAAGATCATGGCTGATGTCGGAGACAAGCAGATGACTCAGGAAGTTCTCGACGGTAAGGCTAAGCCTGACTACAACATGATGATCGAGATGGCAGCTAAGGAAGCTATCCACAGAATGGTTCTTCCTTCAGTCCTCGCACTTCTCATTCCTATCGTAGGCGGCTTCATCCTCGGCGTTGAGTTTGTCGGCGGTATCCTCGTAGGTGCTACGATCGTTGCTATCCCGAGAGCTATCTTCATGGGTAACTCCGGCGGTGCTTTCGATAACGCTAAGAAGTACATCGAGCAGGGTATGCTCGAGGGCCACGGCAAGGGTTCTCCCGCGCACAAGGCTTCCGTTACCGGTGACACGATCGGTGATACACGTAAGGACGTTGTAGGCGTTGCTCTGGACATCTTCATCAAGCTCATGTCCACAGTCGCAAACACGATCGCTCCTATCATCAGGAACTTCAAGCTCTTCGGCTGATAAGAAGCTAAATGAAAACATTAGCGGCTGTCTCATCTGAGGCGGCCGCTGTTGTTTTCGGGGAAGCTGCCTCAAAATGCCCGAAAAGCCTTTACAAACAAAGCACTTGATGTTATCATCACCAAGTTGCCTTAATCGCAGTTTTGCGGAAGACTCCGACCCTTACCTTCGATTTTGGCGTATTTATTCTAAAGGAGGAAAGATTCATGTCAGCATCTTTCGACAAGCAGGCTATCATCAAGGAATATGCTCTTTCTGAGGGCGACACAGGTTCTCCTGAGGTTCAGGTTGCACTTCTTACTTACTTCTTACTTACAGAATTAACCACCTCACTGAGCACCTCAAGACTCACAAGGGCGACCACCACAGCAGAAGAGGACTTCTCATGATGGTTGGTAAGAGAAGAAACATCCTTGACTACCTTGCAGCAGTTGATATCGAGCGTTACAGAACACTTATCGCAAAGCTCGGCATCAGAAAGTAATCTTTCAACAGATTATGCAAAGAAGCGGTTCCTTAGGGGACCGCTTTTTTAATTTGTTACCATGCAACTTACCCTTATGGGTAACTGTATAGGGTAAGTTCGTCAATTTGCTATACGATTAAGTAAAGAGTTACTCGGCGACTTACCTCAAAGGGTAACATCGCTAGGGAAGTTCATCGAATCATCATACGAATGAGTAAAGAGTTACCTATTGACTTACCCAATAGGGTAACTCTGCCTGAAAGAAAAAGTATCCACATCTTAAAGCGCTGATATCCTGCTGCTATCAGTCAATTTCTTGCCTTGTAGGTAATATATTGATATCCTACGGCTATCGGATGATTTATTGCTTCGCAAGTTATTAATGCATCCTAAATACTTAAAGATAGCGAAGGGAAAAATATGAAGAAGCTATTAGCGACATTTATCACAAGTTTACTCCTTATATCATTGACAGCATGTGGTACAACTCCTGTGGAGACAGCTGCAAACGTTGAAAGCGAAGAAGCCACTGATGATACGACAGAAGAGAAGATAACTGAAGAAACTACAACGGAAGAGACTACAACAGAAGAGACCACAACTGAATCTGCTACGCTTGATATGACGCTTGACGAGGTTGTTGAGACTGTTTTTGAACAGAGCGGTCTTGAACTGACTGATGGTACGCCGACTCTTGTCGTATCAGAATATGAAGCATATTGCGAGAATTGGTACATCGACGATGGGCAGCATCACACAATAACCTATGAGGATGGCGTGATAGACGGCATATTGTGCCATAAAGACATAATCTTCAGCGAGAGTAACCCGTTTGTTGGAAGTACTCTATGGTTTATGGTTGTAGAGCTCGATATAGATTCAGATTTATATAAGAACCTGACGGTCGGAGACACATTCAACGCTACCTTAACACCGGTAAGTGACGATTATATGGGGTGGGAACAGCCGTGTACTGTATGTGCCATCAACAAACAGTTTGCTATTTTTATTGTTGATTATTATGACTTTAACCCGGATAATGTGCCGACTACATCCAGTAAAGTCTTACCGCCCTTTGAAACTGACGATCTGCAGCTGCTATATGATGCATTCGTTGCGCTTGGATCTTAATAACAGCTATAAAGTGATACATTCGAGATAGCCTTAGATATATTTTCTGCCTCTAATGTTATAATAAACGGATAGATCATCCGGGAGGTATTCATATGCTTGACGGTTTTATCAGAGTGGCGGCGGCAAGCCCCAGCGTAAAGGTCGGCGATGTTGATTATAATGTGGCGCAGACGGTTGAACTCGCACGCAAGGCAGCATCCAATGACTGTGCTGCCATCGTTTTCCCCGAGCTCGGCCTGACCGGTTATACCTGCGGAGATCTGTTCCTGCAGAACAGCCTGCTCGACAAAGCCATCAACGGCCTGTATGACCTGGCAGAGCAGACAGAGGACCTCAATACGATAATAATCGTCGGTCTTCCTTACCAGCTCGGAGATAAGCTCTATAACGTTGCTGCCGTTCTCCATCAGGGAGACATAGTCGGCATCGTTCCCAAGCAGAATATCCCCAATCATTCCGAGTTCTATGAATTAAGACATTTCACGCCTTATGTCGATGAAGGAGTCATCATGACTAATGATGAGGTATGCTTCGGCAGGGCCGTGTTCAACTGCGGTGATTTCTCTTTCGCGGTCGAGATATGCGAAGACCTGTGGGTAGCTTCAAGCCCTTCCGTTGATTACGTGCAGTGCGGTGCGCAGGTCATCTTCAACTTAAGTTGCTCCGATGAGATCATCGGCAAGGCGAAGTTCAGAAGAGACCTCGTTAAGATGCAGAGTGCCAAGCTCATGGCAGCTTATGTCTATGCCGATTCAGGTCTCGGTGAGTCCACTCAGGATCTGGTATTTGCAGGTCATAACCTCATTGCGGAGAACGGCAAGATAAGGGCAGAGAGCAAGAGATTTGCCAACGACAACGAAGAAGATGCAATCCTTTTTGCCGATATCGATCTTGACCGCATCGATGCCGACAGAAGAAGGAGCAATACTTTCTACAGCGACTTGGATGGTTATAACGGTGTTGACATTGTTGAGTTTGACGCGGAGTTCCCGGACATCAAGCTTAACAGGAAGATCAGCAAGACACCGTTCGTTCCGTCTTCCAAGGACGATCTCGAGCAGAGATGCGAAGACATCCTTAACATGCAGGCGGCAGGTCTTTATACAAGACTTAAGGCCATTGGAAGCCAAAAGGCCGTTATCGGTCTGTCCGGCGGTCTTGATTCCACGCTTGCGCTTATAGTTACGATTCATGCTTTCGATAAGCTCGGTCTGGACCGCAAGAATATCATCGGCATTACGATGCCGGGCTTCGGTACTACGGCAAGGACTAAGAACAACTCGATCAACATTGCTGAAGAATACGGCTGTTCCTTAAGAGAGATCTCCATCTCTGACGCGGTCTCGCAGCACTTCTCTGATATCGGACACGATCCGGAAGTAAGAGACATCACATACGAGAACTCTCAGGCCAGAGAGCGTACGCAGATCCTTATGGATGTTGCAAACCAGGAGGGCGGTATCGTCATCGGAACGGGAGATCTGTCAGAGCTTGCTTTAGGCTGGGCTACATACAACGGCGATCATATGTCGATGTACGGTGTTAACTGCTCGATACCGAAGACTCTCGTAAGATACCTTGTATCCTATGAATCGACACGCACGGCTGACGAGAATCCGACTCTGTCCAAGGCTCTTGCTGATATCGTGGCTACTCCCGTATCTCCCGAGCTCCTTCCGCCGACGGAAGACGGCAAGATCTCGCAGAAGACGGAAGAGACTGTCGGTCCTTACGAGCTGCACGACTTCTTCCTGTACTACATGATCAGATACGGTTTCGCGCCGTCTAAGATATACCGCCTCGCGCTCATTGCTTTCGACGGTGAGTACGATGCCGATACCATCTATAAGTGGGAGGAGACGTTCCTCAGAAGGTTCTTCACGCAGCAGTTCAAGAGATCCTGCGTGCCTGACGGTCCCAAGGTCGGTACAGTCTCGCTGTCTCCGAGAGGCGACTGGAGAATGCCTTCTGATGCAAAGTACACACTTTGGATGGAAGACCTGGAGAGCGTTAAAGGCTGATGAAGATACTCTCGATGTCCGGTTTCGTGCCGGAAGCAATCTGCGATACGGTAAGGTTTAACGGATACAAAGGTGATGCGGGTTTCTCGCATTACTGTACTTATGCATCTGACTATATATCTCAGGTGTTGTCTGATGAAACGATCGACGGTGCAGTGTTCCCGAAGACCTGCGACAGTTCCAGGTCGATATCTTCCTATATCGGCGAGTCCGGCAAATTCGTATATCCGCTTGCAGTCCCGGTCGTAAGAAGCGAGGAAGCCGTTAAATACTTTGCATACGTGATCCGTGATTTTAAGATGGCGGTTGAGTCTTTCTATGATGTTAAGATCACTGAAGAGGAGATAGAGACCAGACTGGAAGTGATCGAGGTGCGCAGAAAGATCATCAGGTCTTTGTATGAGGAGCTTTGCAGCGGATTATCTTATTCTTCGTATATCGAAGCCATTCATAATGCACTTGCCATGCCTTTGGCAAAACAAAAGATCGAGGTAACAGAGAAGTCAGAAGGCACTCCCGTATTCCTTCTGGGATCGTATCTTACATCGATCGACATCTTAAAAACTTCCGAGAAATGCGGTCTTAAGATAGTTGCTGACGACCTGCCTGAGTCGGGAAGACTCGTGTCCAAGCATGATCACCCCAAAGCGGAAGACCTTTATGAGAAGATAGCATGGTCCATCCTTGGAAGAAATGCTTCTCCTACGCAGAATGATTTTGAAGCACAGATAGCAAGGACTATTCTTCAGATTAGGATAATGGAATGCAAGGGCGTCCTGATTCTAACGCAGAAATACTGCGAACCTTATGACTATTATTATTCAGTCCTTAAGAAGGCCTTGAATGATGCAGGTATCCCTTCGCTTAAGATAGAGCTTGACGGTTCTCTTGATCAGAATCTGCACGAATCTGAACTCGGCGCTTTTGCATCAATGCTGGAGGCGAGCCATGGCTGATTCCTATCTCAAGTATGTTGCAAGCTCCATGAGGAGTTACTACAAGGACTTCTCGAAATACGCAAAGGGCAGAGAGCCCGAGCAGAAAGTCGCATGGGTCACATCGTTTACTCCCATCGAGATCCTGGACGCACTTGGTATTGAATATATCTATCCCGAGAGCTACGCGGCAGTCATAGCTGCAAGCGGCAAGGAACAGGCTCTTCTGGAAGAATCCGAGAGACAGAACCTGTCCTGCAACTGCTGCTCGTATTCGTGCTGTTTCGAAGGATGCGTGACTACAGAGTC
>CADAOK010000108.1 GCA_902789515.1 Oscillospiraceae bacterium
GAGATCTCCAACAAGTGGTTCGGTGAAGACATCACGACTATAGGAAAGTAAGGCCTTTCCGCTGATAAAAGCCAACAAGACCGTCTCGTTATGAGACGGTCTTATTATTGAATGCGTGGATTCTGCAGATTGTTCTTCAAAACGCTGTGTTTTGCAGAATAAGTTGCAGAGTTCTGCTGTTTGTTCATCAAAATGCTATGTATTGCAGAACTAAATGCAGAAAATCAATATCCCGCCAGGAATGTCTTGGTGCGTTCTTCCTTCGGATTCGTGACCAGGTCATACGCAGGACCTTCCTCTACGATCACGCCGCCGTCCATGAACACGATCCTGTCGGCAACGTCTCTCGCGAAAGACATCTCATGCGTTACGATGACCATTGTCATGTGTTCCTGTGCCAGATCCTTGATTACTTTTAAAACGCCCTTTGTAAGCTCAGGGTCTAATGCAGAAGTAGGCTCATCGAAGAATATTATGTCAGGGTTAGCCGCAAGTGCCCTTGCTATGGAAACGCGCTGCTGCTGGCCGCCCGAAAGATTGCACGGATAAGCATCAGCCTTCTCGTACAGTTCCATCTTCTTAAGAAGAGCGTCGCAGATAGCATTAGCTTCTTCCTTGCTCTTCTTGTGAACATGGATCAGGGCTTCGGTAATATTGCGTCTTACGGAAAAATGCGGGAACAGATTGAAGTTCTGGAATACCAGGCCGAACTTGCTCCTTATCTCGAGCATCATCTTCTTGTCTGCATATACGGCTCGATCCTGCGGAGTATCGCAAAGCGTATCTCCCGCGATGACGATCTTGCCTGAATCGATCTTCTCAAGAGTCGTGGCGCAGCGCAATAATGTTGACTTGCCGCCGCCGGAAGGACCGATGACAGCAACTACTTCGCCTCGGTTTACGTTAAGGTTAATGCCGCGAAGGACCTCCAGATCACCGAAGGACTTTCTGATATCGCTCATCTCAAGGATCGTATCACTCATTGCTGCTAATCCCCTTATGAATAGTAGGACATGGATTTCTCAATCCTGTTCATTATCATCTCGATAACGCCGTTCATGATATAGTAGAACGCACCTGCAGCCACATAGGGTATGACAGATACATTAGCAGATGCGAGAGCCTTGGCTTCTGTAAACATTTCGGATACCGACAGTACCTGCGCAAGTGAGGTGTCCTTGACGAGAGTGATTACCTCGTTGGATACGGAAGGCAGGACAGTCTTAACGACCTGCGGCAAAATAATACGGAAGTAAGTCTGTGATTTGGAGAAACCCAATACCTGTGTGGCCTCGTATTGACCCTTTGGAATGGACTGTATTCCTCCTCTGAATATCTCGGCAAAGTATGCCGCATAGTTCAGCGAGAAGCCAATTACGGTCGCGATAATGCGGTAGTCGAACGGTCCTACATGAATGTCGCCCGTCTTGATCTGGAACAGATACCACGGTCCGAAATACACCAGCAGAAGCTGGAGCATCAGAGGAGTGCCTCTCAGGATAGAGATATAGAATCTGAATATGGACGAGACGATTATGTTCTTAGCCATTCTTCCTTTGGCAACAAGCAGTCCCAAAGGAATAGAGAAGACGAGTGTGGAAGCGAATATTCCAAGGGTCAGGACCAACCCTTCAAGAAGCTGTACAAGAATAGAACCTATATCCATTAGCCGCACTCCTAGTGTTTTACGGACTTATTATATCAGATTCTAAGACAACAACAGATAAAGAAAGCTCCCGGAGCAGCCGGGAGCTTAATGCATGCAATAGAATTGACGGAAATATCACTTCTTGCCGAACTGGCTGTTAAGAGCATCCACGTCAGGAAGATCCACACCGACTTTCTTTTCCACCTTGTCGATAGCATCGTTAGCGATCTTCTTTGCATTCTCGTCTTTGGCAACTGCGCCCAGCGCCTCCTGAGCAGCATCTGCAGCCTTGTTGATATCCAAGTCCATAGAGCACCTCCTAGAAAATGATGCTTCTATTCTATCACTGCATCCGTTCGAGCAAAAGAGAACCCGCGGTCAACGACCGCAGGCAGGGTTACGCTCTCACATCTGTTCGAGCAAAAGAGAACCCGCGGTCAACGACCGCAGGTTCTCTTTATCAAAATTCCAAAAGGATGTTAAGCTTAGAAATCTGCGCCGGCAGAAGCGGATGAATCGTTCCAGATGCTGCGTGGAAGTTCTCCTTCGTTGATTATTCCTTCGTGGATCGCTTTATTCTTGAGACAAGCGTAGAGCTCAGCATATGTGGTTTCTTTATACGGAGCAAGGAAAAAGAAACCGAGTCCGCATGTGCAGCAGCAAGCCAGGTCCCACAGAATGAATGAAAGCTGCAGGACGAAGAGATTCCATTTCTCGCCCTTCATAGTCTTTTTGCTGATCTCGAAAATGCGTGATGCCGGAAGCTCCGGGTTATCCGCAACGATGTAGGGGACCATAAAGTAAGAATAAGATTTGATGATTCCGGGTATTACGAAGAGCAGTGACCACAGCCAAAGATAAAGCTCCTTAAGGAACATCGTCAGTATTGTTCCCTTGTATTTGCCCTTCTTGAAGGCAATACCGAGGTTGCCTATCTTGCCGCAGTCCTCACGCTGTCTGATAAAATAAGCCGTCTTGCCGGCAATGAGAGGATTGAAGAGGAAAATCCTCATCGCAGTCGCGAAGAGCCATACGACAGCAGAGAGAAGCACAATAAATCCGAAAAGCAAAAAGATCGTAGCTACGATCTCCGGATCAAGATGATCGAGCTCATCTAAAACAACTCCGGCGCGGTTGAGTTCTTCGGCAGACGTGTTAGCTCCCGATGCAAAATTGGAATATGTGTTGAGTGAAGAGAATCCGTTCGTGCCGCCAACTAAGAGGCTTATGATGATGCAGACTGCAAAAGCTGTCCAGTAATACTTGGATAATACAGCTTTGGCATTCTCCTTAAGCTGTTTTCTTGTCCACATAAATTGTCCCCCAATAATCCCAAAAAACCGCCGGAACTGTGGTTCCGACGGTAAAATGTTAACACTAATAAATTACTACTTCAAATATCTTTGAATTATCAAATCACACAATTAAGTCTCGGGTTTGTAACTGTCTTTAAGTGATACGGCCATATTAAAAACGGGTGCTTCAGGCGTGGAATCCTTGCTGTCCGCACAGAAATAGCCGTTCCTTAAGAACTGGAATCTGTCTTCGGGAGCAGCATCCGCAAGTGACTTCTCGAGCTTGGCGCCTTTAACAACTGTAAGTGAGTCAGGATTGATGAAGTCAAGATAGTTGCAGTCTGCGAGATCGGGCTGTTCAGTGGTGAAGAGCCTGTCATAAAGTCTTATCTCGGCATCGATGCAGTCAGAAGCGTTGACCCAGTGGATTGTTGACTTGATCTTTCTTCCGTCTGCCGGATTGCCGCCTCTTGAAGATTCGTCGTACTCGCAGTGTACCGCGATGACATTGCCGTCTGCGTCGTGGTCACAGGACACGCACTTAACGATGTATGCGGACTTGAGCCTTACCTCGTTGCCGGGGTAGAGTCTGAAATACTTGGGCGCGGGAACTTCCATGAAGTCCTCAGATTCGATCCAGAGCTCCCTGGAGAAACTTACCTTGCGCGTTCCCATAGACTCATCCTTAGGGTTGTTCTCGACTTCGAATTCTTCAGTCTGTCCTTCGGGATAGTTATCGATGATGAGCTTAACTGGATGGACTACAGCCATCGCACGCTTTGCATGCTCATTCAGGTCTTCTCTAAGGCAGTATTCAAGGAATGCGAAGTCAACAACTGAATTGATCTTGGCAACGCCGTTCCTCTCAGAGAAATTGTGGATGGAGGCAGGTGTGTAGCCTCTTCTCCTGAGTCCGCAGAGGGTGGGCATTCTCGGGTCGTCCCAGCCTGTTACAATGCCTGCTTCGATCATGGCGCGGAGCTTTCTCTTGGAAAGCACTGTGTGCGTGATGCCAAGCCTTGCGAACTCGATCTGGCGGGGCTTGCACTCAACCGATATGTTGTTTACGACCCAGTCGTAGAGCGGGCGGTGTGCCTCGAACTCAAGAGAGCAAAGGGAGTGGGTGATGCCTTCGAGCGCATCTTCGATCGGATGCGCGAAATCATACATCGGGTAGATGCACCACTTGTCTCCCAGCCTGTGGTGGGGCAGGTGGTTGATCCTGTAGAGAACGGGATCTCTCATGTTGAAGTTGCCGGAAGCAAGGTCGATCTTGGCACGGAGTGTCATCTTGCCGTCCTCGAACTCACCGGCCTTCATCCTTGCAAACAGATCAAGGCTCTCCTCGATCGGCCTGTCCCTGTAGGGAGACTGAGCAGGAGTCTTTGTGTCGCCCCTCATCTCACGCATCTGGTCGGGAGTAAGTTCGCATACATAGGCAAGACCCTTCTTGATGAGCTCGACCGCATATTCGTACATCTGATCGAAATACTC
>CADAOK010000109.1 GCA_902789515.1 Oscillospiraceae bacterium
TCCTCGGGTACACCGTTACCTACGGGAGTATTTGAATTTTCCATAACAACCTCCAAAATTTGTAATCAGATTATGCAGATAATCTCCTATTCTTTATACTATAATATGTTCTAGAAAACAAGAATAACAGCAAAGAATCTTAACTGTTAGGACAAAAACAATAAAATTTGCAGATTGGAAGCGTAATGAAGGAATTAGAGTATCCCTTTGATCCGGATTATATACTTCGCAAGAAGAAGGCGATCAGAAGGCAGCTTCTCGAACGTCCCGATATCAAATACATAGACAAGAAGATAGCAATCCTCGGAGGGTCCACCACCAGCGACATCAAACAGATCCTTGAGCTGTTTCTCCTTAACAATGGCATCAAGCCGGAGTTCTGGGAATCCGAGTACAACAAGTTCTTTGAAGATGCGGTCTTCGGCAACAGTGAGCTTGATGAGTTTGCCCCGGATCTCGTTTTCGTGCATACGACAACGAGGAACATCATGTCATACCCTGTCCCGGGGCAGTCTCCCGAGGCGGTGGACGCCCTTCTTGATGAGACATATCTGAAGTTCGAGAAGGTGTGGCAGTCGCTTGAGGTAAGGTTCGGATGCACCATCATCCAGAATAACTTTGAGATGCCGTACTTCAGGCTTCTGGGCAACAGCGATGCCACGGACATACACGGCAGGGTGAACTTCATAACGAGGCTTAACGCAAGGTTCCATGAATATGCCAATACACACGGCAGTTTCTTCATCAACGACATCAATTACATCTCCGCAGAGTACGGCATCAAGCGCTGGGCAGACCCGGGTGACTGGTACAGATACAAGTATGCACTGAGCGTAAGTGCGATTCCGGACTTCGCATTCAACCTGGCGCGCATCATCAAGGCCATCTACGGCAGGAATAAGAAGGCGATCGCACTTGATATGGACAACACCCTCTGGGGAGGGATCGTCGGTGACGACGGTCCGGAGAATATCCATATCGGCCATGAAGATGCGGTATCCGAACTCTACACGGAGTTCCAGCAGTACATCAAGGCACATAAGGATATCGGCGTGCTCCTGACGGTCGCTTCCAAGAACGATGAGGAGAATGCCCTGGCAGGACTGAACCGTCCGGATTCCACACTGACGCCGGATGACTTCATCGTTATCAAGGCTAACTGGGAAAACAAGGACCGTAACATTGTTACAACCGCACAGGAGCTTAACATCGGAGCCGACAGCTTCGTTTTCGTTGACGATAATCCGATGGAAAGAGATCTCGTCGAGAGCAATGTCCCGGGGATAAGCGTACCTTCCGTGGGCGCGCCTGAGACATACATTGAGACAATGGACCGGAACGGTTATTTCGAGGTGACCGGACTGTCAGCGGAAGACCTCAAGCGCGGCGAGATGTACAAGGCGAACATCGAACGCGCCAGGACCGAGAGTTTTTTCGACAACTACGACGACTACTTAAAGTCTCTCGAAATGGAAGCCGACATCGGACCGTTCCCGCCGGTCTACATGGAGAGGATCGCGGAGCTCACGAACAAGAGCAACCAGTTCAATCTTACGACCAGGCGATGCAGCAGGGCAGAGATCGAAGGCATTGCCGCAGACCCCAAATACATCACGCGTTACGGCAGGCTCGAAGACAAGTTCGGAGACAACGGCGTGGTCGCGGTCAGCTTCGGACATGAAGAAGATGAAGCGGGAGAGAAAGTGTTTATAATGGATCTTTGGCTCATGAGCTGCAGGGTCCTTAAGCGCGGAATGGAATACGCGATGATGGACGAGTTCGTCAAAGAATGCAAAGCCAGAGGAGTATCGAAGATCAGAGGCTGTTATTATCCGACGGCTAAGAATAAAATGGTGAAGGATTTTTATAAGGATCAGGGCTATGACAAGGTGTCTGAAGATGACGAAGGGAACTCATACTGGGAACTCGATCTGTCGAAGCCCTATGAGAGCAGGAATGTTGCTATCAAAGTCAATTGACGGAGGAATAATATGACAAGAGAAGAAGTATTTGCAAAGCTTAACGAGGTCTTTCAGGATGTCTTTGATGACGAGGATATCGTTGTAACTGACGAGACGACTGCGGCTGATATCGAAGACTGGGATTCCCTCGAGCATATCAACCTTCTCGTTGCGATCGAGCGTTCCTTCGGGATCAAGTTCACGATGGGCGAGACCACCGGAATGAAGAATGTCGGCGAGATGGCCGACAAGATAATGGCTCATCTCGGATAATAATCAATGTCATTAGTATCTGCAGCATATCTCGCATTTGTCCTTGCGGCGGCGGTAATCTATTATCTTCTCCCGGGCAAGGCGAGAAGATGGTTCTTGCTTGCGGCAAGCATTGCTTTCTGTGCTTGCTGCGGATTCTATACTTTGTTCTTTGTGCTGCTTGCGGCGGTAACGACTTTCGCAGGAGGCCTGCTTGCCGGAAGGCAGGTCAAGACCTGGCAGCGCAATCTCGCATGCGTGATCACAGTCGTTTTCAATCTTGCGATAATGTGTGCGGTCAAGTTCTACGGAGTGATGGATCTTATCGCAGATGACCTCAACGCATTCTTCGGAGCATCTGAAGGCGTAAGGGAATTCATGCTCTATCTCGTTCCCGTGGGAATGTCGTTCTATACACTGCAGATGGTGGGTTATGTCCTCGACTGCACTTGGGACAGGATAAAACCCGAGAAGAATATCGCGAGATATCTCCTGTTTGCGACCTACTTCCCGTACATAACATCAGGTCCGATGAACACATATGCCGGACTGTCTGCCGAACTGGATAAGGCGGAGACTGCGAAGTTCTCCGTTCAGCGTTTGAAGGAAAGCGCGGTAAGGATAGCGTGGGGCTTTTTTAAGAAACTCGTTATCGCTGACCGTATCGCGGTCGTAGTCAATGCCGCTTACGGTGACCATGTCACATATACCGGCCTTTATACCGCAGTCGGTGTGCTTTGTTTTGCGGTGCAGCTGTATACGGATTTCTCGGGTTGCATAGATATCGTGCTTGGCACTTCGCACCTGCTCGGGATCGAGCTTAACGAGAACTTCAACAGTCCCTATCTGTCGCGCTCGATAAGAGAATACTGGAGACGCTGGCACATGACACTGGGATCCTGGCTCCGCGATTATCTCTATTATCCCGTGCTTAAATCCGCACCTCTCATCAAGGCGGGTGATGCCGCGAAGAAGGTGCTCGGAAAGAAGCGCGGAAAGAAGGTCCCTGTCTATCTCGGAATGCTGATCCTATGGTTCTCGGTCGGCTATTGGCACGGCGGAATGTGGACATACATAATCGGATCGGGACTTCTTCACTGCCTGTACATCGTGAGCGGCATGCTCTTTGAACCACTGTTTGAGAAGGTCAGGGGTCCTCTCCACAGTGACAGGCTTCCGTATAAGATATTCCAGATAGTGCGTACATTTATCCTGGTCCTTCTCGGTTTCGTGTTCTTCAGGTCCGCGACCGTAGCTGACGGCATAGATATGTTCAAGGCTTTTGTAAGACCGGGCGGGATTGCTTTTAGCATCGATGGCATTTATTCTATGGGTCTGGATCTTGCAAACATCATCGTGCTCATCGTATCTGTGGCGGTCCTTGTTGCAGTCGATATATATCAGTACACGGAAGACGATGCGGCAGAGCACAGATCGGCACTTGCGCTTGTCTGCGGAAGACCCGCTGTGGTCACATGGGCAGTGTTTATGGTGCTGGTCCTTGCGGTGATCGTTTTCGGAAGATACGGCTTAGGTTATGACAGCGGCGCGTTTATCTACGCGAGAATATAAGGAGGATATCAAATGAATATTGTTTGTCTTGATATGGAGGGCGTACTGGTACCCGAGATATGGATCGAGTTTTCTAAGAAGACCGGGATCCCCGAGCTTACGAGGACAACCAGGGACGAGCCTGATTACGATAAGCTCATGCACTGGAGACTCGGAATTCTCCGTGAGCACGGTCTCGGCTTAAAGGAGATCCAGGATGTTATCGCTCAGATAGATCCGCTTCCGGGCGCGAAGGAATTCCTCGATGAACTCCGCAAGGACACACAGGTGATAATCATCAGCGATACGTTTACGCAGTTCGCCATGCCCCTTATGAAGAAACTCGGATATCCGGCGCTCTTCTGCAATTCGCTTGTTGTCGGCGAAGACGGAATGATCGAAGACTTCAAGATGAGGATCGAAGATTCCAAGCTCTCGACGGTTCGCGCACTGCAGTCGATCGGATTCGAGACGATTGCATCGGGCGATTCCTATAATGACCTCGCGATGATCAAGGCATCGAAGGCAGGCTTCCTGTTTAAGAGCACAGAGAAGATCATTGCGGACAATCCTGACATTCCGGCATTCGAAGAATTTGATGAACTGCTTTCTGCAGATTGTTCTGCAATCAAGGGCTTTTTGCAGAACAGATTGCAGAATTCTGCAAATGATTCTGCAAAACACATGTTTTCACAGAACAAATATCAGAATCTGTTAGAGATTAATGCAAAAAAGAGCGGCACACCGATGTGCCGCTCTTCTTATTTGCATTTAATTTGCTATCACTTCTTGATGAGCAGTGACTCACCTGTCATCTCTGCAGGCTGGGGCAGACCCATGATCTCAAGAAGAGTAGGTGCGATGTCGCAGAGTCTTCCGCCTTCACGGAGTGTGTACTCGGGATCGTAGTTGTAGAGGATGAACGGAACGGGATTTGTCGTGTGTGCAGTGTGAGGCTGCATTGTCTCGAGGTTCATCATCTGCTCAGCGTTGCCGTGGTCAGCACAGATGAAGAGGACGCCGTCCATCTTCTTGACTGCTTCAACAGCGCCGCCAACGCAAGCATCAACTCTCTCGACTGCCTTGATGGCTGCTTCGAGAACACCTGTGTGTCCTACCATGTCGGGGTTAGCGAAATTGATGATGACTACATCGTACTTGTCGGAGCAGATAGCTGCATCGAGCTTCTCGGATACTTCCGGAGCGCTCATCTCAGGCTTTAAGTCATAAGTAGCAACAGCGGGTGAAGGAACGAGTGTACGGTCCTCATCCTTGTTGGGCTCTTCGATGCCGCCGTTGAAGAAGAATGTAACGTGAGCATACTTCTCTGTCTCTGCGATACGGAGCTGCTTGAGTCCGTTGTTTGCGAGATACTCGCCCAGTGTGTTCTTGATCTCTTCCTTCTTGAAAGCGACGAACTTGTTGGGGATGGTCTCGTCATAGTCCTTGAAGCAGACATATGTGAGGGGCATGAAGCCGTTTGCTCTCTTGAGGTACTTGATGCACTTTGTATCGGATGCATCACCTTCTGCTGCTGCGATATCCTCATCTGAGAAGCAGAAAGCTTTTGTGATCTCTCTTGCTCTGTCAGGACGGAAGTTGAAGAAGATGATTACGCCGTTATCGTAAGATTCCTGCATTGCCTTGACGGGATCCGTAGCCTTAACGCCTTCGCCCAGAACGAGTGAATCATAAGCGAGCTGGATCCTGTCCCAGTTGCTGTCTCTGTCCATTGCATAGTAACGGCCGGACATAGATGCGACCTTACCTACGCCGATCTCTTCAGCCTTGTCTACAAGAGCCTTGAGATAATCCTTGCCGGATGCCGGAGGTGTATCACGTCCGTCGAAGAAGGGATGGATATATACTCTGTCGAGACCTTCCTTCTTGCACATCTCAAGGATCGCATAGAGGTGTGTATTGTGTGAGTGAACGCCGCCGTCAGAGAGAAGTCCCCAGATGTGAAGATCGGAATTCTTCTCTTTGCAGTTGTTGATGGCGCGGAGGAGATCCTCGTTCTTGAAGAAGACACCGTCCTCGATGTACTTTGTGATGAGGGTAAGATCCTGATAGATGATCCTTCCCGAACCGATGTTCATGTGTCCTACCTCGGAGTTACCCATCTGTCCGACTCTGCCTTGAGCTTGTCGATTACGGGAGTGTTTGCCATCTCGATAGCGTTGTACTCGGGATTGTCTGAAAGTCCGAATCCGTCGAGCACCATAAGAACTACAGGTCTGCGTTTCATGTTTTCTCTCCTTTATAAACCGTAATTTGAAAACAGTATCAAGCCTTGGGGATGAACTTGTTGAGGCCGGGATCGTACTCATAGCCGATGTCCGAGAGTGACTTCCTGACATCATGCTCGTCGAGGTCCAGGGATCTGCAGAGTTCCTCAAGAGAATCGTAGTTGTCTCTGAGACCGGTGTTGACGTAACTTAAAAGTATGTTGGGATCCTTCGGCATACAGGTCCGTCTCCTTAGACTGGTATTTATAACTGCGCAATTATAGCACAATCTAAGGGGGACTTGGGGCTAATTCTTTATTTTGGGAAGATTCCACCCGAAATGCGCCGCCAGGTATCTTATGACCAGTGTTACGAAGAAGCCTGCGAGGATGCCGGATGCCGTGGAACCGCTAGCCCTGACTATTACGAACATCACGATGGCACCGAGGATCGAAGCGCAGGCGTATATGTGCTTTACGAAGATCATCGGCATCTCGAGCGAGAGCACGTCACGGATAACGCCGCCGCCGACACCTGTCACGACACCGAGGAAGACGATAAGGAACGCATTTGCCGCAAGGTTATCCGGCAGCGTGAGGCCTGCGTGCACACCGTCGACCGTGAATGCGGCAAGGCCAGCGGAGTCACACCAGAAGAAAACCCAGTCGTATATGTTCTTTGCCTTGTCCGGGATCTTCTTTCCCGTCTTGCGTGTCGTGTACACGAAAAGGAACACCACATTCGCCGTTATCGCCGCAAGCAGCACGAAGAACGGATCTGTAAAAGCCGTCGGAGGCATCCTGCCGATGATGAGGTCTCTTATGATGCCGCCTCCCGTGGCGGTCACTATCGCAAGTATATTGATACCGAAGATATCCATCTCCTTGCGTATGCCTGCAATCGCTCCCGACACCGCGAAAGCAACGGTGCCGATGATATCCGTGATAAAGATGAAGAGCGTCGTATCCACACCGCTATTATAGCGGAATAAATGCGGTGCGGTAGAGCTTGTTTTCATATATAATGAACGCAGTTTTGAATCGCGGAGGAATATATGGCTGCAACAGGCGAATGCGAGCACCTGGTCCAGTATTACGAGACCGATCAG
>CADAOK010000110.1 GCA_902789515.1 Oscillospiraceae bacterium
AGGATGACAACGCCCAGGAGGTTCAGCGGATCGGGACCGAAGAACGATACGAACGCGCCCTGCATTCCTGCGGACACCTCAAGATCGGACTCCTGCTGTGAGAGCGTCGTGAGGGCCTGCATGAAGCCGCCGTTGTTGTTAAGAACGGTAGCGATGACTGCGACGATACCGAAGAGCATTATGATACCCTGCACGAAATCGTTTACCACGGTTGCCATGTATCCGCCGAGGATGACATAGACGCAGGTAAGCGCAGCCATTACGATGATGCAGACCTTATAGTCGATGTTGAACGCCATGTTGAACAGTCTGGACAGACCGTTGTAGACAGAAGATGTATAAGGGATGAGGAAGATGAATGAGATAAGTGCAGCTGTGACTCTGAGAGCCTGGCTGTCGAATCTCTTGCCGAAGAAGTCAGGCATCGTCTTTGAATCGAGATGCTTTGTCATGACTCTTGTGCGGCGGCCCAGAACGATCCATGCAAGGAGCGAACCGATAACCGCGTTGCCGATACCTACCCATGTGGATGAGACACCGTACTTATAACCGAACTGTCCTGCGTAACCGATGAATACGACCGCAGAGAAATACGATGTGCCGTAACCGAAAGCCGTGAGCCACGGACCTGCCTTACGGCCGCCAAGAACGAACCCCTCGACGCTGTTGGCCTTCTTACGTGTCATTACACCGATTCCGATCATGACCGCAAAGAAGATGACCAGAAAAACGATTTTCAAAACCATACTTGTTTACACCCTTCGTTTTTGAATTATAAAACCTGCCCCGGATGATATAGCATCAGGGACAGGTTGAATACTAATTTATGAGCGGTTCTCCTGCTCTACGAGCCTCTCGGCACCGTACTTCTTACGGAGAGCCGGCTTCTCGATCTTACCCGTCGCGTTCCTCGGAACATCTGCGAGGATGATCTTCTTCGGACGCTTGTATCTGGGAAGCTGGTTGCAGAACTTCTCGAGTTCCTCGACCGTGCAGTCGCTGCCGGGCTGAGTTCCTCGACCGTGCAGTCGCTGCCGGGCTGAACCTCTACGATAGCGCCGGTGATCTCACCTAAGCGCTTGTCGGGAAGTCCGATGACTGCTACGTCCTTGACCTTCGGGTATTCCTGCAGGAAGTTCTCGATCTCGACGGGATAGATATTCTCGCCGCCTGATACGATGAGGTCCTTCTTACGGTCAACGAGGAAATAGAATCCGTCCTCGTCCTGCATGGCCATATCGCCCGTGAAGAGCCAGCCGTCTCTGAGTGTCTCAGCTGTTGCCTTCGGGTTCTTATAGTATTCGAGCATTACGCCGGGACCCTTGACGCAGAGTTCGCCGACTTCGCCGCGCTTTACTTCGTTGCCGTTGTCATCGACGATCTTGCACTCCCAGCGGTAACCCGGAACGCCGATCGCGCCGACCTTGTGTGTGTTCTCAAGGCCAAGATGTACGCAGCCCGGACCGGTGGACTCGGAAAGTCCGTAGTTGGTATCGTACTGATGCTTCGGGAAATATTCCTTCCAGTGACGGATCAGTGACGGAGGTACGGGCTGTGCGCCGATGTGCATGAGCCTCCACTGATCGAGCTGATAATCAGAGATCTTGATGTCTCCCCTGTCCAGTGCATCAAGGATATCCTGTGCCCACGGTACAAGGAGCCATACGATCGTGCAGTGCTCCTGGGAAACCGCATTGAGGATCATCTCAGGCTTTGTGCCCTTGAGAAGAACAGCCTTGCTGCATGTCCACAGAGATCCCATCCAGTGGAATTTCGCGCCTGTATGGTAAAGCGGAGGAATGCACAGGAAGCAGTCGTCCTTAGTTGTCTCGTGGTGTACGGCTTCCATCTCTGCTGCCTGATACAGTGACAGGTGCGGATGAAGGATGGCCTTCGGGAAGCCTGTCGTACCGGAAGAGAAATAGATAGCTGCAAGATCTTCGTTTGTAAGAGGGATCATCGGATCCTTGCTGGAATAGTCAGCGACCATGTGCCAATAGCTCTCTGCAAACTCGGGAGCCTGTCCCTCGCCCACATAGATGAGCAGTCTGTTCTTAGCAATATCGTCTGCATTGATAGTAAGTCTGTCTACGAACTCCTCGCCGAAGATCAGCACCGACACATCCGCCAGATCTGCGCAGTAAGAGATCTCGTTTGCCGTGTAACGGAAATTGAAAGGAACTGCGATGGCACCTGTCTTCAGGATACCGAAATAGATCGGAAGCCACTCGAGGCAGTTGAACATCAGGATAGCTACTCTGTCGCCCTTTGTGATGCCCCTGTCAAGGAGCATGTTAGCCACGCGGTTGGACTTCTCGTCGAAGATCTGCCAGGTAATCTGCCTGCGGTACGGTCTTGAAGAAGTCTGCTGTACAAGGTCATACTCCTTGAAGGAGATCTTCCTTGTATCTTCCATAGTGGGATTAAGCTCGATGAGAGCTACTTCATCGCCGTGCTCTGCGGCATTGCGTCTCAATAAATCGATTACCGGCATCTCAAATCCTCCAACCCTATATTAAAGATTGTCCGCAAAGAATAATAACATCATGCGTCCCTCTCGTCAAAAAATAATTACGCGTGTGTTATTATATATAAAGAAATCTTGTGAGGTGCATGCAGATGAAGAGACGCTTGAATATCGGTTTCCTCGTTGACGATCTTGACAACTATTTCTCAAATCAGGCCTGCAAAGGCGCGGAACTTGCCGCCAAGATCCTGGATGCCAACCTATTCATCTACCCCGGGCACTATATCGGCAAGCCTGACAGCAAGTATGCCGACAAGAAATTCGAATACCAGTACAATTCAGTCTTCAGCCTCCCCACGGAGCGCAACGTGGACATCATCTATATCCTTCAGGGTACGATCTGCTCAAGGGCGGACATCGAGACTCAGAAGGCATTCCTCGAGTCACTTCCCAATGTCCCAAAAGTTTGTCTCTTCTCGAGTGTCGAGGGCTATCACTCCGTCACATTCGACAATGAGTCCGGATTCAGCCAGGCGATCAGACACCTTATCGAGAAGCACGGAGCGAGGAAGATCGGCTTTGTCTCAGGACCCGTTACCAACAGGGATGCAAGAGAAAGACTTGAAGTCTATAAGAAGATTCTTACTGAGTATGATATCCCCGTAGAAGAAGAACTTATCGCTTACGGCGACTTTTCGATCAACAGCACCGGAGTGGTCAAAGAGCTTCTTGATAAGAACGAGCAACCGGATGCTATCGTTTTCGCGAACGACAACATGGCGGTCGGCGGATACCGGGCAATCTATGACAGAGGTCTCCTGCCGGGCAAGGACATACTCATAGCTGCGTTCGATGACGACGTGTTCTCCGTCTCGCTCAAACCGCCGCTTACGACGGTCGAGGCAAGTTCAGAGGCTCTTACCTACAAGGCGGTCCTCAACGCGGAGAACTATATTAACGGCCAGGCTCTGTCCGACATGGCTGTTGACACACACCTTATCCAGAGAAGTTCCTGCGGATGCGACGGACTGGACGTCGAAGAGATGGGCAAACGCCTTCAGATCGCTTGTGCCGGGAGCGGAGACCGCACTTTTGTCAGTTCGATCCTTGAATATCTCTTCGGACTGTATTCAGATGACGAGCATCTGATCGAGATCAAGAAGGCCGTCGAAGAGTTCTGTGAAGCTTATTTTACTTTCGTCAATTCAGATAATATCCAGGCTGAGGTCGAGAATATCGACAAGGCTTTCGCGCATATCCTTCAGGCAGAGCTTCTCGTCTATACGACACCCGAGAAGTTCTTCAATGTCCTGCAGACCATGCAGTTTGAGGCCGCGGTATTGATCGACGACGATCTGGACGACACTATAATGAACGAAGTGTTCTCGGACTTCTACCGTCTCATCGCTTACTCCGGTCTTTCCAGGACCAGCGATAAGGATAACGAGAGGTCACGTCTGTCACGCATGGTAAACCAGCAGACAGGCGACATCTTCCTGATGAGTTCCGACGGAGACATCCCTTACGAGCAGCTCCTTGGCGGTCTCTATTCTGTAGGTTTCAAGAAGTCCCTGCTGTATCTGTTCCAGAGAAGCATCCACAATAAGGGCGGCAAGGAATGGAAATGCCCCAAGTCCATCCTCCTCAAGGCAATGTCGGATTCCAACGGCATCCGCGCAATGAGCGACGAACAGCAGCTCTGGAGGACTGAGCAGGTCTTCACGAATGATTTTACAGAGACTGATTACAGAAGGACCATGGTCGTATTCCCTCTCTTCTTAGGTGCGGACCTTTACGGAATGCTCGTCAACGAACTTGATGCGAACTATCTGTCAGATGTCTCGACGGTCGCTTTCCAGCTTTCCGTCACGATCAAATCACTCATCATGATAGAAAAGCAAAACAAGGATAAGCGCAACCTCCAGAACTCCCTCGAGAGATTCATCAGGGACAACAACAAGCTGGACGAGATCGCCAACAGGGACGAACTCACCGGACTCTATAACCGCAGAGGTTTCCTTGCTCAGGTCGAGAAGATCCTGACAGATCCCGCTAATAAGGACAAAATTGCAGTCGTCTGCTATGCCGATATGGACAATCTCAAGATGATCAACGATAAGTATGGTCACGATGACGGAGACTTTGCTTTAAGAACCACTGCAGCAATCCTCAGGGAGAGTTTCCGAGGTGCTGATATCGTCGGTCGTATCGGAGGCGATGAATTCGTTGTCATGGCACTCGTAGGAACCGAATGCGATATAGCAGGCATCAAGGAAAGGATCGAGCACGTCACCAAGAAACACAACGACACTGCCGGCAAACCTTATCCCATCGAGATGAGCACCGGCATCCACAAATTCAACTGCAGTCCGGAGATAGAGATAATTGCGGAACTCGAGATCGCCGACGGTCTGCTCTATCATGAAAAGCAGACAAAGAAAGCCAAGAACGGCTCATACAGGTAAAACATAAGAGGCTGCCGAAAGCAGCCTCTTATTATATGATTGTTATCCCGGATTACTTCAATTCATCAGGTGAGATCATCTTAACGCCTGCCGCATCAAGGATCTCTACGACCTTGTCATTGTTGTCGGTCTT
>CADAOK010000111.1:0-4341 GCA_902789515.1 Oscillospiraceae bacterium
CAAGGAAGGTTATGTTGATTCCTACTTCACGGAAGCAAACGCAGTCCTCGACGAGGCTGACGCACTTCTCGAACAGGGTAAGACAGATAACGCCAACGGTGACGCTTACGGTCTCGTATCAGTTATCTATTCACTCGCACTGTTCCTGCTCGGTATCGTAGGAATCTTCAAGAAGATCCCGAACCGCGTTGTTATCACGGTCTTCGCATGTGTACTCATCGTTCTCGCAACGATCTTCATGCTTACGATCCCGCTGCCTACAGGCTTCAACCTCGTAAGCTATTTCGTTCATTGATCTGAACTGAAGACTTAAAGAATAAGAGCTGTCTCATGTGAGGCAGCTCTTATTTGTTACTATCACTCGATATTTATTATCCTTGGTCATGTTCTGCTTTACGCAGATGTCCTCGCCGGAAGTGAGATCCTTAACATGGAACTCAAAGCTGTTGTCCGTCTTGAGAAGACCCTTGGGCTTGTTCGCAAGGATATGGTTTACATAGGGCTCGAACTGCTGATCCGTAACCTCGGGCAGCTCCTTGACCTCAGCCTTGCCTTCCTTACCCTTGAGCTCGACGCCGTATCCGCAGATCGGGCACGCCTTGAAGTAAGTTGACTTATAGGGAATGAGCGGAATGAACTCAAGATGGAACCAGTACGCGCTCTTCACATATGAAGGGGCATAGACCCTGTCGCAATTCGGACACTTTACCTTGTCACCGTGAAAACCCTTGTTGGAATTGAAGACATGTGTCCCCCAAACGATAACTGCCATATGTTGTCCCCCTTGAGATCGAAATCAATTCAGAATATATCATCTCATGCACCCGAATGGCAAGGGCAGAACGCACCTAAATGCTTATTTTCAAAGACTTTTGCGATGCTATAATAAAACTAATAGAGGACAGGATCCGGGGAGGATTAACCTATGCCGTTTTGTACTCAGTGCGGTACCAGTATGAGCGAACGTGACAGATTCTGCATGAAGTGCGGACATCCCAACAAGATCCAGCCGCCTCCTGAAGTAACAACGGCACCGGTCGAACCTGCTGTTGTTCCATCACCCGTCACGAAAAGCACCGCCGCGCAGACAGCTCCTGTTGCTCCTGCCGCACCAGCAGTTCAGGAAACCCCTGCAGAACCGGCCAAGCCGAGAAAGACCGGCCTGTTTGCCAAGAAGCCTTCCGGAGAGGACTATGCCCGTCTGAAAGCCGATGCGCTCAGTGAGTATAACGAACTGTCGTCCAGTGATTCTGATGCGTGCTCAATAATGCAGAAGCGCTGGTCAGAAGCTCATGATCACCTGAAACAGGTTTATAAGATGTCCAGAGAGTATTGCGATACGGAAGAGGATACACCGGTTTTCAAACAGTATATGGAAGAGGCGGAAAACCGCAGTAAATATTTTGCTCACAGAGCGGCGTTCAAGAACTATCTGGCTGAGTATGAGAAGCTCCGTGATGAACACCAAAAGCTCCACGATTGTGAATCAGATATCTTGAAAATGGATGAGGACAGTGCCATTTATGCCGCTGGAAAGCTCCACAACAGAGCCTTAGAACTGAAACGGAAATACCGGACATTCAAGAATGATGAATTAAATGAAGAAGATGTTAACTGTGTCTGCGACGGCATTGCATATTGCTATTGTTTCATCATGGCTGCCCATACTACTGACAACAAGTATAACGCAGACTTCACGCGTGACGATAAGATGAGTCTGTGCGAAGATTGCACCAAATTGGCTTCCAGTTACAGTGAAGACAGATTCAAGATTATTGCCGGCATTGCGCAGTTCGAACTGTCAGAAGCATGGTATGAGCTTGCGAAGCTTCAGCCGGTAGAGTCAGCCGCTTCTTTCTATTCAAAAGTAACGGAACACAGACGCAATGCTATGCACTATCTGTTTGTATTGGAAAAGAAAGACGGCATGTGCGCCGCACCGTACTTCCCTGTGGAATGGAAGTGTATGAAGGCCGGTTTCTGGGACTTGTATAATCTGTATCTTGTTTTTGATAAGGATGCAAAAGCATATGCTCTTGCTCAGAAGCTCATTGAAGAGCAGGAGGCATATGAGTCCATACAATTCGAAGACGGTGGTCCCGGTTTGTGCGAACAAGTGAGAGAAGAGTTAAAGAAATTCCGGACCGGAGCTTTCGGTTCGATTAAATACGATCGTGATACATAAGAATACCGGAGGGCATGCATATGTTGTTTTGTACGAAGTGCGGTTTCGAGATGGAAGACGGAGACAGATTCTGCATGAAGTGCGGGAGTCCTGTTCCGGCACAGCCTCAGGAAGCCTGCCGCAAATGCGGAACACCTCTCGGTGAAGATTTCCTTTTCTGCAAGAAATGCGGAACCCCGGTGGATGCTCCTGCTGACGATGAACGGGAAATAGCAACTGATCCTGTTCCCGCTGAGGAGCCTGCTAAGGAACCTGAAGCAGCACCAGTACCCGTTAATGAGCCGGAACCTGCGCAAGAGACTGAGAAAGCCCCCGCATCTTCCAAGAGCAATATCGAGAAACTGGAAGAAAGAGCAATAGCCGGCGATCCAACCGCGATGTTCCTGATGGGACAGTACTACGATTCCCTTGATAATGAAGTGCTGATCGGTGATAAGCGCCCTCACCGTATCGCTATGGACTGGTATGAGAAAGCGGCTGAGGCCGGACATGTCGGAGGGATTGCCAAGACCTGTTATCACAGGAGCACACTCTCTTATCTTTCGGAACTGGCATCTGATCTTACAGATCCCAAAGTTGCTCAGGATGAGCTCGATCTGTACCGTCTGTTTGCCAAAGGCGTTGAGCAGATAAAGCGCAATGCGCCCGGAACGGAATTGCTGAAGGATCCGGCAGAGTTTATCAAGGATGCGGAGACAGCAAGATACCGCGCTGCCTCTGCGGCATATTATGTTCGGGATGATGCAACGGTAACGGAGCTTGTCCATGGCCGTGAAGACGCGCCGTCAAGACTGCTGGACGCTCTGCTCCGATACGACAAGGCACAAACAGCAGAAGAATTGGGCGATGCTTTGAAAGGCATGTCGTTTATCCTCGATGATTGTGAATACTGTTCGGCAAGCAAGACAATAAAAGAAGAAGGCATCTTTGTCATGGCAGCTATGGATCTGGCTGGTTTTGAGAGAAAAGGCCTGAAAAACACCGATAGTGCATACGGGATCCTGACCAAGATCCAGTCATATCTGAAGACCGACCTCGGCAAGAATTTCATAAACTCCGAACTGGCCCACTATGTCCAGCTTCCTTCCGGAAAGGTAATCTACAAGGAAGCAACATGAGCCCCATAACCACATGAACCTCATTACCGCCGGTACACTTAACAGCATCATCAATTCCCTGGGTTCCACCGACATCGAATCAGGGGGCCTGATCGGGAGTTCTGACGGCAGCGCCATAGACGCATTCTTCTACGATGCGGGCATCGACTGCAGCGCCAAAGAATACAATCCCGACATAGAATCCCTGCAGGATCAGCTCCTGCGCTGGGATGAGGAAAACATCCGTTTCTGCGGGATCATACACAGCCACGCAGACGACCGGTACCTGTCGAACAAGGACGTCAGTATGGCACGCCGGATCCTCGAAAACAACCCTTTGGACAGCATCCTGATGCCGGTGTTCCTGCTCAAAGATAAGAGCATAATCTGGTACGAAGTAGGGTATAATTATGTTAAGCATCTGATCTTCGAGACGATCTGAGATCAGCAATAATACACCACAGGAGGGTTCAGCAATGGAAAAAGACGTAAAGAATGCATCAGTGGTTCTTCCGAAGGATATCTCTTTTGCCACGGATTACAGCTGCAATTGTGAGAAGTGTTCCTGGATGGACGGCGGTGAAGGTTCAAGGATCTGGTGTACTTATTACAAGGCTTATTATGATCCGAGCGAAGGATACAACTGCAATCACTTCCTCAGCAGATAAATCAAAGAACAACAGTAAATGACATAACGGCCCCGCATTGAAACGCGGGGTCTTCTCTTGCCGGTGAAGCCCGTTTGTTCACAGATAAATTACAATTAGTACCAAATTACTACTAACATTTATCTTTGATTAGTGTTATATTGTCTTCGGAACCGGAAACGACGGCTCCGGAAAAGGAGATTAGAAAATGAAGAAAACAATATCCGTTCTGCTTACCGCAGCAATGATCACGGCATGCATGGCATCTTCCACGGGATGTTCACTGTTATTCGGAAAGCCCGATGTCGACGGCGAGTACGTTGCAGAATTGGACCTCACGCCCATCATGAAGTCGGCATTTGAGACTTCACTTGGCGATCAGGGCATCGATATCGATGCGGATGACTTCAAG
>CADAOK010000111.1:4370-5963 GCA_902789515.1 Oscillospiraceae bacterium
GAAGAGATCTTAGACCAGATCGAGATGTACGGATATACGGAAGATGAGTTCCTCAGCGAGATGGGTTACTCTTCGATGGATGAATACTGCGAGGAGAGCATTCTTGCTTCGATCGATACTTACGTAGGCGACCTCGAGAATGAGACAGTAGAAGGCGACTACAAGGTAACGGCAGGATTCGGAGCGGCAAATACATCCGTAAAGCTCGACAACGATACCATCCTTTACTTCGAGAAGGGCAATCTCGTAGGTTATATCGACGAAGATCTTGTTGATGATATCAGGGATGCAGAGGACCTCGATGATCTTAAGGACGCTTTCGAAGACGCAGATGCAGACAGCTCGCTCGTTGATGTTATCGACATGTGCGACAGCTACGGCATCTCGGCAGAAGACTTCGTTGACTGGCTCGACGACTGCGGACTTCTTGATGACGGCCTCGTTTACGAAGCACAGTAATAAAATACAAAAACCCAGACAACAGTGGCGCCGGATGTAAGTCCGGCGCTTCTTTTTGGCTTTTATTATTTTTAATGATAGAATTACAAGGACTTATTCTGAATAGGAGTAATAGGACTTCTTACGATGAAGATACTTTCTGTAGCAATACCTTGCTATAACTCTGCTGAATATATGAGCAAGTGCATCGAGTCGCTCCTGCCCGCAGGAGACGATATCGAGATACTTATCGTGGATGACGGATCTGCGAAGGATAATACACTGGAGATCGCGAAGGAGTACGAGGCAAAGAACCCCGGCATAGTCCGAGCGATCCACCAGGAGAACGCAGGCCACGGCGGCGCGGTCAATAAGGGCATCAGTGAGGCGACCGGCATCTACTTCAAGAATATCGATTCAGATGACTGGGCAGATACCGGAGTGCTCCTCAAGATAATCGGCCTCCTTAAGGGCTTCGTGGAGAAGGATACCAGGGTGGACCTGGTCCTCGCGGATTTTGTTTTCGACAAGGTCGGGGTGAAGGAGCAGAACAAGAAGGTCATGCGCCTTACGAAGTCCCTGCCCGTCGGTGAGGTCTTCGGCTGGGATGACGTTAAGAAGGTCACATCCCAGTACATCATGATGCATAACATCATCTACAGAAGGGATGTATTGCTCGAGTCGGGCCTGAAGCTTCCCGAGCACACATTCTACTGCGACAACATCTACGCTTATCAGCCGCTGCCGAAAGTTAAGACCATGTATTACATAGACGAAGCTCTATATAGGTATTACATCGGCCGCGAGGGACAGTCCGTCAGTGAAGAGGCGCAGCTAAGGAACATCGACCAGCAGATAAGGGTCGATAAGATAATGACTGATGTATATGCATCGCAGGATGCGTCTGCATTGGGGCCCAAGCTGGGCAAGTACATGCTCTCGTATCTGACGCTGATGTACTGCGCTACGACGTCGATCCTTCTCATCGGAGGGACGGACGAGCACCTTAAGAAGCTGGATGACCTCTGGAAGTATCTGGAGCTCAGAGATCCCAGGGCATACAAGAAGATCAAGGGAAGCTTCATGGGCGGATGGATGACGCTGCCGGGCAAGTTAGGCAGGAAGATGTCCGTCGGAGGCTACAGGATCGTACAG
>CADAOK010000112.1 GCA_902789515.1 Oscillospiraceae bacterium
CAACTATCCTGAAGTTGAGATCGGTGATTTCGTAAAGGCTCACCTGCTCATCAAAGAGGGAAATAAAGAGCGTATCCAGGTTTTCGAAGGATATGTTATCGCACGTAAGGGTTCAGGCCTTTCCGAGTCTATCACAATCCGCCGTATTTCTTACGGTGTAGGCGTTGAGAGAATTCTGCCTGTTAACTCACCCAAGATCGACCACATCGATGTTATCCGCAAGGGTAAGGTTAGAAGAGCTAAGCTCTATTACCTCCGTGGAAGACAGGGTAAGGCAGCTAAGATCACACAGAAGATCTGATCTTGTATTATTCTTGATAAAACAGAACCCGTCGGAATTCCGGCGGGTTCTTTCTTTTAACTTTCAGCTTTTGCGACGGCTTCTTCGATCGTCAGCCCGGAAAATTCCTGCGCCCGGAAGATCCTTCCTGACTTTCCGTCATCGACGAAGGCGCCGACAACAAGGCCGGGCAGCGCGCTCTCCGGTGCGTTCGGCGCCTGAGGCCCGCCAAGATCGGTCCTGCACCAACCCGGATCGGTAAGGCTCGCGGAGTACGCGGCCTGCTGCGGCTCGAGTGCGATTCCTGAAGTTGTGTTGACGATCCTTCCGAAGCCTGCCTCGATCATCTTTGGCAGGAAGTGATAGCAGATCAGTGCGGGCGCGATCGTGTTTACGCGCAGGCTTTCCACAAAGTCTTCTGCGGGAGTCTCAAAATAATCAGTCCTGTATGTAACCTGGATCCCCGCATTGTTCAGCACAATATCCACGCGGACGCCGAGAGCGTCGATCTCAGTCAGCATGGACTTTACCTGAGCTTCATCGCCCAGGTCGCAGGCGAAAACCTTTACTTCTGCCCCCATCGCTTCTGCCTCGTCAGCGACTGCTTCAAGTCCTTCAACAGTTCTTGCCTGAAGTATGAGGTTTGCACCTGCCTTTGCCATATAAAGCGCGCAGAGCCTTCCCAAACCGCGGGAAGCTCCCGTAACGAACACCCATCTGCCTTTCGGATCGACCATAACAGCAACCTCCGCCTGTATAAACTAAAATCATATTAGCATTATGGTAAAATCTTCAATTATAGATTGAGGTGGATTATGTCAAATAACATCAACTGGTTTCCGGGGCACATGCGCAAAGCCCTTAACGAGACTAAGGATAAACTCAAGCTCGTGGACCTGGTCTATGAGACATGCGACTGCAGGATCCCTTTCTCGAGCAGGAACCCCGAACTGGATCAGATAATCGGCGACAAGCCCAGGATAGTCATACTTAACAAGAGCGATCTTGCCGATCCCAACCAGACTTCCAAGTGGATCGAAGAACTCTCGAAAACAACCCGTGCCGTTGCGATAGAAGCGTCTCACAAGAAGGGCTTCGACAAGCTCGCGAAGATAACCGACGAGATAATGAAGGACAAGCTGGAGACTGCTGCCGCCAAGGGCCGTATCGGAAGACCGATAAGGGCAATGGTCGTAGGCGCGCCAAACACCGGCAAATCCACGCTCATCAACGCACTTGCCGGCAAGAAGGCTGCCGTAACAGGAGACAGACCCGGCGTTACCAGGGATTTCAAATGGATACAGACACCGGGAAGACTCGAAATGATGGACATGCCGGGCGTGCTCTGGCCCAAGATAGCAACACACAGGAGTGCCGTTTGCCTCCAGATGTGCGGTTCGATCAAAGATGATGTTACTGATGTTGTGGAGACTGCTTACGATGCGATGAAGCTTCTCATCAAGCTGTATCCGAAGCTCATGGAAGACAGGTACGGTGTGCCGCTCGATATCCTTGAAGAGCAGGGCGATAACGAGGGTTACTGCGATCCTTACTATGATCTGTTCCTTGCCATGGGTAAGAAGAGAGGATGCGTCATGAGCGGCGGCAGAGTGGATGAGAACCGTTTCGCGGGACTGCTCCTGAATGACTTCAGGGAAGGCAGGATCGGAAGGATAACGCTCGAATCACCGGACAAGCCGGAAGGAGATATGTGATATGCCCAAGCTTACTGTAGAGCAGCTGGAAGCCAAATATGAAGAGATGTATGCATTTGAGAGGCAGGCGCTCGAGGACGGATATGTGCATGCCGGCGGCATAGACGAGGCCGGAAGAGGCCCTCTGGCAGGACCTGTCGTGGCTGCGTGCTGCATACTTGACCCGGGTGTGAAGATCCTGGGCCTCGATGACTCCAAGAAGCTGTCCGAGAAGAAGAGGGAAGAGCTTTTCGTGCAGATCAAGGAGAAGGCCCTGGCATATGCCGTATGTGCGGAAAGCCCGGAGACCATAGACGAGATCAATATCTTAGAGGCGACCAAGAAGGCGATGAGACGATGCGTGGAGGAGATCTCCGTAAAGCCCGACATCCTGCTGATCGATGCGGTCAAGCTCGAAGGCACGGGCCTGCCGGTCATCCCTATCATCAAGGGCGATGCGAAATCCGACTCGATCGCGGCCGCTTCTATCCTTGCGAAAGTGACCAGGGATCACATCATGATGGACTACGACAAAGAGTATCCGGGGTACGGGTTTGCCAAGCACAAGGGCTACGGGACCAAGGATCACTATGCCGCGATAAGGGAGTTGGGAATGACTCCGATACACAGAAGATCGTTCCTTAAAGTCATTCATTAAATAATGCTTGACTTTTGCCTGACTTTTGAATAATATAAGCCAGTTGACATAAAAGAAGAAACATTACGTTCTCACCTCCAGCGGCTAAGGCCTGTGAAGAGGTTAATGGTTAAAACCTATATTAGAGGGTGCCTTATCTTAAGGCAGGGCTGTTATGAGAGAACGGATGTTATCCGTTCTTTTTTATTGCGAGTAAGGAGGTGTTTACCATCGCTAAGACAGCTGAGAACCAGATGATCAACGAGGCTATCAAGTTTGCCAACGTTCGTCTTATTGACGCAGAAGGAGAGATGATAGGCGTAGTTCCTATCGAAGAGGCAAGACAGAAAGCTGAAGATGCAGGTCTTGATCTCGTTTGTATCTCACCGAATCCCGATAACCCGGTTTGCAGGGTAATGGACTACAACAAGTTCATGTTCGAGAAGAAGAAGAGGGAGAAGGACGCCAAGAAGAATCAGAAGGAGACTGAACTCAAAGAGATAGGCCTGAAGCTTACAACTGATGTTCACGATATCGAAGTTAAGCGCAAGGCTGTAGTAAAGTTCCTTTCGAACGGTAACAGAGTCAAGGTCAACATCAGGTTCAGAGGTCGTGAGATGGCTTTCCAGAACAAAGGCTTCGACGTAATGACAAAGTTCGCTGAGGGCGTTAGCGAGTACGGAACAGTCGACAGACCGCCCAAGATCGAGGGCAGGAACATGGTAATGTACCTGACACCGGTTAAGAAGAAATAAATAACATTAGGAGGATATGACAATGCCTAAGCAGAAGACACACAGCTCATCAAAGAAGAGATTCAAAGTAACAGGTTCCGGTAAGGTCCTTCATAAGCAGTCTTTCAGAAGCCACATTCTGAGCAAGAGACCTACTAAGAGAATGAGACACCTGAGACACAGCCAGGTTTGCTCGGATCAGAACGCTAAGATCGTCAAGAAGATGATCCCTTACGCATAAGTTAAGTAGAGAATTAGGAGGACAAAGATATGTCAAGAGTTAAAAGAGGAATCCGCGTAAGAGCGCGTCATCATAAGATCATTAAGCAGGCAAAGGGTTACTGGGGCCACAAGAGCAAGCTCTTCAAGGTTGCTAACCAGCAGGTTCTCAAGTCCGGCAACTATGCTTACAGAGACAGAAGAAACAAGAAGAGAGATTTCAGAAGACTCTGGATCATCAGAATCAACGCAGCTTGCCGTCTTAACGACATGAGCTACTCAAGATTCATGAACGGCCTCAAGAAGGCCGGTGTTGAGCTCGACCGTAAGGTTCTTGCTGACATCGCTGTTACAGACGCAGCAGGCTTCACATCACTCGTTGAGCAGGCTAAGGCAGCTCTGTAATTCAGATCTTAATCGAATCTATAACGGCCGCATCATTAGATGCGGCTTTTTTATGCTATATTATTCACATGGTCATCACGAGCAAAGACAATCCTAAGATCAAGGCACTGGCAGCCCTTCACAGGCGTGAGAACGCGCGCCGCGAAGGTGTTGTGTTCATTGAAGGCGAGAGGCTGTGCCGTGATGCGATAGAGTCCGGAGCGGCGATACGCGAGGTCGTGGTCACTGAAGATAATCAGGACTGGGCGTCTGACTATGCAAGAGGCGCTGATGTAACGGTGGTGAGTGAGAAGTGTTTCGAGAAGATCGCATCCACAGTGCATCCGCAGGGTATAGCCTGTGTCGCAGGTCAGCCCGGCCTGAAGGGGACGATCCCTTTCAGAGGAGACGGCAGGGATATCTACTGCTATCTTGAAGACATACAGGATCCCGGCAACCTGGGTACTATCATAAGGACTGCAGATGCTTTCGACTTTACGGCAGTCATCATGAGCCCGAATACATGCGATCCTTTCAATGAGAAGACACTTCGTGCTTCCATGGGGTCTGTGTGGCATCTGCCGCTCGTTACGGCAACTCCTGAAGAGGCATTTGCTTTCTTCTCGCGTAAATCCGTAACCAGCCTTGCGATGCACCTTAAAGACATATCCCTTCCGGCAGCTTATCTGATCGGCAACGAAGGACGAGGCCTCTCTGACGGAACATCCTCTCTGTGCAATAAGCTGGTCAGGATCCCGATGCCGGGCAGGGCGGAGTCTCTTAATGCAGCCGCAGCCGCTTCCATAATGGGTTACGTACTGCAGACCCTGCGTTGACTGTTTACATAATCATTTGGCCTTATATACTTGTATTTTTAAATAATATTATCGCGTAAAAGATGTTATAATTTCATGGCTGAAATCATAAGCACTATTATGTGCAAAGAAGGAAGATGCAATGGAACCCGATA
>CADAOK010000113.1:0-5166 GCA_902789515.1 Oscillospiraceae bacterium
GAATACATCGCTGAGGATACGATCTCGAAGTTCGAGGCTGCATATCCCCAGTATGAAGTCGTATACCGCACATTTGAGACGAACGAGACGATGTATCCGAACCTCGAGAACGGATATGATGTCATCATCCCTTCAGAGTACATGGTCTGCCGTCTCATCGAAGAGGACTGGATCCAGCCCATCGACTGGAGCAAGCTGCCTCTGGTTGAGAAGAATATGGACCCGATGTTCAAGACACTGCAGTATGCAGAGGACAAGGCTCTCTCTGACGAAGTCCTTGATTATGCGGTTCCTTACATGTACTGCACCGTAGGTCTCGTATATGACGCAAACAAGGTATCCATTCCCGAAGGAACAACTGACCCCGAGATCATCTGGGGCGCGCTCCTCGACGAGGCTAATGCCGACAAGGTAGGCATGCTCGATTCCATGAGAGAGTCCGTCGGCGTAGCACTTAATTACCTCGGCTATTCCATCAACAGCATGGATGAGGCAGAGCTCGAAGAAGCAATGAACCTCCTCATCTCACAGAAGGAACTCATGAGACCTGCATACGGCGTAGACAACCTCAAGGACAAGGTCGCTGCAGGTGAGCTTACCGCATCCGTATGCTGGTCCGGTGACCACATCATCATCCTTGACCGTATCGCAGAACTCGGCAAGGAAAATGACATCGATCTCAAGTTCGTACTTCCCGAAGGATCCAACTGGTCAGTCGACATGATGTGCGTTCCCACAAACTGCCAGAACTACGACGGAGCAATGGCATTCATCAACTTCATGTATGACCCCGAGATCGCACTTGAGAACTGCGAGTATGTCGGTTACTCCACACCGAACGTTGCGGCAAAAGAGATGCTCGATCCCGAGATCTCCGGCAACATCTATTACTATCCGACTGAAGAAGTCTTCAGCACTCTGGAAGTCTACTACACTTCAGAGGAAATCGAAGAGAAGTACACACAGATCTGGAACACCGTAAAGGCAAGCGCTTAAAGCCTTGCCGCGCGTGCGGTGTAACACTGTTAAGCTTGAATCAAACGAACGCTGCCTGATACCGGACAGCGTTTTTGTTTTGGTCCGAACAAAGATCCGGAAAAAAATCAGAGAAAAATGAACTTTTCCGCTTCCGGGGTTGTCCTATGGGTATAAGCAACTTAAAGGAGGCAGTTATGGACAGCTACAACGATTTTCGCATTACAATGGATGAACAGAAGAGAGCGATGGAGGACGCAGGGATCAGGACGAGTTCAAGCAGCTCAAGTTCTGCAACCGGATGCCTGGCAGCAGTATTGGTAGTTATATTAATTCCGGTTATCTTAATCATTACTACCGCTATGAGCATGAGTGCACGCACAGAGAAACTCAAAGCAGATGCCGCCGCAGAATCAGAAGCAGCAGAAGAAGCAGCGTTGGCCGCAGCCGAATGTCATGTCTCGGATCTGAGCGAGCTTACAGATGATATGCGTGACGAACTCATCGCAAACGCGACCGATACGTTCACATATTCACTTATCAACGGAGAGCAGATCAATTTCGTTGAGTGCGAGGAGATCTGCCTGCTCACCCCTAAGACCATTGATGGAAGCACAGAAGTATACAACTACGTATACATTATCCTGCACGTCAACACCACGAACGATCTTGGCGAGACTTACGAGGAGACTTTTGATTACTATTGGTATGTCAGGTACTACAACGTCACGCTCAACGAAGACGGGTCCAACGAGATCTATGACTTCGTCGGCGTGCAAACTCCGTCTAAATGGTACAATCCGTCGAACCACTGGGTTAATTTTCACGTTGTAGGCGGATTCGACACTGCGCAGTCCCTATACGACAACGATATCCGTCCGATGGGGCAGGATTACAACATCGAGTCGGAGACAGTTGCGGCGCCGGAGATCACTGAAGATATAACTGAGTAAGCGTATGATTTATATATAAGAGTTTGACGAAGTCACATAATCATAGACAGACAATATATAATCTTAAGTGGCGGAGGGAACTACCTTCGTCAAAAGTGAATAAATTAATAATCCATTCTCAAGGAGGCAGAAAATGTTAAACAAGATCGGTTTTTTAAGGAGTTCTTTGGCACTGGCTGTTTCCTGTTCCTACTTAGTATTCGGCACCGCTATTGCTCGCGGGTGCTCTTTGGCAAGCAATGAAGAGCGCTTTAAGCAATTGACTGTTAAAGACGTCATAAACACTCTGGAGAAAGATTACAAAGCAGAGGATTTTGAAGAATCCGACAGCGTCTCCAATTGTTATATAACAGATACGGATGACCAAGAGCTTTTATCCACATTTGTTGGATCTTTGTACGCCGGAAAATATGGCGGATCCTATTCTATGTCTTTTGATTATTCAAACATTAAAAGTCATCTTCAAACGGACGATAATGACTTTGTTATGTACAGAGACGGTGATAATGATGCCTGCGTCTTTATGATCTTTGTTGAATTTGAGGATTCAGACGACGCTAAGGCATGCTTCGAAGATATTATGTCCCGATATTTCATTAATGGAGATATTGAACAATATAAATTTCAACTTAGCGCCCGCGAGTTGACTAAAGAAATGTATTCGGGAACGCTTATCGAAGAAGCAGTCTCAAAAGAGCCCGGAGATGAGAAGATAGTAACTCTTGCAAACCTTGAGGAAACGGACGACGGTTATAAGAAGAGTTCTGATTCAATGCAATTCATTTACAGCTACCATTGGGATATCTTGAGTATTGGTGATCCTGCATTTATGCAGCCTGATGATCCTGATGCGTTCGCGAAGTATACTACACAAAAGTGCGGCGGCCGTATGCACAATCTCTATGTTCAGGATAATAAACTCATATGGATTGATGGATATGATCTGACGGAAGAGACGGAAAAAATAGATTTGGTAAGCAAGCTTTGCAATTCTTTCTGTGTTGATGATCCGGCGGATTACAAGACAGATTACAGTCTGAAAAAATACCTGATATATCAAGCAAGGATATGGCTTCCTGCAAACAATCAGATTAATTCTATCTAATACACAATGGGGACAGAAAGACACGCAATGTTACGAAGAGATAAAAAGGCATAATGAGAGTTACACGAGTCATGCCGAAAAAGGGAATGCATAATGGGAAATGAGAAAAGCTTTATGTTCAATTATGAACAACTGTCTCCGGAAAAGGTGGTTGAGCTTATCATAAGATATCAATCCTGCGACGAAAGCGAAGCAAATGATATCTTAGACGAGTTTTGTAAGGGAACATGGCGCCTAGTCTATAAGGCAGGTTTTGATATTCTTGGCAACGAGAATGATGCAGAAGAAGTGGCACAGACAACCCTTATCAAGGCCTGCAATAATTTGAAAAAACTGAAGGACCCTACTACATACGGCAAATGGCTGACGACGATCGCAACAAATGAAAGCCTGAACTTGATCAATAGCAGAAGCAATCATGACAATGCTTCTTACGAAGACTGTATCGCAGGAAGTGAACAGGAAAACCTGGGGGAACTGGAAATGCTCCCGGAGTCTTTTATCGAGGAAGAGTCAAGCCGGGAATTGCTTTGGCAAATCCTTAAAGAGGCTACGAACCCCGATCAGTTTCAGACCATTTGGCTCTTCTACCATAAACACTATTCTGAAAAAGAAATAGCCGAGATAATGGATTGTCCGGAAGGGACAGTAAAAACAAGGAAGAGCAAAGGCATAGAAAAAGCCAGAAAAGCCGTAAGTAAGTATAAGGACGAGAACAAGATCGTCTTCAGTGCAGTGCCTTTCCTTACAAGGTTCTTTATGGCTCAGCAAAACAATCTCAAGATACCCCCGATCCCGCCGTTGGCATTTCCTGCCATCGGAGGAACGGTTGGTACAGCTGCAACATCCGGAACCGCAGCAACAACTGCCGCGGCTGCAACTGCAGCAACGGCAAAAGCCGGATTCTTTTCGACTGTTCTGGGCAAGGTGATCATTGCCGTAAGCGCCGTAGCAGTAGTCGGCACTTCAATTGCAGTTGGAATCACCCTGTTTGCCAACAGACCGGAAATGCCTGAAACAACGGAAGAGACTACGGTGGAGACAGAAGAAAGAGAAACAGTGGCAATAGCGGTTACAGAAACAACGGAGACCTTGCCTTCAGTCACATCCACCGAAAGCCGGGATCTTGTGGAGACATCAATATCAGGCAACACTTCTTTAAGTGCGGACCAGATTTCCGAAGAGCTGATAGGCACTCTTTTTGCAGATGCTTCCGAAAGGTATAAAGACAGTCTTAATGATAACTTATACAAGATCGAACAGATCAATTCGATAGATTACGCGAATCTGTATGTTCTTACGCCTAAGGGAAGCAAATCCGGTGTTGGCGGAAACGCCATAGATAATTATGTGATCATGGTTCTTCATGTAAATGTTACTTATGAGCCCGGAGATACAAATGAGGAAACCTATGATTACTATTGGTATGTCAGATACGAGAACGTCAGGGTAAACGCTGATGGTTCAAATGACATAGATGATATTACGGCAGCAACAGACGTGTCCAACACCTTCTATCCGTCTGATTCCACTCTTTATACTGATGGCGGATACTTCACGGAGATCGAATTATATGATGCCGTAGAAAGCAATTATGCAGATGATTTCGACATCGAGCTTCTGACTCCTATCACGAAGCGCTTTGCCACAAGCATCGATGACATCACGGATGGTATGATCAACACACTCTTCGAAGATGCATCCGGTGTATTTACAACCAATCTAAACAATAATTTCTACAAGATCGAGCAGATCAATTCGATCGAACTTGAAGGAATATACTTCATTGTTCCCCAAGACGGTGTTGACGATTCCGGGGTGAACGATGTCTATAACTATATATATATTGTCCTTCACGTAAATGTTACCAATGATCCCGGTGATGAATACGAAGAGACATATGATTACTACTACTATGTCAGATACAGAAATATAGTAGTTAATGAAGATGGTTCAAACGAGCTGACAAATATGCATGTCAAATCGTTCTCCAATAAGGATTTTAATCCGTCTGATCATTGGGTGAATTTCTGTATTGAAGGCGGCTATATAACTTTGCAGGAACTATACGATGAGATCGAGGAATCTTACGGCCAAGAATACTATGTAGAGACAACATAGAAGTTTTTAAGA
>CADAOK010000113.1:5183-7240 GCA_902789515.1 Oscillospiraceae bacterium
AAAGGCGCTGCGGATGCCGAAAAAGACGGAGGTCATGACGATTATGGAAATCACAACAACTTTAGCAGATCTTAAGAAACTGGCACCTATCGCACAGAAGATATTCAACCAGCATTTCGGGATAGAGCATTGCAAAGAAGAGATAGACAGGCTGGAAAAGACAAAATACCATTCCTACTTTGCTTTTATCCTGTCAGTTATCGGAATAATCCTGGGAACGGCTGCGACGATTACATTGGCAGTCGAAAGCGATGAGCTGATCGATCAGATCCCTTTCATGTACAACGCACCTTTGTCGATCGGTATGCCTATGGTGGCTCTGCCATTAGCCGGTCTTGTTATCGGTATAGTGCTGGATATCATCAATCGTGTAAAGAAGAATAACAAGCGCAAGGAGCAGATCGTTCAATTATATGAAGAGATCAATAACAGGACCAAAGAGGCAGACGTGTTCATCAGAGCAAACAGGAGCAGCATAAGCAAGGTTCCGGAAAAGTATTTTAATCCTTTTGCTATCAATTACTTTATTGAAGTCATGTCTGAAGGCAGGGCTGATGACTTCAAGGAAGCTATGGATATGTTCGACTTATATGTTCACAGATTGACACTTGAGAACGCTGCAAATGCTTCAATGATCGCACAGCAGCAAATGGCAAATGACACCGCAGCCATCAGGAGATCAAGTGCGGCATCTGCAACGGCAAACTCTGTGTCTGCAGTAGCAAATTCAATTACAGCGGCAACAGTCGTAACAGACTTTTTGTTCAGATAATTTACCAAATAAACGATTATTTGTAATTATATTTTTATCAATAGGATATAGACTTAATTTGGAGGTGTGTTTATGAGCAAGTATAGTCAAGAAGATATCAATAAGATCATTAATGCAATAGAAAGATTCAAAGGCGGAGACAAGGACGCGTTTAACGAGTTCTATGAACTGACTTACGATCAGGTGTTCAGGACTTGTGCAGGTCTTCTGAAAAACGAGCAGGATGCAGAGGATATTACGCAGGAAGTATTTATCCGCGCATATGAAAAACTGGATTCGCTCGCTGAGCCTGCCACATTCGGTCAGTGGCTGAAGGTAATCTCCACAAACACATGCTTAAATGAACTCAAGAAGAAAGAACGCACGACGGTATCTTTTGATGAGACTTTCAGTGAGAGCGAGGATGAAGATTGGGCTTCTTTTGATCAGTTGCCTAATACTTTTATCGAAGATGAGGAAAAGAAAGAGATCATCAATAAGGTTCTTAAGGATTCTTTAAGAGATGATCAGTATCAGGCATTAAGACTCTTTTATTATGAAGAGATGAGCATGGCGGAGATCGCAGAGCAGATGGATTGTCCGGAAGGCACAGTAAAGACAAGGCTTAAATCTGCTAAGGCAAAGTTCAAGGATTCACTAGAGAAGTACGTAGACGAGAACAAGCTCGTACTCAGTGCAACCCCGTTCCTTACAAGGTTCTTCCTGGCACAGGAAACGAAACTCAAAGTCCCGCCCATGCCTCCGTTTTCATTTCCCGGTATCGGAGCTGGAACTGCGGCAACGGCCGGCACGGCAGGAGCGGCGACTGCAGCTGCAGCGAAAGTCGGTTTTATGTCTACTGTCCTGGGAAAGGTAATAGTCGGTGTCGGCGCAGTAGCGGTGATAGGCACTGCAGTTGTGGTCGGGGTAAATCTGTTTGCAGACAAACACGAAGAACCGGTTGAGACCACTGAGGAGTCCGAGATCATTGAGACAGAGACAACAACTGAAGAGACTACAACCGAAGAGACAACGGCCGCACCGATCGAGATAGATCCTTTTGAGTACATCGAAGTTACATTTGAAGGTATCGCACCCGATGGCGAAGTAATAGTAAATGTATCTGATGACATTCCGGTGGAATTGAACGTGGTCGCTGAACCTTCCGGTGCTTTGAATAATGGAGATACAGTTACGATCACTGTAAGCTGTGATGATGAGGGGTATACTCTTGTCAATTCGAGTCAAGAGTTTACCGTAAGCGGACTGGAAAGAGTAGTCGAGGTGTATTTGGCAGAGACGATCG
>CADAOK010000114.1:0-4032 GCA_902789515.1 Oscillospiraceae bacterium
GCGGGCGCGCCGTTTCAAATCCGTTTCAAATAACCGGGATTTTGTGCAACAGATATGCAACGGGATCTGCATTACCCGGGGTCAGCAGCCGCCTTTGCCTTATCTTCTTCAGCCCAGCGCTTCTCGATCTTCTTAAAGATCACCCGCGCGATAAACAGTCCGCAGAGCGCGGCAAAGATCCATGCTGCAGGATCTGATGCGACCGCAATATAGAAGTTCCTGACATGGATTGAATATACCGACATTATTATCCTCGCAATGAGCTCGACGGCGCCTATGACCATCGTCAGGCCGGCATAGCCGACTGACTGGATCGTGTGGCGGTAGATGAAGATCATGGAGAGGAAGAAATAGCAGACCGCGCACTCGATTATATAAACGTTTGCCCACGGGATGTAGACCGACACGTCCGTATCGGCCGGGAAGAACAGCCAGAGCACGCGGGACACGAGCAGGATCGAGAAAGCGGCGGCGAGCAGAGAATAAACGACATAGATCTTCAGCGCCGCGGTCACGCCCTTGCGGATGCGGGGCATGTTGCGGGCGCCGTAGTTCTGGCCGGCATAAGCCGCCATGGTCTGACCGACCGTAAACATGCCCTGTGTAACAATGTTCTGGAACTTGCTCGCGGCTGCGATCGCGGTTACCGCGACCGAACCGTAGATGTTGAACGCACTCTGCATGATGACCGTGCCGGAAGCCGTGATGCTGTACTGTATCGCCATCGGGATGCCGTACCTCAGCTGCTCCCTGATAGTCTTGAAGTCGATCTTCCAGTCAGGCAGCAAGGGCCTGAGCATCGGGACTTTGGCGTAGATGTAAATAATGCACAACAAGGCTGAGATGCCCTGCGAGATCACGGTCGCGAAGGCTGCGCCGAATGTCGCCATCCGGAACTTTAAGATAAACAGAAGGTCAAGGCAGATGTTCGTGCCGGCTGACAGCAGAAGGAAGATTAGCGGGATCACGCTGTTTCCGATCGCCCTTATAATCGACGCGCAGAAGTTGTACATGACCATGCAGATGAGGCCCGCGCAGATGGTTGAGATGTACATATATGCGTAGCCGTAGATCTCGGGCGGCGTGTTCATCCATCCGAGAAGGCTGTTCATGAACGTTAGGCCGACGCCGGTTATCGCAGCCGCGACGCCGAGGGACAAGTAGAACCCGTTTGTCACGGTCTTTCTGACGCCCTCGTAATCGAGCGCACCGTACCGCTGGCTGGTAACAATAGCGAATCCGGTAACCAGACCGTTTGAAGTGCCGAGCATCAGGAACATTATAGTGCCCGTCGCACCGACAGCACCGAGCGCATCAGGGTTTACAAAACGCCCGACGATGATCGTATCCACAACATTGTAGAGCTGCTGGGCGATGTTACCCAGGAGCAGAGTCATCGTGAACTTCAAGATGACAGCCATCGGGCTGCCCTTGGTCATATCGTTGTCGGTCCTTCTTGCTGACATGCGTACCTCACTTCAGTCGCGCACATTATAAGGCTGCGGGCAGGGATTGAATATCACAAGAGTTGCAAAACTGTAGTATTACAGTTCAACGATTATGCCGCCGAAATACTCGGGCTTGCCGTCGCTGCCGGTCAGGACAAAACCGCGCGCGGTGAGCAGGACATAAGTGCCGTCAGGTTTGCGCGCACGGTAGCAGAGATGTTTGACTTCGGCATTGCCCAGGAGCACCGCATCCACGGCATCGTGGTATGCATCTATGTCATCGGGGTGCACATACTTTTCCCAGATCTTATCGGCGTGGTACATGTACTCGGACTCGAGCCCGAAATCGTCCACCAGGGACAGCGCCCACCTCGAGAAATCGTATCTCATATCGTTGAGGAAAACATACCCGCCGCCTGAGACAGTTACCATAGCGCCGAACATGCCGTCGACCAGCCTCTTGCGTTCTGCGGGGATGGGCTCTTCTATCTTCTCCATGTTCGCGAAACCTTCGATTATCGACGAAGCCTTGATCTCGTTCTTGTGTTCATACATGTTGCTGTCGGCACGCTCGTAGACATCCTCGAGAGCATTGTCAGTATCAGGATCGTAGACCGCCATTCCGCAGGCAACAACCGGGCCCGTGCGCGAATGCATGTTGGCTTTGGACTCTGCCTTGACCTTCTTGAGAAGCTCATCGCGGTGTTCGTAGTCGCGGCCCGTCAGGATAACAACGAACTCGTCGCCGCCGACCCTGAACACCGGGCTGTGCTCATAGACATCGCAGATCAGCCTGCTCGTCGCCTGGATAGCTTCGTCGCCGTAGCTGTGGCCGCGCGTGTCGTTGATCTGCTTGAGGTCATTAAGATCGCACATGACGATGCCGAACTTGTCGCCGCCGCCTGCTCTGATGCTCGCTTCCAACTCAGCGATATACTCCCTGTATGCGTTGCTGTTGCGCACGCCGGTAAGCTCGTCTAAGCGGGCGAGACGCTTGGCGTACTGGAGATCGCGGTCGCGGGCTTCATTCCTGCGGATCTCGGCCTCGATATTCTCGAGGCAGCAGAGCATGTGTTTCTTATCTTCGCAGAGGATGTCGACATGGCGCATGCGCGTGATGCGACCGTCGACCAGGGCCCTGAAGATGACCGTGTAGTTGTCGGAATCTGCGAGACCTGCTAGGATCTCGTCCTTGGTGTAGTGCTGACGCATTTTCGCGAGGTCGTCGGGGTGGACGAAGGTCTGCGCGTTCTTCACGGCGTCGGCGAAAAAGTCGTCGCCCGCATCCGGGTAGTCCACGCCGTCCGGAGCCGTACCGCCTGTGAACACGCGGTAGTGCCCCGTCTCGATATCCACGTAATACACGCACTCGAAATGCCTTGCGAGCGAGCGCGCTATCTGGTTGAACTGTTCCGGATCGTTGATCATGTTATCCCCGTTTGTGATTGTGCTGTTAGCATTATAGCGGCAGAAGTTGTGTTTGTGTTGGAAAGTTTATAAATTGTTGATTAACAAGCGGCGCGCGGGGGAGGTATTCCAGATTCATTCTGCGATTTGCGTTTTTGTGGAATGAAATTGGAATAATGGCCTGTTATTCCAGATTGATTCTACGAATTGAAGATTTTTGGAATGAATCTGGAACGGACCCATCTCACCCGGTCGCTTCGACGTAGATCTTGAGCTCTTTGCCCTCGTGCTCGCATGAATACGCATACCCTTTTGAAGCGCGGACGGCCTTGAAGAATTTCTCCTTGTCGTCGCCCAAGATCCTCAGCTCGTTGATGTCCTTCGGCGGCTTGTCGTAATGCAGGCACGCGTGCAGCTGGAAGAACTCGCCGTTCCTGTCATCGTAGTCCCAGGTCAGATAGAGCGTCAGGCTCTCTTCGTCAGTGATGCACGAGTATTCCAAAGGCGGCTTCTCTTCATGGCGGCCCAGCGACTCGTACGCCTTGAGGATATCTTCAAAACTGCAGCCTTCGTGCAGCAGTTCCTGAAGATAGAACCTCCCGGAGCGTGCCTGGATGAGACCGGGATCGTCGCCGTACTGAGCCATGAGCTTGTCCATCGCGGCTTCGGAATCCGCTGCCTCCATGGCTTTCCTGATCTCTGATAACGCCGGGTGATCGCTCGTATTCATCGCATGCGCCATACGGATCGTGTCAATGAGAGCAGCGAGGAATGCGAATGCGACAAATGCGCCTCCGATCGCAACGCACATCTGGATCTTCGCCGCGAGTCCGATAATGATAAGGACGATGCCGATCAGCGTGAATATCCCGAACCTGATCGAAGCGGAAAAGAATCCGGAGAGCAATACCATCAGCTTAAAGTGTTTCATAGAAGTCTCCTTATCCCCTGCCGTACTCTACCGGCTCGTATATCTCCATTGAGACGTTATTCTCGCTCATGTACTGCTTAAGCTGGTCCAGACGCTCGACCGGCATCGACAGCGGCTGGATGGAGATGTCTTTCGGCACGAAAAAGATATTGTGATCAAACACTCTCGCCAGCTGGAACGACTCCCAGTAGAACTTGGTGTCGCTGACGCCCGGCACCTTGAGGATGACGCCGTCTTCTTCGAAGA
>CADAOK010000114.1:4039-5438 GCA_902789515.1 Oscillospiraceae bacterium
TTCATGTTGATCAGGCGGATGATGTATATGATGATCATCATGAGATATACGCCGGCGAGTATCAGGAGAAATGCTTCCTGCCACATCAGACCGAGCGGAAGAAGGACCGCGAAGATCACGCACAAGACAATAAGAAGCACGATGCATATCATCCAATGGTTCTTGTAAGCTATCTTCGGATTCTTGATGAGGCCCTTTAACATGCAGGAGATATTGACCATCTCCTTCGCGCGTTCTTTGGTAAAACCCTTCGATTCCATTTCCATTATGTTATCCCCCTGACCAAAGCTGTCATGGTACATTATACCAATAATCGGGGCGGTGCAGGCTGCCGGATAATAATCAGTGTTCGTGCAACATTAATAATCAGTGTTCGTGCAACATTGGGACACCCTGCTCTGTATTAATGGCATAAACCAAAACACTACCGCAACGGAGGACATACAAATGAAGAACTTAACTACAAAGCTTATTACGGCAATAACGGCAACAGCGCTTCTCACCTGCGGTATCGCAGCATGCAGGCCGAATATAATTCAGGATCCCGATCCTAAGAAGATCAGTGAATCTGAATCTGAGGAAGCTACTGAACCTTCACAGCCCTCCGACACCTGGATCGAAGAACCCCCGACGACCGTCACGGAAGTCACTTTAGGCGGCTGGGAGATCCCTGAAGACCCAGCACTGACCGCTGACCTCGAGCAGGTCTTCTACGATGCGACAGATCCGCTCAAGAGCTACTTCTACGAGCCCGTCATACTCCTCGGAACACAGCTCGTCTCAGGCACGAACTACGCGTTCCTCTGCAAGTCGACCATGAACGCCGACAAACCGACCGCAGAGTACATCATCACCTACGTCTACGTTGACCTGAACGGCAACGCAGAATTCATAGATGACGAGCAGATCGACCTTCCCGGCGCAACCGGCGATAACGTCACAGGCGGCTGGGCATACACGATAGATCCGACCATCACACCTGACATAGAGAAGGTCATGGAGACCGCAACCGAAACTCTCACCGGCGCCACATACGAGCCCGTCGCATACATCGGTTCACAGGTCGTCGCAGGATACAATCACGCGATCCTCTGCAAGTCAGCGCCTTCCGTCGAAGAGCTTGGCGGTGCGACAAACTATGTACTCGTCTACGTCTACGAAGACCTTGACGGCGGCTGCGAGATCACCAGCACAACAGATATCGATCTGGGAATCTAAAAAGCATAACGACAAATCAGTACTCCCTGATCACAAGGGCAACATCACTCCGAACGGTGTAATACTTCAAGCGCATGAGACGGCTACAGTAATCTTCTTTACTGAGCTCGGGTATGACATTGAACTGATACCGAGATCTCAGGTCGAAGGAATACACAGACCTGACATTGTTATGAATGGG
>CADAOK010000115.1 GCA_902789515.1 Oscillospiraceae bacterium
GTAAAGATCTCCTGCGTTCCCTCGGGTGCCCATCCGAGAAGTGCGATATAGTTGATGATCGCCTCGGGCAGGTATCCTTCGTTAACTAGATCCATGAAGCCGGTCGAGCCGTGTCTCTTGGAAAGCTTGGATACGGTCTCCTTGCCGTTCTCGTCCACTGTCTTGCCCATGATCAGCGGCAGGTGGATGTATGTGGGGATCTCCCAGCCGAATGCCTCATAGAGGAGGTTGTATTTGGGCGTTGAGGACAGGTATTCGCTGCCCCTTACGACGTGTGTGATGCCCATGGTGTGGTCATCGATGACGTTCGCGAAGTTATATGTGGGATATCCGTCTGTCTTAAGAAGGATCTGATCGTCCAGGTCTTCGTTCGGGAAAGAGATCTCGCCGTAAACCAGGTCGTTATATGTAGTGACCCCATCGAGCGGCATCTTCTGTCTGATGACATAAGGAGTGCCTGCTGCGAGCTTGGCATCGATCTCTTCCTGTGAAAGGTCTCTGCAGTGACGGTCATATCCGACGACTTCGCCTTCGGGAGCATTGGCTCTTAATTCCTCAAGGCGCTCCTTGGTGCAGAAACATCTGTATGCTTTGCCTTCAGCCACAAGCTGCTCTGCATACGGCTTATAAAGTCCGAGTCTCTCGCTCTGGACATAGGGACCGAATTCTCCGCCGATGTCCGGACCTTCGTCATGATCCAGACCTGCCAGCTTCATAGTGTCATATATTACCTGAGTCGCGCCCTCGACATAGCGTTCCTGGTCGGTGTCCTCAATCCTCAGCACGAAAGTTCCGTTCTCGTGCTTTGCCGTCAGGTACTCATACAAAGCCGTGCGCAGGTTGCCTACATGCATGAAACCTGTGGGGCTGGGTGCGAATCTTGTCCTAATCTTCATGGTTAACTCCTTGTGCGGGATTGACATATCGATTCATTTTAGCACTTTTGTGGTAAGATACAAATTAACTTTTATTAGGAGGTACTCCTTTGGACAGGCTTGATGCCAACAGGAATTACGACTGCTTCTGCGGCAACGGCATTGCCACGGAATTCATAGCCGGATATCTTCTTGAGAAAAACAACCGCGGACTGTCAGATCCGGCCCCGTTCAAAGTGGCGATCGTATCAGACCGGCAAGTAAGCGGTTATTACTATAACGAGTTCGAGAATCAGTTTATTCTCCGCAATATCCACCCGAAACTCATAACCTGCGATGCGCAGGAGGCAGGCAAGAGCCTCAAGGCCGTGTACGATATCGTCGCGGATCTCAAAGAGTTCGAGCTCGGTGCGGATGACTGGATAATCGCCCTGGGAGGCGGAGGCGTCATCGACTGCGCTTCTTTTGCGGCTGCGATCTATTCCGGCAACTGTGAACTCATTCTTGTTCCGACCACGCTTGGTTCAATGGCTGAAAGTACCGTGGCCGAGAAAGCATACCTCAATTCAGGAAAGTATAAGGATGCTGCCGCCATCAAGACGGACCCGACGGCCGTTTTCGCGGACCCGAAGTTCCTTTCGACGGTCCCGGCTAAGTATAAGTCCAACGGCTATGCTCCTATAATAAGGCTCGCGCTCCTTGCGGATCCCGCCTTGATCACGGATCTGACTGCGGATAAGGATCTCAGGGAGTTTCTGAACCGCATCTACGCCGCAAGAACAGCAGTCGAGATCAAGAATCCGAAGCTCCTCACGCTCGGATGCGAGATAGCCCATGCGATAGAAGGTTACTTCAGGTTCATGAACTATTCCGAGGGAGAGGCACTTGCACTGAGCCTCTATTCTTGTGTTCCCGATGCTCTGAAGGCACCTCTTGCTTCTGTTTACGGCAAACTCGGGCTTCCTGTTACTCTTCAGGGAGTAGGGCGTGACATGATACTCAAGTCGCTACGTGAGAGCCTCAGACAATCTGGGACGGGTCCGGTCAATGTGGTAGACTATGACGCGGGCGAACGCGGAAAGTGGGTCATCAGAGAGCTTACCGCAGACGAAGCTATGGAACTGTTTGCATCGAGGCTTGATGTGATCGTTCCGAGAGGATAACAGTTAAATGAATAAGAGTTTTGTTGAGATAATTAAGAGACTGACAGCCGTGCTTATCACGGCTTCTGTCTGTTTGTCCCTGGCTGCCTGCAAAGACGGCGAGACAAAGAAGACCATACCTGCGGATTACGGTTCATACGGCGCTGATATCGCGAGAGAACTTGCACAGACCTATCCGAACCGCAAGGCTTATTCGTCGGATGAAGCCGCGGCAGGAAGCTATATTTGTGAGAAGATGAAGGATCTGGGTTATGAACCCGTTATCCAGAGCTTTACGGGATCTTCAGGACTTACTTCAAACAATTACATCGTCAAGATCGAAGGAACCGGATTCTATGTTCAGGATGATGCGGGCAACTTTAATCTCGAGAAGAGGATAGCGGTCATCGGCGCTCACTATGATGTCCCGAATCCGGCAGGCGAAGCCGAAGGCTATTCTTACGACGGCATCTCCGACAACGCTTCAGGTATAGGGTGTCTCATGACGGCGCTTTCCCAGGCAAAGACATATACCGATATGGGATATGATGTCTACTTTGTCGCTTTCGGTGCGGGAACGGATAACTATGCCGGTGCATATGCTTTCTATGAGTCACTGACCGATGAGGAGAGAGCATCGATCGATGTCATGTACTGTATCGACAGTATTTATGCCGGCGACAAGGTATATGCTTCCGCAGGTTACAACTCTCTTATCTCCGGCAAGAAATACGCGATGCGCCGCAAGCTCTACCAGACTTATGATGTCTGCTATGCCAACACGCTCTACACTAACTACAAGTTCGATATCTACTACAACGAATCGGGGATCAAAACCGATCTTGACGGCGACGGAGTGGTGGATATCTATAACGAGGTATCGGCAAACAGATCGGATTATGTAGTCTTCGATGAGGCAGGCATCCCGGTGGTCTTTTTCGACAGTTACGACTACAACTTCAAGTCCATGGACGAGATGAAGGATACCAAGAACCTTAATCTTCAGGACTTCGGAGGCAATATCAAGGGCACGCCCGCTGATTCGACCGAGCTTCTCGATTCTGTCATCAGGAAGGACGATATCGACGAGGACGAGGACGGCATTCCCGACAAGTCCGGCGATGTCCTTCAGATAAGGATCAATGCGATAGCTTTTGTAATTCTTGAGACTCTCAACAAGGGTTCAGATGACGGCATGACTCCGAAGGCGTACAAGGAGTATCTGGCTAACCCTACCGAGAGTACTGTCATCACACCGGCGGTATCGGAAGAGACAACGCTTCCTTCTGCTCAGGTTGCTGAGGGCTGACACATGATACGGCTCGCCGGCGGATCTGTTGCTGTGATCCGTGACGGAGCAGTCTGTTTTGAGAAGAAGGATATCTGGCTTGATCCCGGCCTTAACCTGATCATTCAACAGCCTTCCGATCTTTCCGGCATCGCGGTTGAGACGGTAGACTGCTCAGGTAAATTCATTACTCCCGGTTTCTTTGACAGCCACATTCACGGCTGCTTCGGCGTTGATATATCCGATGCATCAGCTGAAGACATTGTAAGGATGTCGGAAGAGCTTGCCGCCTGCGGTATCTGTGCATTCCTTCCGACAACAATGACATTGCCGGAAGACCGGATCCGTGAGGTTTTGCAGGCCGTGAGCGATGCTGTTGATCTTCTCGAAAACATGACTGCGCCTCATGCGGATATCCCGGGCGTGCATCTCGAAGGACCGTTCCTGAACCCGGAGCAGGCTGCCATTCATTCTCTCGAGAAGGACTATCCGGGACTGATCAAGATCATAGACATCGCACCGGAACTTGATGGCGCAGATGAGTTCTGCAGGGAGTTTGCGGGAAGATATGTCCTCTCTGCAGCACATACGACAGCAGATTACGGGACTGCACTTGATTTCTTTGCCCGGGGCGGATCATCCGTAACGCACATGCTCAATGCGATGGAGCCCTGCCTCAAACGTGCACCGGGAATACAGGGCGCAGCTTATGACTGCAGCGATGTCTTTGTCGAGCTGATATGCGACGGGTTCCATATCGAACCTCCTGTTCTGCGGATGCTTTTCGGGCTGTTTGAAGGCCGTATCGTGATAGTGTCTGACAGCATGTCCGCAGCAGGGATGCCTGACGGTAAGTACGAACTCGGAGGCGCAGAAGTGGAGGTAAGGAACGGGAGGACATACGGCGGATCTGACGGAAGACTGGCCGGATCCGTGACACTGGTTACAGAGGCGGCACAAAAGCTGTATAGTTACGGGATAAAGAGAGAAAGCATACTGGATGCGCTGATATATGTTCCGTACAAGAGACTTGGCATGACACCGCCGATGCTTTTACCAGGTGAACGCGCTGATGTTAATATCCTTGCAGAAGATCTGAGACTTGTTAAAGTGATCTCCGGCGGAAGGGTAGTATAGATAATCCAGAAGCGATTTGTCAGTTTGCTCCCAATACAGGTAATGCTGTTGTCTTATACTACAAGCACATCCTTTTGAATATAGATTTCTTTATGCATATGTTTCATAACCATAAACTATTTGTAACCCTAAGTCACGGGTATTTCCTTCGTGCTATGATTAAGGTGCGACACAACTTAATAGCTTCTACAGAGGTACGGCGTTTGGTAAAAACGTCGGTCTCATATCATTCCTCTATAGAATGAGTTGTGTCGCAGCAATCGAGGCTGGCGCTTTTCGGTGCAGTAACTTCGGTTGCTGCACCTTTTATGTTTGGGAGGAAACAGTTATGAGAAAAGTAATCAGTGCTTCATTGGCAGCAGCAATACTCCTTGGTTTTGCCGGATGTAATGCTTCCGACAATGTGGAAACCACTACTGTGGAGCCATCTCAGGAAGAGACAACTACTACTGAGGAAACCACGACTGAGACGACAACGGAAACTACCACCGAGGCGACAACATTTGCAACATTCCCGGAAGATGGTCTGCAAATGACGATTGATGAGGTTGCAGATCAGATATTGGCAGCAGTAGGAGATGATTACGGTAAGTCGATTGACTTTGATGATACACAAGATCTGAATTCGGAGCTTGGAATCGTTAATTCGTATGGACTTATAAAAAATGCTATAGATAATGACGATCCTGATGCTGAATACAATTGGACATTCGTAAGTATTTCAATCTTCGAGTTTGATATGGATTCGGAAGTGTATCAGAACCTGTCTGTTGGAGATACATTTGATGTATATATTTTTACAGGTGATAAGATTCAATATTCAGTTACAGCAATCAACAAGCAGTATGTAATTTGTATCTCAGCAGTTCTAGGTAATGATTATGGCACTGGCGAAGATAGTCCTATGGAAATAGAACCACCCTATACGATAGACAAGGCCCAGGAAGGTTATGAAGCATTCTTAGCGCTTGAGTAACTACTAATCATTCAGATTATCAGCTAGGAGGAATCAACATGAGATTAATTAGAACTTTTGTTTAAACAGTAATTCCGTGTATCCTTACTATTTCTCTAATGTTGGGATTTATTTATCCTGCAATTACAAGCAATGCTGATGTTGTACTTACTACCCCCGGCAATGTTTCATGGATGGAAGGAAGTACGGCAACTGCAACGTGGGATCCGGTCGATGGAGCAAATTATTATAATATTTATATAAGTGCATATGATTCCTCAGATGGATTAATCGGTAGCCAAAGCACCGGAACCACTGAATGTTCAATTGATGTTCAGGATGTTATCCGGGCAATAGACGGAGTATCCGGCTATAATTCCGTAACTGTAAAGTTCCAAATTCAGGCTGTGTATCAGGAAGATGGTGTCGACAAGACTACAAGTTCTTTGTCTTCGGAATCTGCACCTATGATATATAGTCTTACGGCTATGGATAAGTATGCTGCACCCACAGGAGTATCTTTTGATGAAGAAAATCTGACGGTTTCATTTGACCTCGTGGACGGAGCAACGGAATATGATGTTGCCATATTCTTCGAAGATGACGAATGGGGCGAAACATGGCTGGTCGATAGGATAATTCATGAATATGATGGCGAGTTCATCGACGAGGGCGTAACTGTCTCTGATGGAATAGTAACAGTTGATTTCACAAGTGCTATTCCAGGCGGTGTAGCATATCTCATAAACAGTTTTGAAGATAAATATGGGACGGAGTGGGAACTATACAGCAAAGTGCGAGTTTTAACTACTGATCCGTCATTATATGCTGACAGTGATTATTCTGATCCTTCAAATACAATTAACTATAAGTATCAGATTGCTACGGCTGTAGAATCGATAATGGTTTCACCTTCAAGCCCTTATGTGCCAGCAGGCGGTACATATTCACTCGGTAAAACCATAACTCCTATCAATGCGTATAACGTAACTCTCTATGCAAAGTGGACAGCTGTAGCTACACCTACGCTTTCTCCTAAGCCTACTGTTGCTCCAACACCGACGGCAACCCCAACCCCTGCTCCAGTATCTTCCACAGAATTCCTCGTAGGTGGCGGTCAGGCTCACGTACAGGATATAGGAGATACACCGGTATCTGTCGATCCCGATACCGGCATTCTGACCATCGGAACTACCGGCCAGGGCAAACGCCTTGAGGAGATATTGATCAATTTCGAGAATACTACTGGTTACTCAGGTACAATGATGTATAGGGTGCATGTCCAGGATTACGGCTGGCTGCCTTGGACAGAAGCAGGTAAGCCTGCAGGCACTGAGCACGAATCAAAACGAATCGAGGCCATAGAGATCGTTCTTACCGGTGAACTCGCTAAGTATTACTCTGTCGAGTACTGCGTGCATATCCAAGACTATGGCGATATGCAGGGTTGGGTGCATGACGGTGCGCTCGCGGGAACGACCGGAGAATCAAAGAGGATCGAGGAAATCAAGGTCATGATCGTTCCTAAAGATTCAAGTCAGACAATGTCTGTCATGTACAGAGTCCATGTTCAGGATTACGGTTGGGAGAAGTCTTATTCTTCTGACGGACAGATGGCTGGTACATCAGGTGAGTCCAAGAGGCTCGAAGGATATGAATGTGCCGGAACTTGTTCCCGGAGAGAAAGCAAATGTTATCATAATGGATGAGGATATGAGGATCACCAAAGTGTTCTCGAACGGACATTTGATATAGAAGGAGAGAGGAATGGATCTTAATAACATCGATGAGATCATTAAGAACATGGAAGACTATATGGCTTCGCACAGTCTCCGTGACAACAATCTGATGAACTGCGATGAATATGTTCTCGGCTCGGGTTCAAACCCGTTGATAGACAAGCTTATCAAGGACGACAAATACGGTGAATACCTCGGAAGATACTGGAACTCCGTAAGCTCTTCACCGGATTTCAGATCGAATTCGAAGATAACTTTCTTTGTCAGGAAAGACGGCCGTCTGGGCGGTATATGGAACCGCATCGGCGGAATGCTCGATAACTATGAGATCTTTGACTATTACGACGGTTATTTTGTCGGCACAAGATACTTGGTCATGGGCAGGAACGTTAAGCCGATGCTCTTTGCGTACTATATCCTTGACGGTGATAAGGTCTCTGAGATCATGGAGATGTTCATCGCGGTTAAGGAGCGTGCCGTAGTGAATCACTTTAAGTTCGATTATCTCGGAGATATTGCTTCGCTCAGATCGGAGACCAGGAAGATCTATGAAGAGACAGCAGATCGTCCCGGATGAAGATGAAGTCCCGGAAGACTTTGATCGTGTCATCGATGATCAGCAAGATCTTCTCAGGCAGCTTAAGAAGGCAGTCAAAGACTGTAATGATCTGGAAGGACTGGTCAACACTTTCTTCGATGTCATAAGGACTGCGGAATATAACCCCGAAGAGGAGATAAGCTATACGGCAGGAACATCACCGATATATATTGATACCGGGTTCGGTCCCGAAGTCATATTCAACCTCATGCGCTGGACACCTACGGAAGACGATGAGTTCTATCAGCTTCAGCTCAATGTGGAATTCGATACA
>CADAOK010000116.1 GCA_902789515.1 Oscillospiraceae bacterium
ACTTCGAAGTCGGGGAGACGGTCAGGCCCGGGCAGTTTCCTGCGGTTGATCCAGACAGTATGCCAGCCGCTGTCTATGGCGCCCGTGATATCGTGCTTATATGAGTCGCCGATCATCCACATATCTTCCGGTTTAAGCCCGAGCTTCTCTTCGACTATGCGGCACAGTCTTACATCGGGTTTAGAGAATCCGGTCTCACCGGATACAACGACATTTCCGCGGTCAAACCATCTGTCCAGCCCGAGCATATCGACTTTGTGCCATTGATGCTGTGATTCGCCAGCAGTGAGAACGGCAAGTTTCATATCAGCATTGGCGGAAAGAGCATCCAGGGTATCTATCATATCTTCACTCAGGCACATGTGGCTCTGCAGCTCGAGATAGGCATCAGCAGACAGCACTCCGTCGCCTGCGCGAAAAGGCAGATCCAAAACCTTGAAAGTTTCTTCGTAACGCCATCCGTTGATCTCTCTGGTGGTTATCCTGCCTGACTCAAGATCCTTCATGTTGATGTCGCTCTTCTCATAGAAGATCTTGATGAAGTGCATCGGGTCCTTAATGCTGACGCCAAGAACTGATTCTGCGGCTTTTACCAGCATATCCTGCCTGCAGTACAGCGTATCATCTATATCAAATACTAAACCAATCATAATTCTCCCAAAGGATGCTTGATTACTGTAGAGAGAAATAACACCTGTTCTGCTAGTTCCGCAGGCGCTCGCGCCGAGGACTTGTTCGTAGCAAAGAACAGGTGTTATTTCTCGATTTGGAGCCAATGGTGGGAATCGAACCCACGACCTATTCATTACGAGTGAATTGCTCTACCCCTGAGCCACATTGGCGTGCCATAAAAATATACTCATTTTAGAGGCTTCAATGTCAAGTGAGAAGGGTTGCCGTGGCACAAGTAATGATATAATGAAAAGGCAGGAGGTAAAGGGAAAGTGTATTCAAAAAAGACAGCTCTTACAGCGGCTTTTCTCTGCCTGGCTTTTGGCGTTGCCGGGTGCAGCAGGGAAGAAGCGGTCTTTCCCGAGATTCCCGGTGAACCCGAGGCATCCTCGCCTGCCCAAGAGACTGAATCCACATCATCCGATACCAAGTCCATAACGACTCTTAATGTGGCTCTTCCTTACTCGGATGATACGGTCAGATATCTGTCTGCGATGTTCTATATGAAGCGTAACGGTACCTGGGATGATATGTATACCGGTGCCGATATCGATCTTGCCACACTCGACGGTGTATCTACCGATTATGTAATTACCAATAACGAAGTGCCTTCCAAGGGTTCCGATCTTGTCAGCATCAAGTCATGGGATGACAGCGGGACAATGCCTGACATATTCCTTGCGCAGGATTGCGCATCTGTGTATTCAGGCGGTTACTGCACCGAGCTTAACGATTATATTTCCGGCTCGGAGTATGTGGATATGTCGCTTATTTACGGGGATGCCCTGCAGTATGCTTCTGAAGGCGGAATATTCTACGGACTGCCTCATTATTCGTCGGCAATAGTTCTTTACGGAAACAGCGATTACATCCCTTCATCCGGAGTGCTGGCTTCCAAATACACTACATCAGAACTTGCTGATTATCTGGAGGAGATCGCTTCTGAGAATGAAGGCAGCGGGGTTGTTCCTTTTGCTTCAGCATATAAACTTGTTCCGTATATAGGCGGAAGCTTTGATGATGATAAATCATATTCCTTTATGCTGAATGAGGAATATGCAGATGATAAGAAGAAAGCGGCAGCTGTTCTTGAATCAGTAATCGAGTATGTCGGTGCCTTTTACGATCAGGGTATCGCAGCGAATACTGATGAGAGCGGTGCAGATCCTGTTTTCGCGCGCAATGCGGCTGTATGGCTGGATACATCGGATGCTGTCGTTACCTGGTCAGAGTATTTCCCGGGCAAACTGTATGTTATGCGTCTTCCGTGCTCGGATACGGATAATCCCGGAGTACCTTATCTTGAACCGTACTGCCTTTGTATATCGACTGGCTGCGAAGATAAGGAGTTTGCTGCGGAATTCGCCGAGTTTATTACTTATGATGTCGATGCACAGCTTTTGATCTACAGGCTGGAGGATATGTCCGGATACCTTCCTGTCATACGGGACCAGAGTCTTTGGGATATGGTGTGCGCGGATGAGATTTTCGGTGATGAGGCATATGTTTACAGCCAGATAATGGACAATGCGGTGTATTGTCCTGCGGGTTTTGATAATCCGCTGTACAGGAATTCGGGCGAGTATCTTGCCGGATTCTTCAACCTGGATGAGGAGTTTGATCCTGAGGCATGCTATGGCGGGAATTAGTCTTCGTAAGATCAAGATAGGCGACAGTTCAGAACTCAGGTCCTGCGGCCTGATGTCCGGGACGCTAGCCGTGGTTGAATCCGATATCCGCGGTTTTGTCGCAGGGAAGATGACGGATGTCCTTATAGCTCAAGACGAGAATATCCGTGCCGTCGTCAAGCTGTTCAGGCGCGACAGGAAGATGAGCACTGTCCAGCTCGAGTTTGTTTTTACCGAGGATTCTGACCTGGAGATCAGATCAGAGATCATGGATGCGGTCCTTAAGTACTGCTTCCTGACTGAATACTATAACAAGGTCATAACAGTATGCCGTTCGGGAGATGCCGTGACCGAAGAACTGATCACATCCCACGGTTTCATACAGGAAGCTGTCCTGCGTGATGAGATAAGGACAGATACCGGGTTTGAGGATGCGGGACTCTTTGCCCTGACGGCGGCCTGCTATCCTGAATACAATGTGTGTTTCGTGCCTTTCGAGAAGGGAATAGCAGTTATAACCGGCGGCAAGGATTATGTAGATGAAGTAAAGCTTCTCCATGCCGGTTCCATGCTCGATAACATGTTCGTATTCAATGTTGCCGGAAGTCTCGGACTTCTCGGAAGGGGCGGATGCATCAAAGCTCCGGAGGAAGGCCTTTACGACATGGATGAAGAACAGCTTGCGATGCTTCCTTCAGAGCTTGCGAAGGCATATGTGGAGCTCAGCGAGTATTTCGCAAACAAGCGGGCTTCCTTTGATGTCAGATACAGATTCATGCGGGGAACAAAGTTCCAGCTCAAGGTCTGGAAGCTGCTCTGCTCAATTCCGTACGGCACTACCGCGAGTTACGAGGATATTGCCCTGCAGCTTTGCGAGGGCAACCGTTTCGAGGCAAGGAAGATAACCAGGGCTGTCGGTGCGGCATGTTCCGATAATCCGATATCGATAATAGTTCCCTGTCACAGGGTTATAGGCAAGGACGGCAATCTCGTCGGTTATTCGGCAGGACTGGATATCAAGGACTACCTTCTTCTGCACGAGTCGTTCTTCGCAGTGACACCGCTAATTTCCAAGGAGGCATAAATGGCTAAACACGATAAGACAAGCATAGGGGTATCAACCATACTTAATCCGGTACCCGTAGTAATGGTTTCCTGCGCCGGCAAGGACCCTTCGAAAGAGGGGGAACGCCCGAATATCATGACTGTCGCATGGGCAGGCACCGTCAATTCCGAGCCGCCCATGATCTCTGTCAGCATCAGGAAGTCGAGGCACTCGCATAAGCTCATCTCCGAGACAGGGGAATTCGTCGTAAACCTCGTGTCCAAGTCTCTGTGCAAGCCATGTGATTACTGCGGTGTAAAGTCCGGTGCCGACGAGGACAAGTTCAAGGCTTGCGGCCTTACTCCTGTTAAAGCAGAGAACCTCAAGTATGCATATGCGGTCAAGGAATCACCCGTATCCATATCATGCTCGGTCAAAGCGGTCCAGGAACTCGGTTCGCATGATATGTTCATCGGCCAGATAGAGGCTGTTACTGCCGATTCGTATCTTCTTGACGAGAACGGAAGACTCTGCCTCGACAATGCAAGGCTTGTCGCTTATAATCACGGCGAGTATTTTCTGCTTGGCGAGAAAATGGGATTCTTCGGCTATTCTGTAGCATCGCCGGAAGTATTGAAGAAGAGGATGGGTTAAGGAACAGATGGAATTCGAGAGTATAGAGAAGAAATACAGTGGCAAGTTCATCCACTATTACAATGCCACATACAAGACAGCTCTGGGCAACACAAAAGTATATGAGATGATATCGCGCAACGGCAGCATTCAGGGCATTGAAGACATCCGCTCTGATAAGTGCGATGCGGTGGTGCTGATAATACACACTCCGGACCATTCCAAGATCCTGCTCAACCATGAGTTCAGGATGGCAGTCGGAGGCGTGGCGGTCAATTTCCCGGCAGGCCTCGTCGATCCGGGCGAGACTCCTGAGACAGCTGCCGCAAGGGAGCTTTGGGAGGAGACAGGCCTTAAGCTTGAGAAGATAGAAGAGATCCTTCCGGCAAGTTTCTCCGGCGTTGGTATTACGAATGAGAGAAGCTGCTGCGTGATCGGAACCGCCACAGGTGATTTTACGCCGAGTACATCGGACGAGGAAGAGATCACGGCCGGCTGGTATTCCAAGGAAGAAGTACGCGAAATGCTCAAAGATACCAATTTTGCAGCCAGGACGCAGGCCTATTGCTACTGGTGGTGCAAGTAATCCTGTGATCTTCACCGGAAATTGCGTGTGAATTGCCTATAAGCGGCATTTACTTTTATATGCAAATTATTTATTATTTATAGGTCAATTTTCTACAAAGGAGTACGAATATGGATATTTCACCACTTCAGAAAGCAAGATATGAGTATCAGCCCAA
>CADAOK010000117.1 GCA_902789515.1 Oscillospiraceae bacterium
CATGCCGCTTCTCATCCAGTCGATCGCCTGACCGAACACCAGACACTTGTAGAAGTGTATGACGATCTCCTTGTCCTCTTCCGCGATATGCCTGTCTCTGCACAGCTCTTCGAAGTAACGACGTATCACTTCATCACTGATCTGCATGAAGTAGTGCACGAATACATCCTGGCTGCTCGAATTGAACAGATGCAGCGCCGCCTTCCTGTGATCGAGAGAGAACTCGATGACTGCGTCCAGACACTTCTCGATAGACTCGAAGGAGTCGTACTTGTCCATTATCTTATTAGCCTGCTCGGTTATGACGTCCTCGACCAGCGACGGCAGGTCAGCATAGTGGTAGTAGAACGAATTGCGGTTGATACCGCAGCTGCTGACGATGTCCTTGACTGTTATCTGAGCGAGGGGCCTGTCTTCGAGAAGCTCCAGGAAAGTTTTCTTGATCTTGATCTTCGTATCCATAACCAAGATTATAGACCTTTACCCCGGGTTCTGCCAAAAGGACATTCTCTCAACATAAAAGGAGGCCGCCCGTAAGCGACCTCCCTTGACATTATGCGAACCCGTGAGCTTCCATCACATCGTACAGATTAGTCTTACCCGCCAACTCCTTCTTACCACGGATAACGAAAAGGATAACGGTAAGAACAGAAGAACATATGAATATCGCGAGCAGGATCTTCACCGCAGAGGGGAAGGGTTCGCCGCCGCCGATCGAACTCCTGAAAGCGGCTACCGTGTATGTGAACGGCATGTACTTGTTCAAAGCCGCTGCCAGAGGACCGGAGACTTCAAGAGGATATGTGCCGGCTGAGCCTGCGAGCTGCAGCACCATGAAGATGAGCATCAGGAAGCTTCCTATCTTGCCGAGCAGTACATTGAAGAAGTACATGATCGACATGAACGCCACTGACGTCAGACAAGCCACGAGGATGGTCTGACCGAGTCTTGCCGGCTCGAAACCGAGTGCGAAATGAAGTACCAGAACGAGCACTACAGCCTGGACGACCGCCATGGGGTAGAGGACGCTGGCTTTCGAGAGCCACCACTTGAATCCGGATTCGAGACCGTCGTGCTTTGTCAGAGGATACATCAGGCAGAATGCAAGGCATGCTACCCAGAGACCGACGGACATCATGTAAGCAGCCATTGCGTGACCGTTGTCGCTTACTTCGGTAAGCTTTGTCTCGGTCGTAGTGAGCGGGCTTGCAAACATCTGTGCATTGACATCATTCTTGTTTGTGTCATCGAGCTTTGCAGCTCCTTCGGACAGACCGTCGTACAGAGTCGAAGTTCCGTCGACGAGTTCAGGGATTGAATCAGACAGAGTGTTCATTCCTTCTTCGAGTTCACCGGCACCGGAAGCGAGCTCAGATGAACCCGTGAGGATGGCATCGTTGTTGCTGACGAGCTCGGCCGTTCCGTCTTTGAGTTCACCGGCACCTGCAGCCAGATCAGAAGCACCCTGTGACAGTGCGGCAGTACCGGAAGCAAGTGTTGATGCACCTGCATTAAGATCGGATACACCGTTTGAGAACTGACCGAGTCCGGAATTCAGAGTCGAGGCTCCTGAAGCAACGCTCTCGGCGCCTGCTGCAGCCGCAGCTGCACCGTCAGACACCTGCGAAGCACCGGCAGCAAGGGCAGCAGAACCGTCTTTGAGTTCCGATGCACCGGAAGCGAGCTGAGATACACCTGAAGCAAGGGTAGCAGCAGAAGAATCCAGCTGTGAAGCACCGTCTGACAGAGCTGCTGCTCCGTCGCGCAGTGCCTTGGAATTAGCGTTATCAGTGCCTACTATGGTGTTAAGGCCTGTGTTGAGCTGAGAAGCTCCGGAAGAAAGGGCAGTAACGGAATCGCACAGACCGCCCTGACCTGCGATGGCTGAATCCATGGAAGCATACGCAGTATCCATGGCCTGGATGTTGTCTGCGAGTTCCTGCGGGATGGCGCCGTTTGCAGCAAGGTTAGAAGCCATATATGCCAGATCGTCCATATTGCTCTTGTAAAGCGCTGAAGAATCCTTCAGGCCGCCAGTACCGTTTACTGCAGAATCGAGTGCACCGAGACCGGAAGCAAGATCTCCCGAAGAAGCTGCTGCAAGATCCACTGAGGAAGTATAAGTTGAGATGCCGGTATTCAGGGCAGATGCTCCGTCATCCAGCTGACTTATGGCACCGGTCATAACGGGCATGGAAGAATCCAGCGTTGCAAGACCGTCATTAAGTGCAGATGCTCCGTCTGCCACAGAAGATGCCCCTTCTGCCACGGAAGCACTGCCTGCCGCAAGCGAATCCACACCGGAAGCGAGCTGGGCAGAACCTGATTCCAGTGTCTGCGCGCCGCCTGTTATGGTTGCAGCGGCTGTCGCGAGCTTGGATGTACCGTCATAGAGCGATACCGCGCCCGAGTTGACTTTCTTTGCACCGTCAGAGAGTGAACCTGCGCCTGAAGCGAGAGCGGAAGCACCGTCATCTATGGCGGCCGTTCCGTCCATGTATGTGACCAGACCTGTATTCAGGTCAGAAGCTCCGTCAGCTAATTCTTCCGTACCGTCAGTCAGTGCGGACACACCATCCTGCATGGCGATCTCACCGTCCAATATCTGCGATGTTCCGGAGGAAGCATCGTCCAGGGAGTCGCCCAGAGTTCCGAGCTTCTCGAACAGGGTCTCAGCATAGGTCTCAGAGACCTTACGCTCGAGGCTCAGTTCTATCTTGGTCATGGCGGACTCGGAGAGCTTCATTGCCACATAGTTGGTGGCAGGGTCCGTCTCATACTGGAGCTGCATCTTCTCAGGGTTGTCATCCAGGACCGTCGTAGCATTGTACGAGAAATCCTCCGGGATGGTGATGACCATGTAGTAATCACCGTTCCTGAGGCCCTGCTGCGCAGTCTCAGCGTCGACGAAACTGTAATTCAGGGAAGCATCTTCCTTAAGATTCTTGACGAGTTCATCGCCTATCGCGATCTCCTCGCCGTCATACATTACGGCAACGTCCTTATTGACCACTGCCACAGGGAGCTTGTCGAGCTCACCGTACGGATCCCACATGGAAGCGAGGAAGAATCCCGCATATATGGAAGGGATCAGTATGATGGCCGCCAGCACCACGATGAGCAGCGGGTTATGAAGTAACCTTTGCCATTCTTTTTTGATCATGAATATCACATCCTTTCCGTTTATCAGACTCATCTTAGGTCTGCGCGGAAAGGGTAACAATAGACAGATTCGGCCGGGTGTCTGAATGTCAGGTCAGATAAGGTCGCTCAGCTTCTTGCCGTAGAGGTAGTTGTGAACGATGCTGTCGAATTCCTTCCACATCGGAAGAGTCTCGCACTTCTTCCTTCGGGGGCAGTCATACTTCTTGTCTGCAAGGCAGGCAACCGAAGATATCGTGCCCTCCATGAGAGTAAGTATCTCTCCGACAGTGTATCTGTTGGGCTTCCTTAAGAGCTTGTAGCCGCCGCCCTTGCCGCTCGATCCTTCGATCAGGCCGCCTTCGACCATCTTCTTGACGATGATCTCGAGATACTTCTTGGAGATCTCCTGGTGCTCGGCTATGTCCTTGAGAGGTATGTATCCCCCGTGATCGTTCTGTGCCAGATCTATCATTACGCGCAGTGCGTATCTTCCTTTTGTAGATATCATATTCATCACCCCATTTAACTGAATTACGCCCATTATATCAGTAGGCGAATAGGCAAATCAATACCAACCTATTGACATAGTAGGTTGTTGGAATTATAATCACACCAAATTTCAAATCATCAGGAAAGGAGAGACAGTGATCATGAAGAGTGTTGTCGAATGTTATCTTCGCGGGCAAAGGACCGATGCTGTCTTTCCATCACTCGATGTTGATAGAACATTCAGACTGCATATGTATCTTGCCCGGAGCTTCTGCATGCTTCGGGCAGTTTTATTAAATAACACAAAGAGGAAAACAAAATGAGCAATACAACAGATCTTAAACTTAATTCATTACTGATACACGGCGGCATTGACGGCGATGAGACTACAGGTGCGGTCAACGTGCCGGTATACCAGACTTCGACCTATAAGCAGGACGGCCTCGGCAGGAACAGAGGCTGGGAATATTCAAGGACAGGCAATCCGACAAGGGCCGCATTAGAGAAACTGATCGCAGATCTTGAGCAGGGACAGTACGGACTTGCCTTCGCATCCGGCCTTGCTGCGATCAACAATGTGCTCTCGCTGGTCAAGTCAGGAGACAAGCTTATCGTGTCCGACAACATCTACGGCGGAACGTTCCGTATCCTCGATAATGTCTTCA
>CADAOK010000118.1 GCA_902789515.1 Oscillospiraceae bacterium
ATAAGGCGGATTAAGTGCCTCTTCGGAATAAGGAACTACGACGCGGAAAGGCTCGCAGAGCTTATTCTTGAATCTGGAAGCCAGACGCTGATACTTGTATCCGGTGCGTCTTGTGATCGGGCTTCCCTGACCGTTCCTTGTTACCGCATATTCGGTGAGTGCAGGAGAAGAACCTTCCATGATGTCGGAGATCTCGACGCCTGCCATGTTCGCAAACTTATAGATGAATGTGAAGTTGAAGTCCTGTGTACCGGATTCAAAGCTCACATACTCTTCTACGGAAAGATCAAGTCTTGCCGCAGCCTCTTCGGGAGTAAGCCCCATGTCCATTCTGAGTCCCCTGACTCTGTCCGCAACCTCTTGCAGCTTGAATTCAACGCTGCTCTCGCTTTGCATCTGCCTGTCGTTCATTTTGTTTTGCCTCCTTGTGCAATGTGCTTGTCAGAGGTTGAGAGTTCTGAGCAAAAAAAAGTCTCAACACCCTTACGGATGTCGAGACGAATAATCGCGGTACCACTCAACTTGCGCTTTACTGCGCCACTTAACGAAGTCTGACAACTCCTCTGCCTTAACGCGGTGTAACGGATACCGTCTACTCAGGAAATCCCTTTTGGGGTATCGGCTCGGAAGCGATAGCCTTTTGCGATCTCTGAATTACCGTATCTCAGCTCTCACGGTTCTCTGTAGATTCGAACGATCGCAGGCCTTCTTCGTCACAGCCTTTGTGTCTTCAAATGTTCCCATAGAATAATCGTGGCTTTTTGGATTGTCAAGAGCATTTTTGCAAAAGTGTTTTACAATTCGCCCCGGGTAGAATAATATGTAATTATCAATAAGTCTGTAATCATACAGATTCGGCACGACTTGAAGTTATGAAGAGGGACTGATATGACACAATATCTTGTATCCGGCGGAGCAGGGGCTCTCGGCAAACTGATAATCAGCATGCTCGTCGCAAAAGGCGAGAAAGTCAAGATCCTGATGAGTGAGCTTTCCGATGTAAGCGATTACGAGCACAATCCGAATATCGAGATCTGTTACGGAATATCGACAGACAAAGACTCCATGAATGAATTCTTTGATGTTGAGGATCCGAGACATGCGATCCTTCTGCATGCCGATGAGTACATATCACTGTCCGATTCCACGAACCTTACGATGCGCCGTGTTAATGTCATCGGTGCCGAGAATATCGTTGACATGTGCCTTAAGCGTAAGATCGGCCGTCTGGTCTATCTGAGTTCGGCATATGCGCTTAATCCCGAGCTTATCGGCAAAGACACTCTGGAACTTCACTTTGACCGCAACAAGGTCGAAGGCGAATATGCCAAGTCAAAGGCTGAGACCGCCGCATACATTATGGAGAAGGTCGCGCTCAACAGGCTCAATGCCGTTATGGTTCTCCCTTCGTTCATAATCGGCCCCGGCTATACTGAAGATTATGAGATCAACAAGATCTTAAACGGATATCTGAACGGCGGCGTCGCACCTCTCAAGGGCGGCGGACATGCTTTCGTCGATGTAAGAGATGTTGCAAACGCGATGATCACACTTACGACAGAAGGCGAACCCGGAACAGGATATCTTATTACCGGCGAATACAAGACTTCAGAGGAGTTCTTCAAGGAAGTAAATGAGGTCCAGGGTATTGATGCGCCTGTTAAGACTGCATCCAGACTGGTTACGAGCAAGTCTCTTGCGAAGTTCGTCGATGCTTATTACAGGATCACACACAAAGAGAACCCGAAGCAGGTATATGCTCTGTTCAGCGATAACCCGACAGCCAAGTTCGAGGATGTAACTGACGGACCTGAGAATGTCATCAAGTTCAAGGATTCACTGAACGACAGTATCAATGGTGTGTCACAGGGTTCGCAGATTACTGGACAGGCAGCTCCGACTGATGTCAAGATGAGTACTGCTGCAAAGCTCGCACAGTACAAAGATCGCGGGGAGAGCAATTGAACAGGCACCTGATCCTTGGAAGCGCATCCCCGAGAAGACGGGAATTACTTTCTCTCATCACAGAAGACTTTACGGTACAACTTGCGGATATCGACGAACGTGCACTCGAGGATGACCTTGGGCGCAGGAATGTGCCTGCACTTAAGGTCAGCGAGGAACTTGCCGCAGCAAAGGCGCAGGCCGTTTTCGGGCAGCTCGATACGGAGACGAGAGCTTCTTCCATAGTCATAGGAGCAGATACTTCCGTCATCCTTGACGGAGAGATATACGGCAAGCCCGTCTCAAAAGAGGATGCCGTAAGGATGCTGACAAACCTGTCGGGAAAAAAGCATACCGTGGCGACAGGAGTCTGCATCGTCTATGAGGGCGGAATAAAGAGATTTACCGATGAGAGCCTGGTCGAGTTCTATCCGCTTGACGACTATCAGAAGGAGACGATCCGGCGGTATGTCGAATCCGGCGATCCCATGGATAAAGCCGGGGCATACGGGATACAGAGCGGGGGCGCGCTCCTTGTCAAAGGCATAGAAGGAGACTTCCTCAATGTGGTCGGTCTGCCCGTGGCGCGACTTGCGCGGGAGCTCGCATCTGTGTATATTTTGAGTAGCAATTAATATTGGAATAGTCCAATGAGAATGGGGATAGGAGAATGAGAATGAATTGGAATGGACTTATCAAACTCGGAATCATCGTCGGCGAGAACATCATGGAGAAGCAGAAGATCGATAACGAGAGACTCAGACAGGAAAATGAGCGCATTGCAAGAGAGCGTGCTGCACAGGAGGCTTCTGCTGCCGCATCCAAGCTGGAGAGCCAGAAGCTCGAAGAGCAGATCGCCAAGGAGAGCATTGCTGTCGAGTGCCCTAACTGCGGCAACACCGGCAACCGCATCAGACGCGGATCGACGGGTTTCTGCAAGTTCTGCGGTACTGCCATAAGAGTTACCGTTGACGGCAAGGCGTATTTCATTACGCAGGATACAGGCAGCGGCACTCAGGATCAGCCGGTCAAGGCTCAGCCCGATAACCCGGCAGCGGGCATCGACTCTCAGACAGGAACTTGATCCCTGATGAAGAATGTCCTTAAGCTTATCGGTCTTTATATCCTGATCTTCCTGGCGTGCTCGGTGCTTTTCGTGGCGCTGTTCCATACACCGCTCCTTGCCGGGATGCAGGTGCTTATGTACCGCGGCGTGGCATTCATTATCATCACGGGCGTAATCGCTGCGGTGATCATGGGTGTCGTCAGGCATTTCTGGAAGTACATAACGATAAGGGACATCATCATGATGTTTGTGATATTCTGCTGCGTGAACATGGTGTTCTTCACGCTGGTTCCCGTTACGGTCGAGAGATCTGTCTCGGTGTTTATGCTGAGCTATATGGATGAGAATTCCGATCAGACCTTTACGCAGGATTCCGTAGGTGATATCTTTACGAGCAAATATGTCGAGGAATACGGTGCGTTCGACAAGAGATTTGACGAACAGGTCGTTACCGGCACGATAGAGGAGAATGAAGACGGGTCTTATTCGATAACCGATGAGGGCAGGTTCATAGTGAGCATGTTCCGTATGATGTCCGACTGGTTCGATACTGACAGGAGACTCGTGCATCCAAATGAGTACTGACACCATAAGCAATAACATTCTCGAAGCACTTGGCAATACCCCGCTGATAAGACTTAACCGCATGACCGGACCTGACTCTGCGCAGATCCTCGTCAAATACGAAGG
>CADAOK010000119.1 GCA_902789515.1 Oscillospiraceae bacterium
TTAATGATGGAACAGTCTGATTCCCGTAAATGCCATCGCCATGTTGTACTTATTGCATGTCATGATGACATGGTCATCACGGATGGATCCGCCGGGCTCAGCGATGTACTTAACGCCGCTCTTGTAAGCACGCTCGATGTTGTCGCCGAATGGGAAGAAAGCATCTGAACCAAGTGCCACGTCAGTATTCTTGGCGAGCCACTCCTTCTTCTCTTCTCTTGTAAGAGGCTCCGGCTTCTCCTTGAACAGAGTCTGCCATACGCCGTCACGGAGAACATCCTCGTACTCGTCAGACATGTAGACATCAATAGTGTTGTCTCTGTCAGGACGTCCGATTCCGTCAACGAACTTGAGGCCCATTACCTTCGGATTCTGTCTCATCCACCAGTTGTCAGCCTTGGAACCTGCAAGTCTTGTGCAGTGGATCCTGGACTGCTGTCCGGCACCGATACCGATAGCCTGGCCGTCCTTTACATAGCAGACGGAGTTACTCTGTGTGTACTTCAGAGTGATCAGTGAGATGAGAAGGTCGATCTTCTTGTCATCAGGGATGTCCTTGTTGTCGGTAACGATATTGGAAAGAAGATCGTTATTGATAGCAAGCTCATTTCTTCCCTGCTCGAAAGTAATACCGAACACCTGCTTTGTCTCGATCGGATCCGGAACATAGTCAGGATCGATCTTGATTACGTTGTATGTGCCCTTACGCTTTGATTTAAGGATCTCGAGTGCATCGTCGGTATAACCGGGAGCGATGATACCGTCGGATACTTCACGCTTCAGCATTGTAGCTGTAATGGCATCGCATGTATCAGACAGTGCAACGAAGTCACCGTAAGAAGACATTCTGTCAGCGCCTCTTGCTCTTGCGTAAGCACAAGCGATCGGAGAAAGCTCGCCGAGGTCGTCTACAAAATAGATCTTCGCTTCTGTCTCAGACAGGGGCTTACCTACTGCAGCACCTGCAGGAGATACATGCTTAAAGGATGTTGCCGACGGAAGTCCCGTAGCAAGCTTAAGTTCTCTTACGAGCTGCCAGCCGTTGAAAGCATCAAGAAGGTTGATGTATCCCGGCTTGCCGTTCAATACTTCAATGGGAAGGTCTGCGCCGTTAGCCATGAAGACTCTGGAAGGCTTCTGATTGGGGTTGCAGCCGTACTTAAGGGCCATCTCGTTCATATTATTAATCCTCCGCGGTATTAGATTACACGTTCTTGTTGACGATCCTGGTATCTGCCTCGCCTGTAGCGATGTCGATGAATCTTACGAAGAGAGATACCTTGTTGTCCTCGTTCAGCGACTCCCATACATTTGCCGTGAACGTATCGATGTCACCGGAGATGGCAACCTTCTCGGGCTCGCCTTCGAAAGAAGGAAGCGGGTTGCCGTCGCCCATGTATGTGTGCAGGAATCTGCCGACGCCTGCCTTGGGGTTTGTGTATGTGAATGTGTGGCGCTCGCAGGAAGACGGGTCGCCGTCTGCACTCTTCAGGATGGACATTGCGTAGTTGTATGTGCCGCCCTCGACGTGCATAATGCCGGATATTCTCGGAGTGTAGTTCGGAGCGTCATCTTCGAACTCTCTGCATCTTAAGGACTGCTCGAAAGTCATCTGCTTATCCATGCCCTCGTAGATGGTATCCGTCTGGTCGCCGTTGGTTACGATAGTCTTGTTGCCAAGAACTCTGACGGGAGAATAGATGATGAGGTGCGGATCCGTCAGCTTGGAAGGATCGAATGCCTCTGTCTTGATGCCGTCCTCTGTTGCCGTGAACACACGGTTACGGGAGTTAACGCTCCTGCCCATGATGAAGTAAGCCGTTACTGCCTTGCTTCCGTCCTCTGATCTTCCGATCACGATTCCTCTTCCGGGATACGAATTCTCCTTAAGGATCTTTCCCAAATCTAACGTTTCCATTGCGGTGCCTCCTCCTGATTATTATTCTGTGATTCTTGCTAAGTTATTCTCGATCACGACCTTGCCGTCAGCGATAAGACGTATCGCCCTGGGAAGGATCTCCCACTCGCAGTTCTGCATTATACGCTTCTGCAAGGTCTCCGGCGTGTCGCCCGGTAGCACGTCCACGGACTTCTGCAGCAGTATCGGACCTTCGTCGTAGTTCTCGTTCACGAAATGCACCGTCGCGCCGCTGACCTTTACTCCTCTTGCAAGCGCCGCCCTGTGGGGACGGATCCCGTACATGCCCTCTCCGCAGAACGAAGGGATCAATGCGGGATGTATGTTGATTATCCTGTTGGAATAAGCCTTGACTATCTCAGGTCCGAGAAGTGACAAGTAACCTGCAAGTACGATGAGCTCTGCGCCGGAAGACGTGACCTCTTCGACAACCTTCCGGTCCCACTCTTCCCTGCTCGCGAAATCTCTGGTGCGGAGCACGACTGCGGGAATGCCGTTGTCTGCAGCACGCGTGAGAGCATATGCGTCGGGTGATGAAGATACCACCTTCACGATCTCGATATCTTTGAGGATACCCGTCTTGGTGTTATCTATGATCGCCTGGAGGTTCGTGCCGCCTCCCGAGACAAAAACTGCGATCTTCATCAGCTTCTCCTCTTAAAACTCAGTATCTTCAGGTCTGCCTGCGACAAAGTTGCCGTCGAAACAAGCAGCGCACACATCGCACTCGATCGTGTTAAGGCACTCCTTGAGCTTTTCGAGGCTGATGTATCCGAGAGAATCTGCGCCGATCATCTGTCTGATGTCTTCAACAGACTTGGTAGCGGCAGGAAGTTCTGTCTCGGAAGAAGCGTTTGCTCCATAGAAGCAGCCGAACTTAACCGGCGGAGATGCGAGTCTTACGTGTACTTCCTTGGCGCCGTTCTCGCGCAGGAATGAGATGATGTGTTTCGTGGTGGTACCTCTTACGAGGGAGTCGTCGACGATCGCGATCCTCTTGTCCTTGATCGCCGTCTTGAGCGCTGCGAACTTCATCTTGACCGCGAGTTCACGCTGGGTCTGTGTGCTCTTGATGAACGTTCTGCCGACGTAGCGGTTCTTGAGAAGGCCTGCACCGTAAGGAACGCCCAAGCCTGCCGCAAAACCTTCAGCAGCAGCGTTACCCGAGTCGGGCGCGCCGATTACGAGGTCGACGTCGCAGGGATGAAGCTCAGCCAGAGCCTTACCTGCTCTGTATCTGGAATCAAATACGCTCATGCCGTCGATGACCGAGTCAGGTCTTGCGATATAAACATACTCGAAGATGCAGACCTTGCCGTCCTGTCTGTTCGTCGGGCTTTCCTTGTAGAATGTGGACTTGACGCCATCAGCAGAAATCGAGATGATCTCGCCAGGCTCGATGTCCCTGATGAACTCAGCTCCGATAGCGTCGAGCGCGCAGTTCTCGGAAGAAAGGAAATATGTATCGCCCATCTTGCCGAGGACGAGAGGTCTGATTCCGTACGGATCCCTTACGCCGATGAGTTTATTGTCTGTCATGAAGATCATGGAATATACGCCGTGGATCTCCTTCATCGTCTCGAGGATAGCCTGTTCGCACTCGTCAGTCTTGATCCTGTTCCTGGAGAACAGCGAGAGGATGAGCTCCGCATCGATGTTTGTCTGGAAGATCGCACCCTGGTTAACGAGTTCTTCCTTGATCGCGGAAGCGTTCATTACGACT
>CADAOK010000120.1 GCA_902789515.1 Oscillospiraceae bacterium
CCGATGAAGGACAGACCAAGGACAAAGCAGAAAGTCTTCTCGCCGTCCATTGTCTTGGAGCTGATCTCGAGCGCTCTCTTGTAGTTGATGTTAGGATTCTCGGCAACGATATAGGTTACCATCCAGTACTCGAGAGCCTTGATGATTCCGGGAACCACGAACAGAAGGGACCAAAGCCATACTCTGAGGGTCAACATGAACATGACATAGACGGTATTCTTGTAGTTTTTCTTGAGCGGCAGAATGATATCACCGATGTCGGGCTTCAGCGTGTTGCGGCTGTTGATATAGAAATACTTAAGACCAACCTGCGCAGGGTTCGACAAAAAGACGGTAAGAGCCATCGTAGCCGCAAAGACGATAAGTCCGGTCGGCGAAAGAAGAATGGTAGCAATAACAGCTGTGGTCTCGTCCTGCGATATAAGCGCGACAGGAACCGCAACGATCATCTGAAGGACGACCGTTATCCCATAAGCCACGGCAATTACCGCCGAGGTTATCGCAGATACTGCGGTCGAGACAATGAGCTGTGATGCAAATGACATCCAGTAGGTGTTCGCAAGCACACTTTTGGCATTGTTCTTGAGTTGTTCTCTTGTGATCATAGTTATTCTCTCCTATCTATCCAGTTCCGTTTTGTCACGGATATCCCATAGAGAATTTTATCATATTCACGCAGGTCTGTAACTTTTTTCTGTGGAGCAAATCCATCACTTTACTTGTTGCGCTTTCGCCGGCACAGTACTACAATCTTGTGGCTATGTTGGAACGCTTCAAGAAAGACCCTGTATTATTTATCTCCGGGATACTTGCTATAGTATCCTGTTTTATTGTGCATCCGGATATGGAATACATCGGGTATATCGACTTCAGAGTGCTCGCGATACTCTTCTGCATGATGCTCGTCGTATCGGAGCTCGTCATACTTGGCGTCTTCGACACTCTGACCAACAAGCTCCTTTCCAAAGTCCACTCCTCGAGGCTCGTATCACTCATACTCGTATGGCTCGCCTTCTTCCTCGGGATGATACTGACCAACGATGTCACGCTGGTCACCCTGGTGCCTTTCGCGATCGCTCTTATGAAGACATTCGAAGACAGAAAGACTCTGACATTCACATTGATCCTGATGACTGTCGCGACCAACCTTGGCAGCATGCAGACGCCGATCGGCAATCCGCAGAACATATTCCTTTTTACTCACTACAGCATGGAGATCGGACATTTTACGTTGCTGATGCTCCCCTTCTCTTTGTGCTCGCTCGCGCTTGTCACGGTGGCTGTTTTCGCGCTGTGCAAGGACATGAAGATCACGCACGAACAGCCGGCGAAAAAGAACCGGATCTCCGCAGTCAAAGTAACCATCTGCATCGCGCTTTTCGTGCTGAGCCTGCTGGTGGTACTCAGAGTGCTGCACTTCCTGATCGCATTAGGCGTGCTCATTGCAGTCATGCTCATCATGGACAGGAAGGCATTCAAAGGCGTCGACTATACCCTGCTCATAACGTTTGTGTTCTTCTTCGTTTTCGTCGGAAATATCGGCAGGATCGATATGGTCTACACCTGGGTCTCCGGCATCGTCGGAAGATCCCCTGTCCTCACGGCTATCGCGGCATCGCAGGTAATTAGCAACGTTCCTGCGGCGCTCCTGCTGTCGGCATTCACCCAAAACGCCGATGCGCTCGTCATCGGCACGAACTTAGGCGGTCTCGGAACACTCATCGCGAGCATGGCAAGCCTCATCACATACAAGTTCCATGCGGCGCTCCCGCGCTCGAAAGAGAAGTCCGTCAGTTACATCGGCGCTTTTACCGTCGTAAACCTGGTGTTCCTCGCTGTGCTGATGGGATTGTATTTCATCATACGTTGATTCGCACAGCCTTGCGCGAAGCTAATATTGACAGGACTATCACCACAACATTGATGATGATCCCGATCACCCAGAATATCAGGGAAACGATCTCTATCCTGAGCGATGGTTCATTCAACACATGGAACCAGCTGTTGTTGAGCCAGAAAGTGAGAACGATAAGGCCCACATACAATACAATGCTCAGGATTCCGCAGACGGTCTCGCTTACTGCAAAGAATTTCCTGTTAGTCTTAAACCTTGCGTGTGCGATTATATTGATGATCGTGATCACTATCGTAACGAGCATCGGCAGACAAGTAATAAGGAATATCCCGCCCAGATCTTCGGTGTTACCTTCGAAACATAACTCCAGGAATGCTCCCAGACCGGCGAGAAAGAAGACGAACCCGTACGATATAAGCAGATCGACCGTTGATACTATATTTATACCTAGAACAGTGTATCTCATTTATTTACCACTTTTACACCATGGTCCAGCTGAACATATAAAGCACAAGACAAGCAACCAGGAAGACCACACCGATAATAAACAGAGCGTTGATTATCAGCGAGATGATCAGCATTATCTTGAATCCCAACTTAACTTTGCGGTGTTCCTTCTTTGCCTTGATGAGATCCACGATGAACAGAATATATGAGGCGACAACAAATGCCGAGACAAGAAATACCAAGCCTTTTTCCAGATACATTACTGCCAGGTCTGTGTAAAAATCCATTTTGCTTCCTCTCGTCTTAAGCCCTTTGCGGGTTAGTTAGTTGCAATTCGATACTTACTATGAGGCAATAATAGTATACTTTTGCTACTATGTCAACAGCAAAAATGGATATTCAATATAAAACTGCCGGTCAGCAATACATGTCGAAATAATCGAGGATCAGGTCGTTGGCATCAAACCCGGCGATGTCCTCTGTCGGCCACACGTGTTCTCCACCTTCTATCTTGACTGACCAGACCTGCGTCTTGTTCAGGAATGCAGTGTACTTTGTAAGTTCGGCTTGATCAGACAGTTTCTCCACACTTGAGGAATCCAGGCCGTTCGCAGATACCCAGTATTCCATGACGGTCTCGATTGCCGGATGAAGCGATTCCGCATCCGAGCCGTTACCTTTCTGCGGGACGACGTTGTCCATCGTGCCGTAGATCTCGAGAATACCGATGTTCGTCTTGTCAACGCGCCCGTCCCAGACCTTCGAGGTCATAATGCCGGCGACAGATGCCACGGCAAGGAACGTATCAGACCCTTCCATGGCGAGCCTGTGTATCATGAAACCGCCGTTAGAAAAGCCCGCAGCGAAAGCCTTCGTCTTGGACAGACCGTATTCGTCCTGAAGGTAGATAACGAGATTGATGAGATACTCCAGGCTGTCAACTTCCTGCGGATCCCAAAGGCCGCAGTCCCAGCCTATACCGCCCGTTCCCTGCCCCGGCTGGACATAGCAGACAGCATATCCTCTCGGGCATGCGTCTTCGTCCATGTGCGTCTGAACTCTGAACCCGGAACTGTTTTTGCCGAGTCCCGTAAGCATCAGGATCAGAGGAGTATTAGCGTCCGTTTTCTCGGGGAGGTAGAGCACAAACTTGAATGTCATGTCCTTGAACTGGCATAAGTATGTGTGATCCTCTGTCTCCACTACATCCGTGATAAGGCTCTTCGG
>CADAOK010000121.1 GCA_902789515.1 Oscillospiraceae bacterium
GATGGTCACGATCAGTCAGAATTGGTTCAATGACAGCAAATCCTTCGATCACCCGGTAGTTATCTATCTGCCTGAGGGCACTTATGATTCCGCTCAGATTGACAGCGTAAGCGGCGATATCACACTTCCTGAAGGTTATGTCTTTAATGACATCAAGCTGGACACAACGAGCGGTGATATCACATCCTTATGCGGATCGGCAGGCGAGATCATTGTAAATACGATCTCGGGTGAGGTTAAGATCGCTGACTGCACACCTTCAGATATCTCGGTCAACACGACCAGCGGCAATATTATCTTTGATGACATGACTGTAGGAGGCAATACTGATATCGATACTATCTCCGGTGAAGTTACGCTCACAAACCTTGAGACTGAAGAAATCTCTGTCAGTACGGCAAGCGGTGACATCATCCTCAAGAACCTGACAACTGAGACTGCAGACATTGATACTACGAGCGGCGAAGTATCAGGTACCGTAACAGGCGATCACGAATACGATGCCGATACTGTTTCCGGCGATATTGATATCGTTTCGAACATCGAGGGCGAGCCCGAGTTCAGCATCTCGACCGTAAGCGGTGACATCTCGATCGATGCGGCATAATATCAAGCTTCTTATATGGTAGAATTCACTTAAGTATGACGGTTCTTTTTTACGACATCTGTTTTGCAATATCGGTAGTGCTGATGCTGCTGTATGCTGTATGTCTTCATATGGCAGAAGCACTTCGATGCGCATCTGTCTCTTATATTCCTGACGATTCCGCTGGCGAATCTGGGTTATTGTTTTATGGCCCGCGCGCAGAATATCCAGGAGGCGCTGCTCGGTAATAAGATTTGTTATTTCGGAGGGTGCTTTCTTCCGCTGTTCGTAACGCTCGCGATCTTCGGCATCTGTAAGATCAATCTCAACAAGCACCTCAGGGTCATCATCCTGCTGTCGGGTGTTGTATCGTATCTGTCGGTACTGTCCATTGGATATAACAGATGGTTCTATACCTCCACGGCTATCTGGTCCTTGAGAAGACTTACGGCCCGATGCACACGGTCTACTATGTATTCGTCATAGCTTATACGCTCATCGGACTGTCGGCTCTGATCTATGCGCTGTTCTTTAAGAAGGACATCTCCAACAGAGTCGTCTCGGTCCTGTTTATTCCTGAGTTTGTTACGATGGCTTCGTATTTTGCGACCAAGATCTTCAATCTCAAGGTCGAGCTCGTTCCGTTTACATACGATATCGCGATGGTGGTATTCCTCATCGTCGCTTACAGGATAGCAATGTACGATGTTGCCGATGCAGCGATAGATTCCATCGTCGAGAAGGGCAACACAGGTTTTGCTTCGTTTGACTTCAAGCACAGGTTCCTCGGAAGCAACAGCGTAGCAGGTGAGATGCTGCCGTTCCTTAATAACCTTATGGTTGACAGCGTGGTCAAGGAGCAGACACTTATTAAGTGGCTCGAGGATTTTAAAGCAGACGAGAGCAACGACAAGATCTCTTATAAGCGTGACGACAAGATCTATCTCATCAACATCAACTCTCTCGTAAGCGGCAAGAAGAAGGTCGGATACCAGCTGCTCATTACGGACGATACCGAGGAGCAGAAATATATGGAGATGCTCCAACGATTCAATTCAAAACTCGAGCAGGAAGTTGACCAGAAGACCAGAAATATTGTCGAGATGCACGACAGGCTCATCATCAGCATGGCAACGATGGTTGAAAGCCGTGACAATTCGACGGGCGGCCATATCAAGCGCACGAGCGACTGCATGCGTTATCTCATAGATGCGATGAAGGCCGGCGGATATCCGGGCCTTACGGATAAGTTCTGCCACGATATCATCAAAGCTGCCCCGATGCATGACTTGGGTAAGATTGCAGTCGACGATGCCATCTTAAGATTTGAGGGACGCTATAACGACGAGCAGTACAAAGAGATGAAGAAACATGCGGCAGAAGGTGCACGCATCGTCCATGAGATCTTAAAGGACACTGATGACTACGAGTTCCATGTACTTGCAGAGAACGTCGCTCACTATCATCATGAGCGCTGGGACGGATCCGGTTATCCGGAAGGCCTTAAAGGTACCGCCATCCCGTTCGAGGCGCGCATCATGGCTATCGCGGATGTTTACGATGCCCTTGTAAGCAAGAGATGCTACAAGGACAGCATGCCTTTCGAGAAAGCAGATGCGATCATAATGGACGGGTTTGGCACGCAGTTCGACGCGTCGCTCAAGCCTTACTATGTAGCGGCTAGACCGAAGCTCGAAGAATACTACCGCGGCTTGGCTCAGGAGTGATATCAGTCTTTCGTAAAAGAGTGGATAACGAATGTGATGAAGAATGCCCCGCCCAGGAGCAGTACTATCATGGGTCCCGTCGGAGTTGAAGTGTAGTAGGAGATGACAAGTCCTGCTACGCCTGAGACGACCGCGAGGATGACCGATACAAGGTGGTAGCTCCTGGTGTTGCGTGAGACGTTTCGGGAAGAAGCGGCAGGGAGGATGATCAGGGAGTTTATCAGAAGGATACCGATCCACCTGATCGAGAACATGATCACCACTGCGACGAACGCAGAGAAAACGTAATCGTACACCTTGCCGTTGATGCCCTTGCTGCGCGCCAGGGACCTGCTCAGGGAATCTGCGGAGAGCTTGTTGTATGAGATTATCCAGAAGATAATGACCAGCACAAGGCAGATCGCGAGCATGGCGATCTCGTATGTAGTGATACTTAAGATATCGCCCACGAGGTAGCTTGTGTATTTGTTGAACGAGCCGCCGATCGAGAGCAGAACGAGTCCCAGGGACATTGCGACAGAAGCGAAAACGGATATTATCGTATCCGCACCGTAGGTGGTGCGGTCCTTGACGAAGTTGAGCAGTACGGAGAACAGTATTGCGAAAAGCACCATCGACAAAGACCTGCTGGTAAACCCGAACACCACGCCGACCGCGATGCCGCAGAGCGCGGAATGTCCGATAGCGTCGGAGAAGAAGGCCATCTTCTTGTTGACGACCATTGTTCCGAGAAGTGCGAATATCGGAGTGGAAATGAGGATGGCGATGAAGGCATTCCTCATGAATGCGTAGTTTAAGATATCGATCGTTGCCATAGCATCAGTCATTGCCGAACACCTCCTTGAAGTAAGGATTCTCATAGACCTCTTCCGGCTTGCCCTGAGCCAGGATGGTGTTGTCCAGGAGGATAACTTTGTCGGCATACTTCTTGACCAGGTGCAGGTCGTGTGACACCAGGAGTATCGACAGATCATGCTTTGTCTTGAGTTCGTTTACAATGCGGTAGAAATCCCTGACGCCGTTCTCGTCAATGCCTGACACGGGTTCGTCGAGGATAAGCAGATTCGGCATCGGGGTTATCGCGATAGACAGCATGACACGCTGAAGCTGTCCGCCGGAGAGCTTGCCGACCTGCTTGTCTATGCAGTCCTCCACAGAGAAGACCTTGAGCTGTTCATATATCCTGTTGTAGAGCTTTTTGCTCTTAAAGAGCCACACAGGCGTTCTGGAAATGAATGAAGCAAACAGGTCATACACCGTGATCGGTATCTCGCGCTCGATGTTGAGAGACTGGGGAACATAGCCGATCTTCATCTCGTTGCGGTTGCCGGAAGCGGTCTCGGTGAAGTCGATCGTACCTTCATGTTCTATCTCGCCTAGGATGGCGCGCAGGAGAGTGCTCTTGCCGGCGCCGTTCGGGCCGATTACCACTGTGAGCTGTCCGCAGTGCATATGAAGATTGACATCCTTCAAGATGACATCGTTGCCGAACTTAACACCGAGATCCTTGATCTCTATGCAGTGGCAGTGGCCTTCGCATGCGCTGTGATCGTGTGCTTCAATCATTATTAGATACCTGTCAGTGTATTAAGATTCTCACTCATTTGTTCTATGTATGCGTCCTCATCCTCTTTGCCTGTCATGCAGGTGTTGAGGGCGATTACAGATGCGCCGGTCTCTTCCGCGATCGCATCGGCGATCTGCGATTCCTCGCCGGCGCCGATGAAGATGATGTTGATATCCTTATCGTTCATCTCTGTGATGATCTCTGCGATGTCGCCTGCGGAGAGTGCTTCCTGCTCGTGGTCTGTCTCGACCGTGATGAAATCCATTCCGGCATAGGCGCAGAAGGAGGGGAGAGTCTCATCGAGGACGAGGACACCCTTGCCGTTCAGGCTTGCCAGTACATCGGCATTGTCTGTCTCGAGCTTTGCGATCTTTTCAAGGTAAGCATCTGCGTTTGCCTTGTACTGTTCTGCGTGCGCAGGATCGA
>CADAOK010000122.1 GCA_902789515.1 Oscillospiraceae bacterium
AAGTCAGCCTTGTTGATGAGGTATGTGGAACGGATAGGTGTGTCACCGAATCTCAGGTCAGAGATCGTGATACCGCCGGACTTCTTGGAGTCATAAGAGAAGTAAGCCTGAGCATACTTGTCCGTGTGGTCACCGATGATCTTGATGGAGTTCTTGTTGGCACCGACTGTACCGTCTGCGCCGAGACCCCAGAATCTTGCCTGAACTGTACCCTCGCCTGCAACTTCGATGGACTCGGAGCAGTCGAGTGAGAGGAATGTAACGTCATCGTCGATACCGATGGTGAATCTTTCCTTGGGCTGATCCTTCTTGAGTTCCTTGAATACTGCGAGTACACACTCAGGTGTTGTATCCTTTGAACCCATACCGTAACGGCCGCCGATGAGCTTCGGAGCGTTCTTTCCGACATAAGCTGCTGCGACGTCGAGGAAGAGAGGCTCTGCATAAGAACCGGGCTCCTTTGTTCTGTCGAGGACTGCGATAGCCTTAGCAGAAGCAGGGATTGCCTCGAGGAGCTTCTCTGCAGAGAAAGGACGATAGAGGTGAACCTTTACCATACCAACCTTCTCGCCGTGAGCGTTGAGGAAGTCGATAACCTCTTCAGCTGTCTCGCAGACAGAACCCATAGCGATGATAACGCGGTCTGCATCTGCTGCACCATAGTAGTTGAAGAGCTTGTAGTCTGTGCCGCGGATCTCGTTGATCTTGTCCATGTAGTACTGAACCTGATCAGGTACTGCAAGATAGAACGGGTTGGAAGCTTCTCTGCCCTGGAAGTAGATATCAGGGTTCTGAGCTGTACCACGGAGTGTCGGGTGGTTAGGAGAAAGAGCTCTCTGACGGAAAGCCTTGACTGCATCGTAATCAACGAGCGAACCAAGTGTCTCGTAGTCGATAACCTCGATCTTCTGGATCTCGTGTGATGTACGGAAACCGTCGAAGAAGTGGAGGAAAGGAACTCTTGTCTTGATGGAAGAGAGATGTGCAACTGCAGCAAGGTCTGCTACTTCCTGAACGGAGTTAGCGCAGAGCATTGCAAAACCTGTCTGACGGCAAGCATAAACGTCTGCGTGATCACCGAAGATGTTGAGTGCGTGTGCAGCGAGAGCTCTTGCAGATACGTGGAATACGCAAGGAAGGAGCTCGCCTGCGATCTTATACATGTTAGGAATCATCAGAAGGAGACCCTGAGCACCTGAAGCGCCGCCCTCGGATTCCATCTCTACGATGTTGACTGTCTGTCCGAAAATGTTCTTTCTGCCCTGCTGTGCCCACTGGTCAGTGTGGTCGGCCATAGGGGATGACGGAGTAATGGGGTAGATAGCTGCGTTTTCCGTAAAAGCATACGAAGTATAAGCCGCTGCCTCGTTACCGTCCATGGTTTTCTTTGTGAGTTCTGCCATAAACCTGTTACCGTCCATGGTTTTCTTTGTGAGTTCTGCCATAAACCTGGTCTCCTTGTGATGTATTTGCGGACATAGTTGTCCGTATATTAAAACTTAAATATTATAATACACTCACGGGGAAATTGGGGGCAAAAAAGAGTTAGTTTAGAGAATTATTTTTTAAAAAATAAATGCCCGGCAATAAGCCGGGCATTTGGTTTCGTTTTTGGAACAGCTTATGCCGGAGGTGCTTCACCGGTATCTGCCGGTGTTTCCGCGGGTGTTTCTGCAGGTGTCTCTGCCGGTGTTTCCGCGGGTGTCTCTGCCGGGGTCTCTTCCGGAGGAGCTGTCTCTTCCGGAGGAGCTGTCTCTTCCGGAGGCGGAGGTCCGACTATCGCTCCGGTGGTGCAATCCAGCTGAGCAAGGGTTCCGTCCGGGTTGAGGATGCCGACCTCGACCTTCTTTGTGAAAGACTTATAGTATGTCGTGTTGTACTGAACCTTGTCGATCTCATTGCCGTCCTTGTCATACCAGACCTGATATGAGACTGCGGTGCAGCTCGCGTGAGCCGAACGGACCGTATTCGTCTGCCCTACCGGCATCTCGGCATTGGCAACATATTCAACTGTGGAAGGTGTAGCACCGAATGATACTTCGCTTATGAATTTGATATACTCGCCGTTAGGCAGCTTCTTGCCGTAGATCTCACAGTGACATGTGGAATCAGAAGAATTCCACCATGCGAGGACTATGACCTGATAATCGGTGTTGTTCTTGAACTTGAAGTCGAGCACACCGTAATCAACCGTCGCATCGAGACCCTCGTCAACATAAGAAGACGGCCAAGCGTGGTTGTTGCGCTCTGTAACTTCGAGATTCGCCATAACAACTGCATTGTAGAGCGTGGAGCTTACCTGGCAGATTCCGCCGCCCAGACCCTGCTCATACTGGCCGCCCTGGATGACGGTTGCTTCCTTGAAGCCGTTAGCCGTGGTCCTCTGTCCTACGACACCGTTGAAGGAGAACTCTTCTCCGGGCTGAAGGATCGTACCGTTGATCTTCTCGCAGGCAAGCGCGATATTGGCATTTCTGTTGGAATTGTTTGTCGTGACCGTAGAGAAGGATGAGACAAGACCGAAGTTCTCGTTGATCTCCGCTACGGTAAGAGTGGGTTCTGTTACCGTCGCAACGACCGGAACAGTTCCCTCGTAAGTCCTTGAATCGATGAGAGCCTTTACGGCATCCGAGGTAGCCTGTGCATCACAGGAATATCCCTTCTGCTCGGGAACAACATCAAAACCCTTGGAATCAACATCAAAAGAGCTGATGTACGCGTCACTTACTGTCTGGTCAAGAGGTGTCACGACCTCCGTGACTATGCTGAGCAGGCTGTCTGTGTTGACTGTATATGCGGTATTGAACTCGACCTTCTGATTCTTGAGCTGCTGATACATGTTGTAATCGGTCTGTACGAGCTCGGCAGGAGCCTCGGGAGCGGGCTTGGCATAATAGAAAGCCTCGTCGATTATCTGTGTCATGTTGGATTCAAGAGGCAGAGATGAGAGATCGAGAGGGATCACTGTGCCGTCAAAGTCGAGGGAGATATCGAGTGATACCGGAGCTTCAGGCTGTACGGCAGCAACCGCCTGGGTTGCCTGTTCCTTGGTCATGCCTCCGACATCGACTCCGTCGATCGTTATTCCGGGATAGAAAGTATCTGTAGCGAGTTCTGCTCTTGCATCATCGACAGTCATCTCGACAACTGTGCCGTCGGCAAGCGTAACTTCTATCTTGGGTTTAAACAGGTCGATAACGGGCTTGGCATATCCGGTAAGATAGAGAGCTCCTCCGACAACGACCAGGAGGCAGATCACTGCAGCTGCTACAGCCGCTATCGCCTTGCCCTTACCCTTGCCTGAAGATTTCTTTGTGCTCTTCTTTTTTGTTGATGAATTGGAAGCTGTCTTCTTTGCTGCAGGCTTCTTGGCTCCTGCTGACTTTGATTTGGATTTTTTGCCGCCAAGTGCCGAGTAATCAAACTCTGCGACATCAGAACTGGTAATAGCCGTAGAAACGGTAGTTCCCGGTCTTACTGCCGGAACCTTGCCCGTATTCTTTGAATTTCCGCCTGTCTTCTTCATCCGGTCCTACCCCTCATACATAACTTCTAATAATATAAACATGCCACTATCAAACTTCAATCAGTTATAAGGCACAAAATAGCAAATTCGGTGCCAAAATAAATCGTACTTATTGTAAAATTGGTTTGCGAAAACCAACCAAAAAAGTATAGATGCATTTACCATGAAATACAACAGTCTTCTTGCTACAGATATGGACTATACACTGCTCATGCCCGGCCGGGACGTATCTCCCGGAAACATTGAAGCTGTACGGGCTCTGCGGGCAAACGGCGTGGCCTTCACGCTTGCTACGGGCAGATCATCCTACCTTGTGGGAAAATACGCACAAGATCTCGAAATAGACATTCCCATCATCACGGGCAACGGCGGAGCGCTCTACGATCCCGTAACAAAGCGTGACCTGATGTCAAAGGATTTCGCCGAAGAGAAGTTCCGCGCTCTCATGACATCAATGCTCGAAAGGAAGATCGATGCCACCATCTATTCCGTCTCAGGCATCTATTTCTCGCCTTATTCGACAAGGCGTGCCTTCTGTGATAACTACAATGCCGGACTTCCCGACGAGGACAAGATCCCACTTCTCGGTCTTGACGGAGATGACCTTGCCAAAGAGCAGATCCCCGCATTCAACAAATTCCTTTTGATCAAGCCTCCGGCTGACTTTGTGGAAGAACTGGCATCCGATCCTGACCTTACCGTCGTGTCATCCGCACCGGAATTCTACGACGTTATGGCGGCAGGCGTCTCAAAAGGAGATGCCCTGCTCGAACTTGCCGACCATCTCGGCATACCGCGGAAGAACACATTTGCATCGGGCGATTCCGAGAACGACATAACGCTTCTTGAATCCGCCTCATACGGCATCGCCATGGCTGATTCCGACGCAAAAGTAATCAGCGCGGCCGCTTTCGTCACCTCCGCCTGTGAGGAAGACGGTTTCGCCCGCGCTGTATTTGATTATGTTATCCCGAAGGTTAAGAGCTTTACTTAAGCTTTGCCTCGATGAATTCCGTTACTGACTTCTTGACCGAAGCAAGTCTTGCTGCAGCCTCATCCTTGTCGGAATCATAGCATCCGAAGTATATCTTGAGCTTCGGCTCGGTTCCCGAAGGCCTTGCGCAAGCCCAGTCGATGCCCTTGTCTCCGCCAAGCTCGTACAGAAGGACGTTGGACTTGGGAAGATCGATATCGGAGACATTTACGCCGCCGTCAGTGAAATCGTATCTCTTGGATGTTGCATAGAGAAGTTCACCTGCCTTTGCAGCATCACCGCATGCTTCAAGCTCCGATCTTAACTCATCCATCGAATGCTTGATCTTCTCGATGCCTTCCTTGCCTTCAAGCGTAAGGCTTACAGTCTCTTCAAGGCCGAAACCGTATTTCGCGTAGACATGGTCCAATCTGTCTGCAAGAGTCTCTCCCGCTTCAAAGGAAGCAGCCGCCATGTTGCAGATGAGCATAGCCGCAACGACAGCATCCTTATCCCTTACGTCTCTTCCGGAGAGGTAACCGTAACTCTCCTCAAAGCCGAACTGGTAATGCATGTCGCCAAACTCGTCGAAGAGCTTGATCTTCTCGCCGATGAACTTGAATCCTGTGAGGACTTCCATGAGCTCTACGCCGTAGTAATCGCATACC
>CADAOK010000123.1 GCA_902789515.1 Oscillospiraceae bacterium
ACTGCTCTGATGTTTTCGAGCGTCCCGCAGATTATGCGTGCGGCTACGATCCGATGGTAATGTTCTTTACTTCCGGTACATCGGGCTATCCTAAGATGGCTCTGCATTCCTACATGTATGCGATCGGTCATATCCCTACTGCTAAGTACTGGCAGAACGTAGACCCTAACGGTCTGCACTTCTCCATCTCCGATACGGGCTGGGGTAAGGCGCTCTGGGGCAAGCTCTACGGTCAGTGGCTCTGCGAGGCACCTGTGTTCACTTTCGACTTCGACCGCTTCAAGGCAGAAGAGATCCTTCCGATGTTCAAGAAGTACAACATCACTACATTCTGCGCACCGCCGACAATGTTCAGATTCTTCATCAAGGAAGACCTGTCCAAGTACGATCTGTCTTCCCTCAAGTATGCTGTTACGGCAGGCGAAGCACTGAACCCCGAGGTCTTCAACAAGTTCATGGAGACTACCGGAATCAGGCTTATGGAAGGCTTCGGTCAGACAGAGACGACACTCGTTATCGCCAACCTCGTAGGATCGAAGATCAAGCTCGGCTCCATGGGCAAGCCCAATCCGCTCTACGATGTTAAGATCCTCGATCCGGACGGCAATGTCTGCAAGCCCGGTGAGACAGGCGAGATCTGCATCAACACACAGAACTATCATCCGAAGGGACTCTTCCTTCAGTACTACCTCGCACCCGAGCTCACCAGCGATGCATGGCACGACGGCTGGTATCACACAGGCGATACAGCGTGGATGGATGAGGACGGATACATCTCATATGTCGGACGTACGGACGACGTCATCAAGTCTTCCGGTTACCGTATCGGACCCTTCGAGATCGAGAACGTCATCATGGAGCTTCCTTATGTACTCGAGTGTGCAGTTACCGGTGCACCTGACCCGCAGGGCGTCAGAGGTATCGTCGTAAAGGCTACCATCACTCTCGTTAAGGGAACCGAGGGTACGGAAGAACTCAAGAAAGAGATCCAGCACTACGTCAAGGAGAAGACTGCTCCTTACAAGTATCCCCGTATCGTCGAGGCCATCAGGAACGACGACAATAAGAACGCCTGATCTCTTACACAGATTTGAGTTTGATAACGGAGGCTGCCCCGGATGGGACAGCCCCCTTTTTTATGATGCGATATACCACATCGGTCTGAGCGTCAGTGAGTGACACTTCGCCTGATCATAACCGGAGCCTTCACGGCACAAACTGCCGGTCCCTATGGCTTCGATCAGATCTTCGGGAGAACAGATATCTGCTGCCGCAAGATGCCTTATGTCCGCAAGTGATGCCAGTTCGCCTTTACGCCTCAGGAGCAGGCAGTGCCGCCTGTCATACAGCGCGACGTCTTCGATGTCCTCACGCTTTAAGACCTGATTCCTGATGAGAGGCAGCACCGAGTGCCTCGGATCGATCACTGCCGCACTCATCTTGCCGTCATGTACAAAGCTGACTCCTGTCTGCACGGACTGGGCTTCCCTGTACAGATCGAGAACGGCTTGTCTTACAAGCCTGACGGTCGGGTCAGAATAATCTTCGGAGATCAGGGGTCCCGTACTGAGTGCTTTGTAGATGTAGGCGAACAGTGTGATCTCTTTCTTCACGGCAGCCGTGAGGAAAAAGTCCGAGGCATTCTGCTGCACCTGGGCATCCGCCACACTTCCCAGCACCGCATACAGGTGTTCCGAATCGGCAAAGTTGGTGCTGACCCGGAGACCCGCATCATTATCTGTAAGGTAGTACGGCAGAATGGAAGCCGGGGCCCGGTGCCGTCTGAGGCACAGTACCGCAACAGTCAGAAAACCCTCGAAGGTCCCGTCATAGATATAACTGTCGTGCTGAACGCGCATTCGCTTAGTGCCCTCCTTTACCGTAACCGGCTTCAGTTAGGCTAATCCTATCACGCGTACATTCAATTTGCAAACAATTGTTCTGTTATCTGAACGGGAATTCCGGCTTGAGTCCTTTTAATGGTACTTATGCCGTCTTATATATCCTCAAGGCCTCGTCGTCATAGACCATCTCGTACTTATCGCTGCTCTGAAGATAAGTATCCATCATATCCACACGGTTTACCGCAAACCAGTTGAAACCGTACTTGTCTATGAATTCCTCATAGTCGACATCACCGGCCATTACCTGTGCCATCTCAGTGTTGAGCTCTTTGTCGCCCGCGATCCCGGGGCCGTAGATGTCAGGTCTGGCGTCATAGTAGACCTTGAATCCGCTGAAAGTAAAATAACTGCCCGAATTGAAGTCGGTATATAAGACAACGTCATCTCCCGTGATATAGCTTGCGGCATCACGTTTGATCTCTTCCGGATAGACAAAGTAGTAAACCATCGCATCCGGGATCTTTATAAAGCCGAAGATTATAACGGTGCCGGCACCTATCACCTTCAAAGCGGTCAGGACATGCTTATTGTCCACCATCGTAACAAGAACTGTCATGGGGATCATCATCATCCACAGGCAGCGCCAGTAGCAGCATGCAGCCAGCACGCTTCCGGCAGAGGCAAATATAAGCCACAGTGGGAGCTTCTTGTACCGGGTTGCCGCCAGTATGAGTATCGCTGCGGCACATGCCATGCTCCAACTCTTCATCGAGGGGCTGTTCATTTCAGCTATCGGGAATATACCGACATCCTTAAGAGTCTTTACAAGATAGAGAGTGCCGTATATCCCGTTCGGATTGATAAGTGTCGATACGGCTCCGGTAAGAAGAGCACCTATTGCATACAGATCAAGAGCAGGCTTCTTCCCGTCTCTTAAGACCGGGATAAAGCAGCATATCCACAGCATCGGGAACACTATGTTCGATATCTGCCAGTTTGCCTGGAATATGAAGATGCCTGCCACCTTGAGGTAGAACAGCACCGTGTCTTTGGTGGTGTGTACCGTCTCCTTGAAGAAGCGCTTGAGGACAATGATCAGTATTACCGAGAGCGCTATGGTCAGTGAGTACGGCCTGGTCGTCAGGAAAGTATTGCAGAGGAAAAGGCATACGGCTGCTATTCCCATGGCAAAGCTCTTTTGCTTTGTGAATTCTCTCGCCAGAAGATAGAATGCGCCATAAAGACCGCAAGCCATCAGAAGAGCCAGGAACTTTATTCCGAGGAATCCGGACACGGAGTAGAAAGCATAATTGACGATGCAGCACAGCCACTGCTGTATGATCGTGGGAACATCTTCTGTTATAAGCCAGTAAGCGGTATCGGGAAGTCTGTGGTTTGCAGCAATGTATCTGCCCGTCTCTATGAGGAAATAGCAGTCATAATCCGGATTGTGCTTGAACACATAGAAGCAGGTAAGGCTGATGATCGAGACCGTCATGAAGATCACGGCAAGAAGCCGTATAAGATCCGCATGTCCGGACAACGCATTCTTAAACCCGTTCTTACTTCCGCCCACAATTACTCCTTAAGTTAAAACAATCCCCCCGGACGCTTACATACGACCGGGGGGACAATGATATCAGGTCAAGATCTGATTACGGCTTGGGATATCCGATAGCCTTCAGGAATTCATTGATGTCTTCCTTATCGCTGTTCTTGTCGCTCCAAGCCATAGCTATGACAAGGATACCGTCCTTGCAGTAGATACCGCCGTAGATATCGTCATCAGCGAAATCAGAATCAGCATCACCGTCGAATGTGATATAACCGGTGGAGCTCTTCTCATTAGCGCTCATCTTATATCTGCCGTCGAAGTCCTTATCCTTGATCATATCTTCGAAGTCATCATAATAAACATCGTCGAAATAATCATAAGCATCTTCAGGATCATCGAATTCAAGGAATACGAGATAGCAGTCGCTGTCATAAGCATAGATAGATGTATCGCAGTCATCGATCCATGTGTCATCATCCTCGTAAACGTAATAGTCGTCATCTTCTTCGAGATCGAAAACGTCCTCGAGTGCATTCTTGAAAGTCTTCTCATCTGTAGCCTTGAAGTTAGCGCAGCCTGCTAAAGAGAAAAGCATAACGCCAGCCATAAGACCTGCAGCCAAAGCTTTGAATTTCTTCATAATCCTACCCTTCCTTGTAAAAAAGATTTGCTCTTTGATTTTACAGTCGCAAGGCCAAAAAATCAACCTATCTTGAACTTGTGGTAATTCTTTTTACCTTTACGTACGATTGCCTCTCCGTTGGCGTCGAAATCCGACTCGGACAGCGCATAGTACTGATCCTCGACGACCTTGTCGTTAAGGTATACACCCTTCTGGGCGATCATGCGGCGTGCCTCGCCGTTGGACTTCATGAGGCCGGCCTTCACCAGGGC
>CADAOK010000124.1 GCA_902789515.1 Oscillospiraceae bacterium
CCTGTCTGCAGGCACAAAGGGCAAGAGATGCATCCTGCCTAACGCAGAGGTAATGATCCACCAGCCTCTGGGCGGCGCACAGGGTCAGGCAACAGAGATCCTCATCGCAGCAGATCACATCAAGGACACGAGAGTAAGACTCAACCAGATCCTTGCGGACAACTGCGGTAAGGACTTAGAGACACTCATGAAGGATACGGACAGAGACCACTGGATGACAGCACAGGAGGCTCTCGACTACGGCATCGTAGATAAGATCCTTGAAAGCAAGAAATAACATATAGGAATAGGGAGGACAAACATTATGTCAAAGATCATTGGTATCGACCTTGGTACAACAAACTCATGCGTTGCGGTTATGGAGGGCTCCGAGACGGTAGTCATTCCTAATCCGGAAGGCAACAGAACAACACCTTCGGTAGTAGGTTTCACAAAGACCGGCGAGAGACTCATCGGTCAGGTCGCTAAGCGTCAGGCAGTAACAAACCCTGACCGTACGATCCAGTCCATCAAGCGTGAGATGGGTTCCGACTACAAGGTAACGGTAGACGACAAGCAGTACACACCTCAGGAGATCTCCGCGATGATCCTGGCTAAGCTCAAGGCTGACGCAGAGGCTTACCTCGGACAGCCCGTAACAGAGGCAGTCATCACGGTTCCTGCATACTTCACCGACTCTCAGAGACAGGCAACAAAGGACGCAGGCCGTATCGCAGGGCTCGACGTTAAGCGTATCATCAACGAGCCTACGGCAGCTTCACTTGCTTACGGTCTCGATAAGGACGGCGATCAGAAGATCCTCGTATTCGACCTTGGCGGCGGTACTTTCGATCGTATTCGAGGTTGTAGCTACAGCCGGCAACAACAGACTCGGCGGCGACGACTTCGACAACAAGATCGTTGACTTCCTCGTTGATTCCTTCAAGAGCTCCGACGGAGTCGACCTCAGAACAGACCGTATGGCTATGCAGAGACTGAGAGAAGCTGCAGAGAAGGCTAAGATCGAGCTTTCCGGCGTTACTTCTTCCAACATCAACCTGCCTTACATCACGGCTGATGCAACAGGTCCTAAGCACCTCGACGTAACACTCACAAGAGCTAAGTTCGACGAGCTCACATCTGACCTCGTACAGAAGACAATGGATCCTGTTAAGCGTGCTCTTTCCGATGCAGGCGCTTCAGTATCCGATATCGACAAGATCATCCTCGTAGGCGGTTCCACAAGAATCCCCGCAGTTCAGGAAGCAGTTAAGAATTACTTCGGCAAGGAGCCCTTCAAGGGCATCAACCCTGACGAGTGCGTCGCAGTAGGCGCAGCTATCCAGGGCGCAGTCCTCTCCGGTGAGTCCAAGGCAGGCCTCGTCCTCGTTGACGTTACACCTCTGTCTCTCGGTATCGAGACAATGGGCGGCGTATGCACAAAGATCATCGAGAGAAACACATCGATCCCTGCAAAGAAGAGCCAGGTATTCTCCACAGCTGCTGACGGACAGACTCAGGTTGAGATCCACGTCCTCCAGGGTGAGCGTGAGATGGCAGCTGCCAACAAGACACTCGGCAACTTCATCCTCGACGGAATCGCACCCGCACCGAGAGGCGTACCTCAGATCGAGGTTACTTTCGATATCGACGCTAACGGTATCGTTAACGTAAGCGCCAAGGATAAGGGCACAGGCAGAGAGCAGAAGATCACGATCCAGTCTTCGTCCAACATGAGCGAGGCTGACATCGAGAAGGCTGTCAAGGAAGCCGAGATGCACGCTGCAGAAGACAAGGCAAACAAGGAAAGGGTCGAGACCAAGAACCAGGCTGAGTCAACTGTATATCAGGCAGAGAAGACACTTAAGGATGCCGGAGACAAGATCTCCGAAGACGATAAGGCTCCTGTAAACGCTGAGATCCAGAAGCTCAAGGATGCCATCGCTACAGACGATCAGGAAGCAATGAAGAAGGGTACCGACGATGTTCTCCAGGCACTCTACAAGGTTTCCGAGAAGCTCTATCAGCAGGCAGGCGCTCAGGGCGCAGCAGGTGATGCAGGTGCAGCAGGCGCTGCAGGCTCAACGAACGCAGGTCCTTCTTCCGAGGATTTCGCAGGCTACGGTACTGAGGATGTCAACGGCAATCCTACCGACGACGGCTTCAAGAACGCAGGCGGAGATTTCTGATATAATCGTTGATCGACAGATACCAGGAAGCGAGGAGTTAATTTGGCTAACGATTATTACGATATACTCGGCGTAGACCGCAGTGCTTCTGATGACGACCTCAAGAAGGCCTTCAGACAGAAGGTAAAGCAGTATCACCCGGACCTTCATCCGGGGGATGCGGCAGCCGAGGCCAAATTCAAGGAAGTAAACGAAGCTTATTCGGTACTTTCCGATAAGGAAAAGAGAGCGAGATACGATCAGTTCGGCAAGGCCGGAGTCGACGGTAACGGCTTCGGCGGCGCCGGCTACGGCGGATACGGCGCAGGATTTGAGGATGTCGACTTGGGCGACATCTTCAATTCGTTCTTCGGAGGCGGCGCGTCAAGGTCCAGAAGGAGGAACGGCCCGCAGCAGGGTGCGAACCTCAAGTACGGCATGACGCTCGAGTTCATGGAAGCGGCTTTCGGATGCGAGAAGGATATTACCATCAGCAAGCAGGACAAATGTAGCGCCTGCGGAGGTTCCGGTTCCCAGCCGGGAAGTGCGCCCGAGACATGCCCGAAGTGCCGCGGCGCCGGAAGAGTCCAGGAACAGATGCAGAGCCTTTTCGGCATGACGATGGTCACGAAAACATGTCCCCTCTGCCAGGGAAGAGGCACGGTCATCAAGACCCCCTGCACGACCTGCCACGGCAAGGGCCGCACACAGATAACCAAGAAGCTGCACATCAAGATACCTGCTGGTGTCGATGCCGGAGACATGCTGCCTATCAAGGGCGAGGGCGAGCCGGGTTCGAACGGCGGACCTTACGGCGATCTGTACATCCAGTTCCGCGTCAAGAAGCATGATGTGTTTACCAGAGAAGGCATGAACACTTTCTGCGAGGTCCCGATCACCTATGCGCAGGCCGCTCTCGGTGCTGACATCGAGATTCCGACGATACACGGCAAGGTTGCATACAAGATCAAAGAGGGAACACAGCCCGGCGACACATACACCATGAGGGGCCAGGGCATCCCGAACAAGAACAACCCGAACATCAAGGGCGATCATACATGCAGGTTCTCGATCGAAGTCCCGACGGGCTTGAACCGCGAGCAGAAGCAGAAGCTCGCTGACTTCAATGCGACCCTGACTGATAGGAACTACTCGAAGAGCAGCCAGTTCTGGCAGAAGATCAAGAACGTCTTCAAGTAAGGAGATATTAATTTGGCCCAGGTCATGAAATGGGTGGAGATCACCATCCGCACGACAGAAGAAGCTTCAGACGCCATCACCGAGATGCTCGCGCAGATCGGTGCTGACGGCATCGCCTGCACGGATCCGTTCGAGTTCCGCAATACGATAGAGAATGACCCCCTGAGCTACTGCGACGACGGCACGATCGAATCCTACGGCGAAGATGTCGTCATCAAGGCGTATTTCGCCGAGCTCGACGGCGGGTATTTCCGCATGGGTCCCAAGAGCGAGGAGTTCGTCGACCCGAACGGCGTCGGCATGATCTACGGCAACATCACCAACAAGACCATGACGGTCGAAGAGGCGCTCGAATACATCAAGACGAGATTGTCCGAGATAGGGCAGTTCCTCGACATCGGCGCCGGCTACGAAGGATTTACCTACGTCAAGGACGAAGACTGGGCAAACAACTGGAAGAAATACTACACGGCATTCAAGATATCCGACCGCGTCGCGGTATGTCCCTCATGGATCGATCCTGCGACAATCGATTCGGAGTACAAGATAATCCTGGATCCCGGTTCGGCATTCGGCACCGGTACGCACGAGACGACTTCGATGTGTGCGGAGATATTGGATAAGTATCTGCCGCAGGGAGCATGTCTCCTGGATCTCGGCACTGGATCAGGCATCCTTGCGATAATCGCGAAACTCTTGGGTGCGGGAGAAGTCGAAGCGGTAGATATCGACAGCCTGGCGGTCAAGGTCGCCGAGGATAACTGCAGGATCAACGGCTGTGAGGACATCGACTGCTA
>CADAOK010000125.1 GCA_902789515.1 Oscillospiraceae bacterium
GGAAAGAGTCTGACCATGAACAGCAATACTTCCAAGATGTATCAGGTCTCAACACTCCAGGCTCTCGCAATGGGTTATACCAAAGATGTTATAACCGTTGGTGAATTACTTGAGCACGGGGACACCGGTCTCGGGACTTTCAGAAATGTTGACGGCGAGATGATAATGATCGACGGCCATTGCTACCGGGCATTGGATGACGGCAGTGTTGCCGAAGCGGATCCGGGAATGGGAGTGCCGTTCTCTTCGGTAACCAGGTTTCAGGGGCAGAGAGAATTCGGCATAAGCAATACAAAGAGCATAGAAGATCTGAAGTTGATCCTCAACAACAAAGTCGAGGAAGGCTTCGGATTGAACAGCATGCATGTTGTAAGGATCGACGGACACTATAACAAAGTCTATGCCAGGTCCGTGGCAGGATATGAGGCACGGTTTGTCACGCTGAAAGAGATCCTGTCGGAGAATCAGAAAGAGTTCTGTTTTGAAGATATCGACGGCTCGCTGGTATGCGTTTACTATCCTGATCACATGGACGGAATAAATGCGGCAGGATGGCACATGCATTTCATCTCAAAGGGCAGAAGGCAGGGCGGCCATGTGTTTGATGCTGTGATCAGCGAAGCTGTGGCGAAGATCGACAAGATAAGCAGGATAGAGATCCAGCTGGCAAGTGATGCAGAGTTCGATGTATATTCTCTGAAGAATGTCTCAAAAGACGAGATAGAGCAGATCGAACAGTCTTCTTCCGGCAGTGACAGATAGGTTTACTGCACGTATACGATCGCGGTCTTCCTGAACGCTGAGATTATCATCAGGATCGCGGAATAGATGCTTCCGATGCAGTAGATGAAGACTGGGACTTCAACATAGTTTATGAAGACGAGGCACAGTATGACCTGCAGCGCATGACCGATACCCTGTGCGAAATCGATCTTCCATCCCGGATTGGAATCTTTCTTGTTGCCGGCTGCGCGCACGAACCTCAGACCCGTCATGACAACATGTGCACCGATTATATACAGCAACGCGATGCCTGCCGCCTCGTCGTAGATCGCGGTCGCGAAAACGCCTGCATCGAACAGCAGCATTCCGATCAGCAGGAACCACTTCCCGCCGACCATGTGTCTCGCATGCGTCAGGTAGTAAAGAAGGAAACGCACCCCGTAATATGTGAGCATTATGCCGACACCCATCGCAATGAGTTCAACCGCGATGTCCGGTACGAGCATCAGCACGAGTGCACCCTGGATGATGAGTATCGCAGTCAGTATCGTGACAAAACGCCGTCCCTTGCTCATGACCTGACCCCCGTATCACCCGCAACGAGTTTCATGTAATCCTTTATGCCGCCGAAGCCCTTCTTGTTGTAATCGATCGATACCCCCGCCAGCGTGTTGCCGGAGCGGTATATCTTGTTCGTAACCATGCTCTTCTGTGATAACGCGGCCAGTATGAATCTCCCGATGAAAGTGTCATCGCGCACATCAGGCGAGGCGCTCTTATACTCTTCAGCATAAGCAGCCATGTCAAAATCCGGTATCGTCTTCCCGGACAATTCCTCTCCGAAAGCTTTCCAGTCGTCCGACGCATCCGCCTGCCTTCTGGTCAGGACCGCATCTATCCGTTCAGAATAGGGTCTGACCGCCTCTTCATCATACGTATCGAGCTCGAAATGTTCCGCCGCGCCTCTCAGGTACTTCATCGCATAGACCATCTGGCAGAATGCCTTGTAGTAGTCCGACGGGTTATCCTTAAGGTACTCATTGTATCCGCCCCACGCAGGCAGGTATCTGTATCTGGCGAAACTGTAATCCGGAAGGTGTCCGGCATGACCGTGACCCAGGTTCAGGATGTTCGTCTCGCTCGGATTAAAGACAGTATTGTTATACGTATAGTCCTCTATGTCATCCGAAGCGCCGGGACTGTGTTTGAACTTAATCTTTCGCATTTCCCCGTCAGGCAGTATCTCGAAGAAATCGTTGCTTGTATTGTTGATGACAAGCGAAGGTGTGCCTGCGAAATACATGTGTGCCCACGTGTCCGACACAATATGCATCGCCAAGCCTGCCGCCTGAAGTCCTTTGCCTTTTGCAAGCTCGACGGTATCCGAGACGAGGCTGCCGTTGGGGCCGCAGATCAGCCTGTATTTGTTCTTGTATGTTTTCGTCGCACGCGGTGTGGCCGCATTAAGATCACGGGGAAGAAAGTGGAACGATGCCCATATCCTTGTGATGTCCTGAAGACCCAATACATCCGCCCGTGCATCGACCAGTTCAGCCTGCGTCTGTGAAGTGGCGGCGTGAGGAGTCGCGGATATGGATTTGAGGAAAGTCCTTGTGCAGCAGTCGACGAACTGATCGCTGTAAGCAAGCGTCAGGGCTTCTTCGTGGGAGTACCCCGCGATGACCGCAGCACAGTATGTCGCATAGTAATGGAAATCCGCCTGCATACTATCTGCTCCCCTTGATCTTGCCCGCTTTGTAGCGTCTGACGCGTATGCCTGCGACGAATAATTCGATGCTTATGACGAGCGAGGTGATCTCCAAAAAAAGGCTTGTGACGGTCTCAAATAATCCCCCTCCAATAGAAGCAAGAGTATCTAGGACAAACCATATGGAGAATACCGAACTCAGGATAAGGATTGCGGTAATTACGAGATATGCCGGTCCGGTCTTCCTGCCTCGTCCTTCTTTTCCTGCGCTGATGCCGATATATACTCGGATCAGGACTTCAAGAGTCAGCAGATAGATGAGTATGGCGACGGTTATGAACATGCCGACCGGTCCGAGTGTCTCAACATCTTCAGCACTGAAGAGCTCCTCGCCGACAATAAACTGAGCTATGAGTTTTACTATTCCCCAGACACCAAACCCCATCACACCCGTTCCGAGTATCACGAGTGTGTCCGAATCGCGCCTGAATCTTATTGCCGCAGGGTCGTTTCGAAGGATGTTGTCATTTGCCGTCATCTGTCAAGTATATCACTACCGGAGGCGGCGGGGCTCAAATTGGTCTGGGTTGAAGGCTGATCATGAATCAGGCTTTACATAACTGTTCTTTTGGAGTTTAATCTCTTAGTCAATATTTATGAAGTTGATTGGAGATTATATATGGCTTCAGATGTAAAATTCGCGGTAAAAGATGCGGTCGGCAAACAGGTGCTTACTCCTGTAACGGTAAGCGACGAACTTCGTGATGAGTTCATTAAGAAGTCCAGGTCATCATCCTGGAAACTGCTCCCGGTATCTTTGATCGTAAGTGCGGTGGTTCTCACAATCGTATTCCTGATCGTGTATTACCTCGGGTTATTTATTGTCAGCACTATCGGACTGCTCTGCGTGATCTTTCCGTTCTATGCAGTCTACAATCTATTTATCAGGTCAGAGGACTTGAAGGGCACAACATCAGCCCCTTATTCGGCAAGAAGGAATACAACCCCGGCGAACGGGTTATCGTAGCAAGACTTAACGACGAACTGAACCTTATCTCTGAATGATCTTTCTATGGAGTATCGAAGCAGTAACATATCTGTAGCCGGAAACCTGATGTATTATAATTAAGATATCGATCAACAGCGCAGGGGGTACGGCAATGGACAAAGAGACAAAAGCAAAAGTAGACGAATTCATCAAGTCCCAAAGCATGC
>CADAOK010000126.1 GCA_902789515.1 Oscillospiraceae bacterium
AATAACACAGGCGCTTCTGTTAAGAGAAAAGAAGATATGCACAAGATGGCAGATGCCAACAGAGCTTTCTCTCACTACAGATTCTGATCGCAGTCTGACTATACCGAGGCTGCTGCTTGACGTTATTTACACATTAGGAGGAAGAGAAATCTGTGTCAACTAGAGAATATCCCCTGGAGAGAACCAGGAATATCGGTATTATGGCGCACATTGATGCCGGCAAGACCACGCTCACAGAGCGTATTCTGTACTATACCGGTGTAAACTATAAGATCGGCGACACGCACGACGGAACTGCGACTATGGACTGGATGGCCCAGGAGCAGGAACGTGGAATCACGATCACATCAGCGGCTACTACATGCCACTGGACTCTGCATGATCATAATGTGCCCAAGGAAGGTGCTCTTGAACACCGCATCAATATTATTGATACTCCCGGGCACGTTGACTTTACTGTTGAAGTAGAGCGTTCTCTTCGCGTACTGGACGGCGCCGTAGGCGTGTTCAGCGCGAGAGGCGGCGTAGAACCCCAGGCTGAGAATGTATGGCGCCAGGCTGATACATACAATGTGCCTCGTATGGCTTTCATCAACAAGATGGACGTGATCGGAGCTGACTATTTTGGCTCTGTAGAACAGATCCGTACAAGGCTGGGCAAGAACGCCATCATGATCCAGATCCCTATGGGTGCTGAGGATACTTTCACAGGTATCGTCGACCTGTTCGAGATGGAAGCTTACACATATAATGATGACAAGGGTGACAACATCACCATCGGTGAGATCCCGGATCAGTACAAGGAAGATGCAGAACTGTATCGCGCCGAGATGATCGAGAAGATCTGCGACCTCGATGAGGACCTGATGATGATGTATCTTGAAGGCGAAGAGCCCTCTGCAGAGGAAATGAAGGCCGCGCTCCGCAAGGCAACCTGCGAGTGCAGAGCTGTCCCTGTAGTCTGCGGCTCCGCTTACAAGAATAAGGGCATTCAGAAGATGATCGATGCGGTCGTCGAGTATATGCCTTCACCGCTTGACATCCCCGCAATTAAGGGCACTGATCTGGACGGAAACGAGATCGAGAGACATTCTTCTGATGAAGAGCCTTTCGCAGCGCTCGCGTTCAAGATCATGACCGACCCCTTCGTAGGAAAACTTGCGTTCTTCCGCGTTTATTCAGGTGTCGCGAATTCCGGTTCCTACATCCTGAATGCTACGAAGGATAAGAAGGAGCGCCTTGGACGTATCCTTCAGATGCACGCGAACAAGAGAACAGAACTTGAGAAAGTTTACTCGGGCGATATCGCTGCGGCTGTAGGTCTCAAGTTTACGGCAACGGGCGACACGCTCTGCGAGGAAGGCCATCCGGTCATCCTGGAGTCCATGGAGTTCCCGGAGCCGGTTATCGAGCTCGCAATTGAGCCCAAGACCAAGGTTGGTCAGGGCAAGATGGCTGAAGCTCTTGCCAAGCTGGCTGAGGAGGATCCTACCTTCAAGCAGCACACTGACAAGGAGACAGGCCAGACCATCATCGCCGGTATGGGTGAGCTCCACCTGGAGATCATCGTAGACAGACTTCTTCGTGAGTTCAAGGTCGAGGCGAATGTCGGCGCACCTCAGGTTGCGTATAAAGAGACATTTACCAAGAACGTCGATCAGGAATACAAGTACGCGAAGCAGTCGGGCGGCCGCGGCCAGTACGGACACTGCAAAGTCCGTTTCGAGCCCATGGACGCCAACGGCGAAGAACTTTACAAATTTGATTCCGAAGTCGTCGGCGGAAATATCCCCAAGGAATACATTCCGGCGATCGGCGCAGGTATTGAAGAGGCAATGAAAGCCGGTAATCTGGGCGGATACCCGGTAGTCGGCGTTCACGCCACTGTATATGACGGATCTTACCACGAGGTCGACTCCTCCGAGATGGCATTCCATATCGCAGGATCCATGTGCTTCAAGGAAGCAATGAAGAAAGCGGCTCCTGTACTCCTTGAGCCCATCATGAGAGTCGAAGTCACAATGCCCGAGGAATACATGGGCGATGTCATCGGTGATATCAATTCCCGCCGCGGAAGAATCAGCGGTATGGAAGATATCGGCGGCGGCAAGATGGTAACAGGATTCGTCCCGCTGTCCGAGATGTTCGGATATGCGACTGACCTCCGTTCCAAGACACAGGGACGCGGCAATTACTCCATGTTCTTTGATAAGTACGAACCCGTACCCAGGAATGTGGCTGAGAAGGTCCTCAACGAAAAGTGATTGCATTCTAATTACAATTTGATTATAATCGTAGCAGTGACTGTTTAAACGACCCTTAAATTGAGAACAGTCATTGCAGCTAATGATGCACACGCATGCGGAAAGGTATATGTTGCCTTACAGGCAACCCGCACGCGGCGCAGCGGCTCGCTCCGCGAGCCTTGAAAAAAATCAAAAAAGTTGTATCTCATAGTATTTAAGGAGGAATTGAGAAATGGCAAAGGCTCATTTTGACAGAACAAAACCGCACTGCAACATCGGTACTATCGGTCACGTTGACCACGGCAAGACAACTCTTACCGCTGCTATCACATCCGTTCTCGCTGTAAGACAGGGCGGAACTGCTGTTGCTTTCGATCAGATCGACAAGGCTCCCGAAGAGAGAGAGAGAGGAATCACCATCTCCACCGCTCACATCGAGTATGAGACTGCTAAGAGACACTATGCACACGTTGACTGCCCCGGCCACGCTGACTATGTCAAGAACATGATCACCGGTGCTGCACAGATGGACGGCGCTATCCTCGTAGTAGCTGCTACCGACGGTGTTATGGCTCAGACTCGTGAGCACGTTCTGCTCGCTCGTCAGGTCGGTGTTCCTTACATCGTAGTATTCCTGAACAAGTGCGACATGGTTGATGACGAAGAGCTCATCGAGCTGGTTGAGATGGAAGTTCGCGACCTTCTGACCGAGTATGAGTTCCCGGGCGATGATCTGCCGGTTATCAAGGGCTCCGCTCTTAAGGCTCTCGAAGATCCTAACTGCGAGTGGGCTGACAACATCATGGAGCTTATGGATGCAGTTGATGACTACATTCCGGATCCTCAGCGTGAGAACGACAAGCCTTTCCTTATGCCCGTAGAGGACGTATTCACAATCTCCGGTCGTGGTACCGTTGCTACAGGCCGTGTTGAGCGTGGTACTCTGAAGGTTATGGAGCCCGTCGAGATCGTTGGTATCAAGGAAGAGACTATGAAGTCTGTTGCTACCGGT
>CADAOK010000127.1 GCA_902789515.1 Oscillospiraceae bacterium
GAATTCGCCCATGTTGGTGTTGACGAGTTTGGTAACGTTCTCGACGATCCACTCAGCGAGCATCTGCCTTACGGAGATGTTCCTTGTCTTCATGCCGCTTGTCAGGTACAGGCACAGGAACATGATCGCGAGGAGCACGCACCAGGAGTTGACCTGCGCCTCGGTGATCGGCAGGTCCTGGATGGGCATCGGGATTGTGAAGAATATGTGAGCGCCGGTAATGGAAAGGCCCTCCGACGCGGGAACGAACATGATCTTGATAACGACCGCCGCCGCCATACTGAGGATGCTGAGGATCAGGAAGATAATGCTCATGCTTCTTCTCCTCCCTCGGGTTCTGCTGCAGGCGCAGCATCAGCAGGCGCCGCAGCGGGCTCGTTCTTCTTTGCTGTAAAAGTCTTAAGGAAAACTGCTACCGTAGAGAACAGCAGCGAGATGAGTGTCGAGAAAATGTTGAATGCTGCTGGGATCGCGATGGCGAGCACGACGAGCAGGATAATGAGCGCGTATCTTACCGCATGGGAAGTGCGCATGATCTCTTTCGCGCGCTTCTCGTCTTCCGTGACCGCCTTCTGCACGGACAGTCCGAGCAGGAAGAAATTCAATATGCCGATGCCGCCGCCCAGAAGGTTGCCGAACAGCACGGAATACCGCTTCCATGAGCGCAGAGAGGATAAGGACGACGATGCTTACATACACCGTTTCTTTCCTTACTACGGAATCGACCTTCACGTTAACTATCCCTCCCGCACGCGCGTATATATACCAACGAGAAGTATACCACAAATGAAGGCGGGTTTAACTTAAGATGCGCGAAAATGCGACAAACGGCGCAAACTGTCCAAACCGCTAAACTTCTCCGGTATGGATACAAGATCAAGATCAGATTGAAGTGATAACAAAATTTGTGTATAATTTTGTTATCAGAATTCAAGGAGTAAATACCATGCCTACTATAAGATCAAGTGCAGATCTGAGAAACGGATACAATGACATTTCCACTTTCTGCCATACAAGCAACGAGACAGTATTTATAACCAAGAACGGCAAAGGTGATCTTGCCGTTATGAGCATCGAGGAATATGACCGCCTTATGAGTAAGATTGCTCTTTACGAGCGCCTTGAGAAAGGCATGGAAGAGATTGCCAAAGACAAGACCCGCCCATTCTCTGATGCCATGTCTGAAATAAGATCAAAGCGTAAGAGATGAAGTACTCAATCCTCATTACTCCCAGCGCGGAGCAGGACATCGTCGAGGCTGCTGATTATATTGAATTCACTCTCTTCAACCCTGCTGCCGCAGATGATCTTCTCGATAAAACAGAGGAAGCCATTAACAAGCTTTCAAGCATGCCGGAAAAGCACGCTCTGGTCGACGACCCCGTCCTTGCTTCCTGGGGTATACGCATGATCGTTATCGAGAATTATCTTGCCTTTTATGTTATAGACGAAGGAAACAAGACAGTCAGTATCGTCCGCTTCCTTTACGGCAAGCGCAATTGGCTTTCAATCCTACGCAGGGACTTGGACAGTTGATTTAATGATCAGCACAGCAACCCGCATCACAGGTCGATCATGACGCCGCCCTTCTCGTTGCCGTTGTAGTAGATGTACAGCTGTTCGTAGTCGCCGTCAGCGTCGAAGAGGAAGAATATGCCCTCGTTGGCAAGCTGCTGCCCTTCGGACGTGATCTCCATCGTGATGTTGATATTGTCCGCATACACTTTGTTGCCCATGCTGTCGATCATGTACATCTGGATCACGCACAGGCCGCTTTCCAGCAGGTCTCCGACTTCGCCGTTTATCACGACTGCCCTGGCACCGTCCTTCTCACGGTCGGTGCTGACAAGTTCGAATGTCACGCTCTTGAAAGCGTCTTTCTTCACGGTAACCTGTTTGGTCGTGGAACTGTAGCCTCCACCGCAGGCGGTCAGAATGCCCGCAAGCATGACGATCACCAGTACTGCCGAGCATGTTCTCAGTGTTGCTTTTCTTTTCGCGCCGATCCTATCCTGCATGCGTCTGCCTCCTTTACGCGTAATCCTTTGAACCGATACCTGCCTGTATGCCGCGCCCCTTAAGCCGGACGTCATAGTTCCAACTCATCCCGTTCTTTCAAAAGCGGCTCGGGGATCCTGTGCTTCTTTCCTTCAAACGGGTTCTCGCCGTAATCGTCGAAAAGGAACCTCTTGTCCGTCGACGGCACGCGGTCGCGGGATCGTATGTAATTGATGTCCTGAAGGGTGTACTCGTACATGTTGGGTGTCGAATCTCCGAAGTTCGCCCATTTGTTCAGGATCGTATACGTCACGAAAGCAGCGATACCTGCGGAACATATTATCCACATGACACCGAACACGATGAACATCAGCACTTCAGTCTCTAACATGTCAGCCCTGCCTCCTCTTGACATATTTGAATATAGACTCAGACTGCGACAGCCTTAGGTTCCTCAAGATCCGTTTGATGCCTTTAAACCCGCTGGCTGTGACAATGCCGCCAAAGGATATAACCAGTGTTACCGAATAAAAGAACAGTGTCGACATTCCGTTGATACCATGTAACAATCCCCACAAAGCCACGCCTATCACTGCCATGCACAGCAGGAATATGGCAATCGCGACAGTCCAGATGCGTTTCTGCTGCCAGGGCATCGTTCCGACCACTTTGCCGGTCTGGCCGTTTACCAGGATCGTATGCGGTTTGCCGTCGTGTCTGAATGTCAGGAACCAAACCGGCATCATCATGTAGACCGGATCGTCCTTGATGTCGACGTGGTAAATATAGTCGAGCAGCTTGACCCTGTCGGCCTTGTCTTTCTCAACGGACTTGATGACCTCCGGCTCATAGAGCTTGTGGCACCTGTTGGCAGCCGATGCACGCAGATCAAAGAAACTGATATCCGAAGTATTCGAGTAGAAACCGTTCAGGTAGTCTTCGTCGAACTCTCTCGCCTCCGAGAAAAAGAAAGGTTCGAGCCTGCTGCTCACATCGTCGTTTAAGATATCCGACCCGTCGATCGGCAGGTTTCTGAACAGCACGCGGCCCGCCCTGGTGTAATAGTATGTATAGCTGTGTTTCCCTTTTTTCACGGAGCCCTGCAGGTAGTCAGCCTCCTGGAACTCCGCGTTGACCACCCAGTACGGAACATAGATCCCGCGCAGGTTCCCGGGTGTGCATTTCGCTTTGACCTCCTTGGGTACTATCGGGTTTTTGCGCAGCTTGGCATTGATATTCTTTACCGCCTCTTCGCGCGTCACCGTAAACGGCACGATGCCGTCCGGTCTGTACTCTTTTGCGATCCTGTCGAAAACGACCGCCGGGTTGCCGCAGTACACACAAAACGTCGAGACCTCGGTGTCACTCGTTATGACCTCCGCACCGCACTGCGGGCAGATATAGACATTTGTGTCGTAATATTTTGAATGGAGTTCGGCATTAGCATCCTCAACATCTTCAGGCCTGTATTTGCCGCCGCATGAGACACACTCCAGCATCTGTGATGCCGGGTTATATACCAGTTTGCCTGAGCATGTTCTGCAGATTACCGCCAATTTTGATTATCCCCTCCCCGCTGCCTTGTACGGGTTACCTTGACGTAATTATAACATCTGAACGGCTTGACGATAAGACGGACTACCTCCGGCATCAGTATCCGACGGGCGGACTCCATACAGTCTGCAGACTGCCGTCCGCTTCGTCGTACCATGATTCCTCATAACGTGCACTTGGGATTCTTTCCTTTGCTGTTCTTAAGTGTGTACTCGGAGACGACCTCATGATCCTGTATCAGGACAACAGAGATATAACTGTCCACTTCGATGTCTTTTACCGCCTGGACAGCCATGTTGTACCAGAGCCTGTTCTGGCAGACGAAACTGATGTTGATGCCCTTGAGCGAATCAGGATCTATCCTGGCGCGCAGGAGGATCTTTCCGTTGTTGTCGATGATGTCGTCTTCGACGTAATCGTCATAATCAAGGTCGATCTTGTATTCGTAATAGATCCACTCGCCCTGT
>CADAOK010000128.1 GCA_902789515.1 Oscillospiraceae bacterium
ATGCCGCAGGAGGTAAAAGGAATATGTGGACAAGAAAGCAGATTAAGGAAAAGGCAAAGAAAGCCTTTCAGCTCAATTACTGGAAGTGCGTCCTCTGCGGATTGATCTTCGCCATCATCGTAGGAGGAGCAAGCGGGGCAAGCGGAGCAGCAAGCGGCGGATCTTCAACATTCAGCTCACTGATGTATAACAACCAGCATCAAGAAGAGACAGAGACTGTGGAAGAAGTTGAGGTCGAAGGGATCGATGAGAACACTGATCCGGTAACCGTAACAGTAGTTACATCAGACGATAACGGCAACGAGATTGAGGTCGACGAGACAGACGTAGCATTCGGAATCGCAATATTCAGCATTGTAGCTTTAACGGTATTCGCAATAGTTCTCGTAGCAAGCGCAGTAGGAATCGCAATAGATGTACTTCTCATCAACCCGGTAGAGTTCGGATGCAGGAACTTCTTCAGACGTAACCTGGATGAGCCCGCGAAGCTCTCTTCACTGACATTCGCTTTCGATAAGAACTACAAGAACGCAGTTAAGACAGCATTCTTCAAGGATCTTTTCATCTGGCTTTGGTCGCTCCTCTTCGTTATCCCCGGAATCATCAAGGCGTATGAGTACAGACTTGTACCTTACATCTTCGCTGAGAACCCTGACATGAAGTACAGCGATATCCTCGCAGAGAGCTCCAAGCTCATGAAGGGCAACAAGTGGAAGACATTCGTTCTCGATCTCTCATTCATCGGTTGGGAACTGCTCTCCCTCTGCACATGCGGACTGCTGAGCGTCTTCTATGTAGATCCTTACAAGCTCCAGACTGATGCAGCTCTCTATGAGGCACTCAAGTACGGCGACAAGAAGGAAGTCGCAACAGTTTAACACCGCAAATATGGGTAGGAATAGGATTAGGAATAGGGGATATGGTATAGTAGGGATAGCCGGCAAGACAGCTTGCCGGTTATCCTGTTTTTAAGAATCACGGCAGAGGAATAATATGGAATACAAGATACTGGTAGCTGATGATGAGAAGGAGATAAGGAACCTTCTTAAGCTCTATCTCGAGAACGACGGATTCAAGGTGGTCGAAGCCTCCACAGGCCTCGAAGTGCTGGATCTTCTTGACAAAGAGAAGCCCGATATGTGCCTCCTGGATATCATGATGCCGGACATGGACGGACTTACCGCACTTAAGAACTTAAGGCAGAAGAGCAATATCCCGGTCATGATGATCACCGCAAGGACAGCGGATGCCGAGAGGATACTGGGACTTAACATCGGTGCTGATGACTATATCTGCAAGCCCTTCAATCCGCTCGAAGTCGCCGCAAGGGTCAAAGCCTTCATGAGAAGGTATTACGACCTGGGCGCGGGCAACATTAAGGAAGAAGCCGAAGTCCTCAAGGCGATGGATCTCGAGCTCGATACGGACAAGTGCCTGCTCACGAAGGGCGGCGAGATCATCGAACTGACTTCGGTCGAATACAAGATGATGGAGATGTTCATGAAGAACCCCGGCAAGGTGTTCACCAAGCAGCAGCTCTATGAGTATGCGTGGGGTGATGATTTCTTCGCATCGGACAACAACATCATGGTGGCGATAAGCAAGCTCAGGACCAAGCTCGACGAAGATGCGTCCAAGTACATCAAGACAATGCGGGGCCTGGGTTACAGGCTGGAGATCAAATGAACACGCAGACCAGACTCGGAAGATTCCTCATATCGAGATTCCTCATAACGATCGCCGTCGTCGCGGTCTTCGAGTCACTGGTATTCCTGTTCATCAACCGCGTGGCTTTCCCGGTGGTCATATCGCTGATCATGCCGCACCTGGAGAACCTGAATTCCCTGAGCCTCGGCACGGTCATACTGGGAATAGTCGTGCTGCTGATCATACTCATGCTGAGGATACTGTCTTTCTTCTTCCCGACGATGCAGGGGCTTAATGAGGCGCTGCTCAAGCAGGTGCTCGAGGTCAGCGTGGTGGGCGGCCCGTCGGCAAAGAACGTCGAGACCACTACCATCATATGGGTCCTCCTGATACTCTTCACGATATTCGTGATGGCGGTAGTACCCTACGTCGTTGGCGCGGTCACATACACCTCTCTTGTTACCCGCGAGGTCAGGAAGCTCGACACGGAACTCAGACAGCAGCGTCTCGAGGAGGAGCGCTCGAAATACCTCATGATCTCGGACATCGTCCACGACCTCAAGACGCCGATGACAACTGTCACGGGCTACGCGAAAGCGCTGAACGAAGGCATGGTAAAGGGCGAGGACCAAAAGGAGTACCTCGAGGCGATATATAACAAATCCGGAAGAATGAACGAGATCGTCAACCTGCTGTTCGACTACGTCAAGCTCGACAGCGAAGGCTACAGCCTCGTTAAGAATCCGACTGACCTGACCGAACTCGTAAGAGAAGTCGTGGCCCTTAACTATACTGATATAGAAGATGCCGGAGACGAACTGGATGTTGATATCCCTGACGGCCCCATCAATATCGATGTCGACAGGATACAGTTCTCCAGAGTTATCACCAACCTCCTGGTAAATGCTGTCAAGCATAATTCGTCCAAGACAAAGATCGGCGTCTATGTAAGAGAAGACTACGATGACCTGAGGATCTATGTGGCGGACAGCGGTGAGAAGATAGAAGAGGATGTGGCGGAGAACCTTTTCGAGCCGTTCGTGATGGGAGACAAGTCGAGAACGACCAAGGGCGGTACGGGCCTCGGTCTGTCCATATCCAAGAAGATCTGCGATATGCACGGCTTCAAGCTCAAGCTGGTGCAGGCGCCCGAGATGAACAGGTATCAGCTGGGCGGCGGGTATCAGAAGGTCTTTGTGATAATAATAAATAGATAGGCATCAATATGAATGAAGAGAAGTTTATAGTGCTGGACGAGTCGTATCTTCCGCAGATGGGAGAACTGTTCAAGACTGCTTTCGCGGGCGAGCCGTGGAACGACGACTGGAGCGATCCGGTTCAGCTCGGAGAATACATCAAGGAGATATCAGGTTCTTATAACGCGCTGAACTTCGGGCTTGTAATTGACGGCAGGCTCGCGGCGATGTCAGTCGGAATGATCCGCCACTGGTGGGAAGGAACCAACTACAATATTGAGGAACTCTGCGTATCGCCCGAATATCAGCATCAGGGGATAGGC
>CADAOK010000129.1 GCA_902789515.1 Oscillospiraceae bacterium
TTCAGGAGGCCCCCATGAAATACCAAACCCCGAACCTGACACTGCTGGACAACACGGCTGCTGATTATGAGGAAGCCAAGACTCTGGCGGAGACCTGTTACAACAGTATCACCACATGCCTTCATAGTCTGGGCATCGATGTTACTCCTGACGGGTACAAGGTCTCGCCGGTAAATATGGTCTTCGACTATGTGATGCCGGAGGGTGTCTCTTATAAGTCCGTGCAGGATCTTACCAAAGACCTCGGTGTGGCTGTTGGGCAGGAAGTAAAGGTATTTCAGCGCGGGGAGAAGAGCGGGGTCTTCTCGGTAAGTGTGGTAAGGAATAACAGGACATATTACGGTATCAGGGAGATCCTGGAGGGCAAAGAGTATACAAGTGCCAAGTCGCCGCTTACTGTGGCTGCCGGGATAGGCGAGCTCGCTGAGGATGTCGTTTTCGACCTGGCTGAAGCTCCGCACCTCCTGATAACGGGAGCGACCGGTACGGGTAAGACAGTTTTCCTGGATGACATCATCCTGAGCATCGTCTGCAAGGCGTCGCCTGCGCAGGTAAAGATGGTCCTGATCGATCCCGGCATTGACCTCGAGGTGTACGAGGGTCTGCCGCATCTGCTTTTCGAGCCGCTGTCACGCAAAGACGATGTCTATGAAGCTGTCAGTTATGTCAAAGAGCTCGTGGACAAGCGGTATGAGGTGCTATTGAAGGCAGGTGCCAGGAGCATTGAGGCCTATAACGGAAGCGTACAGAACAAGCTCCCGCATGTTGTTATAATCATCGACAAGTATCTTGAGTTCACATATGAGATGCCGCAGGATTTTGAGGACCTGATCAAGTCCATCGCCCGCAAGGGACGTGCCGCTGGCGTTCATCTTGTGATCAACGCGCAGTCTTCAAGGTCGGAGTTTGTCAGCGGCGAGATCAAGGCGAACATCCCGTACAGGATCGCATTCTCAGTCTCTGATTGGCATGAGTCCAAGGCGGCACTCGACAGGACCGGCGCGCAGAGGCTCCTGGGAAACGGCGACATGCTCCTCGCGACCGGTGCGGATAATGCGCCCGTGCATATCCAGGCGCCGCACGTCAGCCTTGAAGAGATAGAGCGCGTGGTCGACGATGCCATCAAGAAGAACGGCAGCGCGAAGTACGAGTTCGATTTCGATGCCGACAGGCCGCCGATCGAGTTCAACCTCGAGTACATCGTCGAGATCCTCGAAGCGATCTCGCAGACGCGGGCGGTGGATGTCTTCTTCATCCAGAAGAAATTGATGGTCGACTATTCCGAGGCTTCGGACGTCATCAGGTTCCTCGAGGAGAACAGTCTCGTGTCGCAGTACAACGGCGGCAAGAAGAGGACCGTGGATCTCGAGGCCGTTAACAGGATGCTCGAAGAGTTCAGGTACGAGCTTTCTTCCGGGCAGTAATGGACTTTTACGGATAATGCGTTTAAATCGTACATAAGCATACAGATCAGGAGGGTCCCCAATGTTACTATTCTCAACAGTCCTGGACATAAATTCCAAAATGACGCGCGAAAGCTTTATGGAGCTCATCGTGGAGTGGAATGCCAATACTCCTCACGACGAGAACCGCATCCCGGATCTTGTCTGGAACGGGGAGAAGAGCCATAGGTGGGGCAGCGAGAACCTGTGGCTTGCCGTCGAAGATTATCCGCAGCAGAGCACCGTTGCTGTCAGGTTCGAGAAAAGGACTCCCGACGGCGTGGTCTGGGATACTGATTATGTAATGAATTTCCGTAACATGAAGCTCGCGATCAGGCTCGACCGCAGTTATACGGAGGACGCCCTGACGACAAACGGCAAGTTCTCCGCGCCGCACTTCATCACGCTGCTCATCGATAAGGGCTATCTCAAGGATGACGGCGACCTGCCGCTGCTTTACAAAACCATCGGCATCGGCGAGGAGAACATCGGGATCATCGCGGACCTGATCAACGGTAAGACGCACTACAAGTACCCGGTCGTCTACGTCTCGAAAACATACAACAACGACAACCCCGTCGACGTCGACCTGCTGGCGAAACGCCTCAAGGGCATTGCACACGTCCTGGTCGAGAACGACAAATCGACAACGATGACACTGAAAGATATGTGCGACTCGAAGAACGAATATCTCGGTGCAGTCGGCATCTACTATCCGAACCGTGTCATCCCCGAGAGAAGGTTTATCTACAGAAGAGATGCGGGTGTCGACGACTATATGCTCGAGCGCATTATCCGCACCGTACTGCAGTACAGCAACTCCCAGATGGTCGATAATCTGTTTACCTGGCAGGGCGTCAACAATGCGCTGCTGCTCGACAGGGTAACGGTACAGAGCCAGGAGCGCCAGAAGGCGGAGTCCGCCTGGAGAGAAGCTGAGCAGCGCGCATCCAGTATTGAAGAGAACTTAAGTGATGAGGAAGAGAAGATCCGCCAGAAAGTCTATCAGGAACTGAAGGCGGAGTTCGACGATCTTCTCACGATTGCTGATGAGGATGCGAAGAAACTCAGAGAGCAGATCACTGAACTTACGAATGCGAACGAGAGCCTCAGGTTTGAGAACGACGGCCTGCGCGCGAAAATCAGCAACAGCGACAGTCTGCCGCTTCTGATGAGCGGGACCGAGTACGATCTCTATCCCGGCGAGATAAAGGACCTCGTCTTGTATACGCTGTCTGAGGGCCTGAAGGCGATGCCTGAGGATTCAAGAAGACAGGATGTAGTTGCGGACATAATAAGTTGCAACGATTACCAGGAACTTACCGAGAAGCGCATCGAAGAGCTCAAAAGACTGCTCAAGACATATGACGGAATGTCGTCAAAACTCAGACAGGACCTTGAGGCCTGCGGATTTGAGATAAAGGAGGACGGCAAGCACTACAAGCTCCTTTATTACGGAGATGCCAGATACAGCGAGATAATGTCCAAGACCCCGAGCGACCACCGCACCGGCAAGATAAGCGCGATGAAACTGATAAGGGTAGCGTTTTGATTCTTTATAAAACCGTGCTCTGTTCAGTGCAGTAGGTACATTGATTTCCCCCGTTTGCTAACCGGACGGGGGATTCTTTATACCTGCGGCAGAGTCCGTTTAACGGGACTCATCTTCTGCCCATCAGTGCTTGAGATCCTGATGAAAAACAACATCAACAGCGGTCTTCCGCTGGTTGAATCTTCTGTTTTGATCCAGAGATCAATTTTTGAATTCCTTACGCTGTCTGAATGCTTTCCCATCGATGTGCTCGAACGGTTTGAGATCAAACGTCTGCGGATGGTAAGTGTTCCCGCATATCTTTATACGGTCAGCACTTTTGCTTCTTTCTCGTACGAAGCCGGCAATGAGAGGAAACAGAAAGATGTTGTGACAGGTGCCAATGGCCGTGTTGCTACCAGGACCACGACTTATACTGAATGGACACAGATGAGCTCGATAGCCAATGATACAAGGACTCTTATAGTCTGCGGCAATAAGCGTTATATGAATGTTATCAACAGTTTATACGGGAATCTGAATCCCGGCATGCTTGTGGATATCGAGTACATGGATTATCCGGAAGGAACTGAGACGGAGTCTTTTGATGTGCCGGATGCTTCCGCGTTCAATCAGTACATTAAGCCGGCAGTCAACAAATATGTAAGTGAGAGTGCGCTTAATTCTTTGCAGGGAAGAACATACAGGAATCTCTCGATTGGCCAGGCTAATATCCAGAAGGAATGTGAAGTCAGGATCAGTCTCGGCATTTATATTGTTGAATGCGCTTATGACAATCAGCAGATCAATTTCTATTTCAATTCGGATGCATCAGATTATCTGTCAAATGTAAAACCTCCTGTTGATAACGTGAGACTCGGATTAGCCGGCCGTCTTGAATATCAGAAGAA
>CADAOK010000130.1 GCA_902789515.1 Oscillospiraceae bacterium
AACGGCATCGTTAAAGAACAGATGCTCTCGTACTACGAGGAACTGGACAACCTGGTAAAAGAGCATGAGAACTCCAAGAAGGCCGAGAGCATCCCCGCCTACGAAGCCATGAGGATCAAGAAGATATACCGTGAGATCGCCAAGATTCTGCACCCGGACATCAATCCTGCGACTGCCAAAGACCCTGCCCTTAAGGACCTCTGGAACCGGGTGGTCATCGCATACAAGTGCAATCACCTGGACGAGATCGAGGAGCTGCAGGTGCTGGTAACCAAGGCTCTGGACGAGCGAGGAATAGACACTGCGAAGATCGTTATCCCCGATATCCAGGAGAAGATCCTCGCCCTGGAAGAGAATATCAACAGGATCATAACGACGGACCCGTATAACTATAAATTCCTGCTCGAGGATAACGAAGAGACCGAGCAGCGGATCAGGGACCTCGAAGACGAGATAAAGCAATATAATGATTACAAGGAACAATTGGAAGTTATGCTTCGAGCGATAACAGGTGACTGACATGGCTAATGAATTGACTAAGTTTGAGACGGGACTCGTGGGGAAGGCGGCCGAGAGCGGTGTCGGTGAGCTGCTGAAGCCTCGCAGGAGATCCACCTGTTCGATTCCTTTGTGGCCGGTACATCCCACCTGACCGACCAGTCGGTATTGGACGAGATTGCCGAGGGGGACATGCTCTTCCTGGTTCGCGAGGACAACAAGTTCGATTCCAATGCGATAATGATCCTGTCCAAGGATAAGAAGAAGGTCGGCTATGTGCCCGAGAAGGACAACATCGTATTTGCCCGCCTGATGGATGCCGGCAAGAAGCTCTCAGCTAGAATCACGAACATAGAGAAGAAAGGCTCGTTCACAAAGATCTCGGTAAGCATCTATCTGGTGGATTTCTGAGTGCCCTTCCCTGCCTGCCTTCACCAATCCACCCCACGAATCTGACACAAAAAGCGGGATAAATTAATCCATAACATTTTGTTCACGCAATTGCGTTGATTACCGAATTCGTATCAACTATCATACTGGTATGGATGGTACTATGCGCAGACGAATAGCAATACTTCTGGGACAGCCGGAAGAGTATATGCAGGATGTTTTCCTGAAAGCCTTTACTGAAGAGGCTTTCAAGAAGGATTACGATGTCTGCGTTTTCGGCATGTACATCAAGTACCAGAACACCCCCGAGAAATCAGAGAGCGACTCGGCGATCTTCAAGCTCGTCAACTACAACGAGTTCGCGGCCGTCGTGGTCATGGCGGACACGATCCAGATCAAGGGGGTGCCTGAGAGGATCGAGCAAGAGCTGCACAAGACGTATAAGGGGAAGGTGCTTTTCGTTGACAGGGACAGCAAGTACTTCCCTTCCATTCACATCGATAACTACACCCCCGAGAAGGCGGTCGTATCGCACCTCATCGAGCATCACGGCCTGAAGGACATCGCGTTCCTGACGGGCAAGTCGTGGCACCCGCACTCGCAGATAAGACTGCAGGCGTACCGCGACGCGCTGACCGAGCACGGCATCGAGGTCGACGAGAACCGCATCTTCTACGGTGATTTCTGGTATACGAGCGGCGAGAGCCTCGCGGACAGCCTGGTAAAGAGCGGCAATCTGCCCGAGGCGGTCGCGTGCGCGAATGACTGCATGGCGCTTGGCCTGGCAAAGAATCTTATTGCCCACGGATATAAGATCCCCGAAGACATCAAGGTCGTCGGGTGCGATTCCAACCCGGAAGGCAGGCATGCGCCGGTCCCGCTGACATCGGTCAATCTATCGTCGAGGCACATGGCGATCGATTCCTTCCTCTACCTGGATGCGCAGATCAACGGCACCAAGTATGTCAAATACAGCGAGGACCCGGAGCTCTTCATAGGCGGTACCTGCGGATGCGGATGCGACAGTGCGGTCCCGACCTACTACAAGCGTGACTCCTGGGACACGGAGCTCTCTCTCGGCACGATGTTCTCGCCCTTCAACCACTTGGACGACGACCTCATGGCGCAGACGACGTACACCGGTCTCATCAACAGCATAGTTACCAACATAAGGCTGATCCGAGGGTTCGACGGGTTCAGCGTGTGCCTTAACCCGGGTCTCGGAATTTTCGGACCGGAGTTCGAAGACCAGATGTCCGAGACGATCAGGGTCGGCGCGGAAAGCGAGAACAACGACAGGATCATGCAGGACCAGATGTTCTTCAAGGAGCAGATGCTGCCTGCGCTGTACGATGTCCGTGAGAAACCGGCGATCTTCTTCTTTATGCCGCTCTTCTATGAAGACAGCATGTTCGGTTTCGCAGCGGTCAGATACGACGGCAAATACCACTCCGTCACGCCCGAGTACCGCGCGTGGCTCAGGTCAGTCGCCAGGGGCATCGAGTGCTACAGAAGGACCGACACACTCATCGGATCGAACAAGATCGCCAAGGGCGGCATAACGACCGACAGCCTTACGGGACTGCCGAACTACAGAGGCTTTATCGAGAAGTCTGAGAACTACCTCAACCTCGTACACAACAACGGCGGCTATGTTGGCGCGATCGCGGTCGATGTGGACGACCTCTCATCAATTAACGACAATTACGGCAGAGGCGAAGGCGACAAGGTCATCTGCGCGCTGGCGGGAACCATGGAGGATGTATTCAACTCCAGGAACTGCATGTGTTTCAGAGCCGGCAACGACGAGCTCGTGGCACTGCGCATTACCAGGAGTCCCGACGATCAAGAGATGCTCGAGATGAAAGACAAGCTCATCGGACGTCTTCATGAGTCTTTCTCCGACGCGCCTTATGACGTCAAGATCTTCTACGGTATCGAGAACGGTATGCCCACGACATCCGAGGAGCTCGAGCGTCTGGTCAACATTGCCATAAGCCGCAAGACCGCAAACAAGTCCGAAGAGCGAATGCTTACCGCAGGCGGAACGCTGTCCGAGGAAGAGCAGAATGATGCGCGCGTTGTAATCGCGGTCTTAGACGAGAATAAGATCAACTATCACTTCCAGCCGATAGTAGATGCAACCACCGGTAAGATCTATGGTTACGAAGCGCTCATGAGGCCAGATGTCACACCGTATCTGGCGCCTCCGACCGTACTTCGTTATGCAGGATTCTACGGCCGTCTCTACGATGTCGAGCGTCTGACATTCCATAATGTCGTTAAGATAATGCAGAACCATGAGTCTACCCTGGCTGACGGGCGCAAGATATTCATTAATGCAATTCCCGGTTATCAGCTTACGGAAGATGACTTCAAGCTCGTGTCCGACTATGTCGCTGATCACCCCGGACGCATTGTTATCGAATTTACCGAGCAGTCGGAAATGAACGACGATGCCCTTGAGCTCATGAAGAACCTCTGCACCAAACTTGGCATCGAGACTGCGGTTGACGATTACGGCACCGGATATTCGAACATTGCGAATCTGCTCCGTTATACTCCTGACTACGTTAAGATCGACCGCGCGCTGCTGGCCGGAATCGAAGACAGTCCGCAGAAGCAGCACTTTGTAAAAGATATCATCGCGTTCTCGCATGAGAACG
>CADAOK010000131.1 GCA_902789515.1 Oscillospiraceae bacterium
AGACTACCGCCACAGGAGCGCGCACGCTCTCGCGACGATCGATTACTGGCCGATGATCACCAAGTCGGAAGAGAAGTATTACACCGACTATCTGACACGAGCCGATTATCACATCAACTCTTTCCTTGCTTACGAGAGTCTCATCATCGCACCCATGGCGCTTCATGATATCGACGAAGCGATGGATCAGGCGATGAAAGGAACGATCGCGCCTTCGGTCTTCATGGAGAAGTCCGAGACGGGCAAGCCTTTCGCAGATCTGTCTGCGGCACTTGCCAAGGCAGCGAAGCTTCAGTCACATCTGCACAAGATACCTGTTGTCGATCCGGATCAGGTTCCTGCCGAATCAATACTTAATGAATTCATAGGAGCATGATATGCCGATCAGAATAGCTGACAATCTGCCTGCAAGACATGTCTTAGAGCAGGAAAGAATATTCGTTATGGAGGAGAACAGAGCGCTTTCGCAGGACATCCGTCCGCTGAAGCTCGTAATCCTCAATCTGATGCCGAACAAGATCACCACAGAGACTCAGATCCTCAGGGCTCTGTCCAACTCGCCCATCCAGGTCGATATCGAGCTCATCTGCACGGCATCGCACACATCAACACACACAAGCCAGGAGCATCTCACGAAGTTCTACAGGACCTTCGACGATATCAAGAACGAATTCTTCGACGGAATGATCATCACCGGTGCGCCTGTCGAGAAGCTTCCCTTCGAGGAGGTCGATTACTGGCCCGAGCTCGAGAGGATCATGGAGTGGAGCAAGACCCATGTCTATTCCACGCTCCATATCTGCTGGGCGGCTTTTGCCGGACTGTACTATCACTACGGTATCCCCAAGTATGTCCTGGACAAGAAGGTCTTCGGAGTATTCGAGCACTCGATGACTTATGTTAGGCCGGTCAAGCTCTTCAGGGGTTTTGACGACCTGTTCTATGTGCCTCATTCGAGATACACGGAAGTAAGAAGATCCGACATCGAGAAGAGGAAGGACTTAAGGATCCTGTCCGAGTCTGAAGAGTGCGGCATCTATGCGGTGTCCGATCTTCACGGAAGACAGATATTCATTACGGGCCATTCCGAATACGACAAGGAGACTCTGGATCTCGAATACAAGAGAGACAGGGGCGCGGGACTAGATACTGCCCTGCCGGTAAACTACTACAGGGACGACGACCCTTCAAAGGAGCCGGTCCTGAAGTGGAGATCTTCCGCGACTTTGATGTATACCAACTGGCTGAACTACTACGTCTATCAGGAGACGCCGTTCGATATCAAGGCGATCGAGAACATAAACAACGAGACGCTCATACCAAACAGGGACGAGGAGAAACATGCCTGAGAAAAAGATTCCTGACACCTTCATCTTTCTGGCTGTAAGAGACGATAAAGGCCATAAGAATGATTTCGGGACCGCAACGGTGATCGCGGGGTCAGAATACATGACCGGTGCGGCTATCCTTGCGGCAGGAGCTGCTTTAAGATCCGGCTGCGGTCTTGTGCGCGTATTCTCTGAGGAGAAGACCCTTGATGCCGTACGGGCAAATCTCCCGTGTGCGCTTACCGCGCCCAGGGACGGGAGCGAGGCTGAGACCATCAGACAGATGAACTCATTTGCGGGAGTGAAAGGCGCGATGCTCATAGGTCCCGGCATGCCTCCCGATGATCCGTATCTGAAGCTTATCCTGCCATTTGCGCTCAGTAATATCGAGAACCTCGTTCTCGATGCGGGTGCGCTTACCCTTATGGCAAAGGACAAGACATACTACTACGGGCTTCTTAAGGCCAGGAAGAACCCTGCGATCCTTACTCCGCATGTCGGGGAATTCGCAAGGCTCTCAGGCACCGATCTGTCCGGCGCGTCCGACGAAGATGTGTGCAACGCCATATCAGAGTTTGCAATTAGCAATAATTGCATCCTGATTTTCAAAGACAGCAATTCCCGTGTAGCGACAAATGACGGAAGTATTTATTATAGCGGTGGCAATTTTGCGAACAGCGGCCTTGCAAAAGGAGGGTCCGGCGATGTCCTTGCAGGACTTGCGGTTGGGCTTCTCGCGCAGTTCGGGAACATGTCTGCAGATGTCTGTCAGGCAGCCGTCAGGATTCATTCTCTGGCCGGAGGACTTGCCGCCGCCAAGCTCGGAAAACACTCCATGATTCCTTCAGATATTGCGGAGTTCTTCCCAGAAGCATTCAGGCAGGCCGGGTATTAACATGGATCATATGGAAGAGAATTGGTGTTCTGATTATTATGACCGTTCCTGTGTGGAGATCGATATCTCCGCTCTCGAGCATAATTTTGCCGAGATCAGGAAAGTGACTTCCCCTTCAGCGGGGATAATGGCGGTCGTCAAGGCCGACGCTTACGGTCACGGTGCCTACGAAGTCGCAAAGACTCTCCTTGACTGCGGTGCGGCAGGTCTTTGTCTTGCGACCATGGATGAGGCGGTCGAACTCAGAAGGCGCGGGATTACGGCTCCGATGCTGACACTCGGCTATACGGACAAGAGCCGTTATGCTGATGCGGTTAAGTTTGAGATCGATCAGTCGGTCTACTCGTACGATATAGCGCGAGCTTTATCTGATGAGGCGGTCAGGCAGGGCAAGACCATAAGGTGTCACTTCAAGCTTGATACCGGCATGGGACGCATCGGATTCAAATCAGACGGGTCCGATACTGAAGAGATCGTCAGATGCTGCAACCTTCCGGGCATAGTGCCCTACGGAGTGTTCTCGCATTTCGCGGTCGCGGACACGGATGATGATGCCTATACGATGCGGCAGTACGAAGACTTTATGAATGAGATAGAGTCTTTGGAAAAGCGCGGAGTGCATTTTGCCAAGAGGCACATCTGCAACAGCGCGGGGATCATGAGATTCCCTGAGATGCACTTAGACCTCGTCAGAGCAGGCATCATCCTTTACGGTCTGATGCCGCCGGGATGCCCCGAGCCTCCGGTCAAGCTCGACCTTAAGCCCGTAATGACCTGGTATGCCAAGGTCATACACGTAAAGAGGATCAGC
>CADAOK010000132.1 GCA_902789515.1 Oscillospiraceae bacterium
CTTCCTCCTTATGTTTGTCTCTACTCTATAGACGGATGACAAACATGTTTTCTTCGGTGTTTTTGAAAAATTATTCAAAAACTTTCCGGTAGCAAAGAAAACTCATCAGGAATAATAAAATACCGCCCGCGGGAGGACCTGCGGACGGTAAGTGTTTCAGTTATTTACTTATTATCAGAGGACTGCTGTTTATTCTTCTTTTTCCTTCGTCTGACGATCAGTATGATTGCCACAGGAATTCCGATGATTATTATTACAGGCAGCAACGCTGATAATACGATAAGGATGCCCTGGGCAAGGATCTTCAGGAAGTTGATTGATCCTGTGAAAGCTCCCCACATCTTGTCCCAAAGGGTAGTGTTCCTTACCTCATCAGAATCAACGACTTCCGTCTCCTCGATAACCTCTTTTATGTTAAGGGTCAGTGTCGAATAAGTAATCTGATTCTGCAGTACCAGAAGGCTCGATTCGTAATTCTCGATCTCATAGTTGATCTCAGAGATCTTGTCCTGAAGCGTAATGATGGTGTCAAGATCTTCAGCCTGCTCGAGAAGCTTGTTCAGTGAATCTCTCTCCGTCTTGAGCGAGGAGATCCTGCTCTCGAGATCAACATATTCCAATGTGACATCCTGGACATTCTCACTGGAAGAAGTAACCGTGCCGTTGCCGTCGAGCGCTTCGATCAGTGCGTCCATATTGTCGGAAGGAACTCTTATAACGATCGTCGCCTCGTGGAGGTTATTCTTTTTTCCCGTTCCGGTCACATTGGAATTCTCGATATAGGCATCGTTCTTTCCTATGGCTTTGATTATGCTGTCATACGTCGTCTGGAAAGTTGCCGTCTCCAGAGAGATGGTCACGTTCCTTATCAGAAGCCTGGAATCCGCATTATTTGCCGCAGAATAGTTATATTCTGATGCCGACTGAGAATCGACGCCCTCCTGTATCACATTAACAACGGCATCTGTATCAGATCCGTGCGAGACAATCTCATCGGCAGCCTGACCGGAAGAAGAAGAACAGGCAGCCGCCGCAAACATGACAACCAGTGACAGCGCTATGATAAACAGACTCTTTCTCTTCATAACAATACCCTCCTGCATTAGTCTTATGCGTTGTTATGGTGTGGGATAGCCTGCCAGGTTCAGGAAGGTGTCGATCTTATCCTTATCACCGCTGACAGGGCAGTAGGTCCATGCTGCGACAACGACTCCGTCATTGCAGTAGATGCCGCCGTAGAACTCTCCGTCAGCGAGATAGTTAGCTCCGGAGACGGTTCCGTCGAACACGGCATATCCGCTTGAATCAGAATCACTGAAATCAATATCATACGTTCCGCTCATATAATTGTTGTCAAACGTATCCTTGAAGTTCACATAGTAATAATCATTCTCGAAATAGTCGGCAGCCTGCGAAGGTTCATCAAACTGCAGGAATTCATAGAAACAGCTGCCGTCGTATCCGTAGATATCCACCTGGCATCCGACGAGCCAGGTCTCGTCGCCTTCGGTAACATAGTATTCCACATCATCCTGCATGCCGAATTCATCTTCTAGGATGCTGATGAAAGTATCCCTGTCCAACGCTGAGACGAACAGGTTATATTCTGAGATATCTTCTATGAAGCCGTAGACTTTGCCGATGGTCTTGCACTTGGCATCGCTTACGAGCCACTTGTCTTTCTTATAGACAAAATCAACGCTTACGGTTATCTCGACAGCATCATCGCCGTCATCGTTTTCGATGGCTTCAATATACTCATCAATACCGTAATCCTCATCATACAGACCTTCATAGTCGGCAAGAGTGAATGTGATATCACAGCTTCCCTTCTTATCCTTGGTGGAAGATTCGACTGACTTGGAATCGATCTCATATGTCATGGTGTCAGATATCGCCTTCAGAAGATCTTCCGCGCCCTCGCCTTTGGAGACAAAGCTGTTGTACGCAGCGAAAGCATCTTCCAGACCGCCGTCATCTTCCATAAGATCCGCAATATCGTCGGCATCCAAGGCAACTATCGCATCCGCATATTTCTCCGCAGCGTCGATAACGCCCTTGTCATCACGGTAGCAGCCGCCGAGTGACAGCAGAATCGCAAATGACAGTACAGATGTGAACACTCTCTTCTTCATACACTTCACCTCCCGGATGTTGTTCCCTTCCTGGCAGTTTCTTTATTGTTCATAGGGTAACGGATACCCGAGCTCACTGAGGAATTCGTCGACCATTGCCTTATCGCTGTCGCTGCCGTTTATCACGAAAACCCCGACCATAGTTTCGTCCTTGAAATAGCATCCGCCGTAGATCTCTGCATAATAGTATTCAAGGTAGGCATTGTTGATCAGCAAATACCCTTCAGTCTCAGAGTAATCGCAGAAGACCCCATCTGCATTATCAAACAGATACAGACTTTCATCGAAATCCACATAGGCTCCGTCCGGATCCTTGTATTCATAGAAAGATACCGAGCAGTTATCGGCCCAGTAATACACCTCACGGCAATCAGCCCATTCATCATCAGAGATATCATCGGGATCCGCACCGAATGCATTTACGAGCGCATCTTTGAACTCTTCCGCGGACAAAGCCCTGATACCGAAGAGATCATATCCTGAGATGTCTTCCATGAATCCATAGACCTTGCCTATGTTCTTGAGCTTCTTATCAGCAACGAGCCACTTGCCCTTTTTGTAGACAAAGTCGACACTAATCTCTATCTCGATGACATTCTCGCCGTCATCATCTTCGATCGCTTCGATATACTCATCGATATCGTAGTCATCATCATAGAGCTCTTCGTAATCAACAAGGGTAAACGTAATGTCACAGGACGCTTTCTTATCCTTTGTGGAGGACTCGACGGACTTGCTGTCGACCTCATACGTCATGCTGTCCGCGACG
>CADAOK010000133.1 GCA_902789515.1 Oscillospiraceae bacterium
TTCGTTATCGTCAGACATGGCAGTCACCCCCTTTTACAAAAGAATAGCATCCACCCGCCCGCTTATGCAATAAAAAGTCCCGCAGATGCGGGACTTTAACTATCGTCATCAAGTTTAAGTACTGACATGAACGCCTCCTGAGGCACGTCGACCGAGCCTACCTGGCGCATACGCTTCTTACCTTCCTTCTGCTTCTCGAGGAGCTTCTTCTTACGTGAGATGTCGCCGCCGTAGCATTTCGCGGTAACGTCTTTACGGTAAGCACGGATCGTCTCCCTGGCGATGATCTTGCCACCGATAGCAGCCTGTACCGGGATCTCGAACTGCTGCCTCGGAATGTTCTCCTTGAGCTTCTCGCACATTCTCCTGCCCCTCGCATACGCCTTGTCGGCATGCACGATGAAGGACAGTGCGTCGACAGCATCGCCGTTAAGCAGGATGTCGAGCTTGACCAGCTTGCTCGTCTGGTAGCCTGCGGGCTCGTAGTCGAGTGAAGCATATCCCCTGGTGCGCGATTTCAGCGCATCGAAGAAGTCGTAGATTATCTCATTAAGCGGCAGCCTGTAGTGGAGCATGACGCGTTTCTCGTCTAAGTACTTCATGTCGAGGTATTCGCCGCGCCTGTCCTGGCAGAGTTCCATGATGTTGCCGACGTACTCTTTCGGGAGCATTATCGTCGCCTTGACCACGGGTTCCTCCATGTAGTCGATCGTGTCGACCGGCGGCATGTTCGTCGGGTTGGAGCACTCGACCATATCGCCGTTGTTGAGGTGTATGTGATATATAACCGAAGGTGCGGTGCTGATGAGGTCGAGATTGAACTCGCGCTCGAGTCTCTCCTGGATTACCTCGTAATGCAGAAGGCCGAGGAAGCCGCAGCGGAAACCGAATCCCAGCGCAGCTGAAGTCTCGGCATCGAAAGACAGTGCCGCATCGTTCAGACGCAGTTTCTCCAATGCATCTTTAAGGTCGCCGTATCTCGCGCCGTCAACCGGATAGATACCGCAGAAGACCATCTGCTGTATGCCCTTGTAACCAAGGAGCGGCTCCGGCGCGGGATTGTCCGCAGTCGTTATCGTATCGCCGGGAGCAGTGTCGCCAACGTTCTTTATCGAAGCACAGATATATCCGACTTCGCCTGCCATGAGGCCTTCGGTCGGAACAAGTTCACCGGGTGCGAAGAAGCCCAGCTCAGTAACCGTGAACTCCTTGCCGGTGTGCATCGCGCGGATCCTGTCGCCCTGCCTGAGCGAGCCTTTCTTAACGCGCACGCTTACGATAACACCCTTGTAGGGGTCGTATTTCGAGTCGAAAACAAGTGCCTGCAGAGGCGCATCGGTATCAGCATCCGGTGCGGGCAGGTACTCGACGATCTTCTCCAACACCTCGTCTATGTTGATATCGCTCTTTGCCGAGATCAAAGGCGCGTAGGAAGCATCGATGCCGATGTCGTCTTCTATCTCGCGGCGGACCTCCTCTGGGCGCGCGGAAGGAAGATCGATCTTGTTGATGACCGGCAGGACCTCAAGGTCAGCATCTACGGCCAGATAAACATTAGCCAGCGTCTGCGCCTCAACGCCCTGCGAAGAATCGACGACAAGAATGGCGCCGTCGCAGGCAGCAAGGCTTCTTGACACCTCGTAGTTGAAGTCGACATGGCCTGGAGTGTCTATCAGGTTGAGCATGTACTCATGACCGTCCGCGGCTTTATACGGAAGCCTTACGGCCTGTGACTTGATCGTGATGCCGCGCTCGCGCTCGATGTCCATGTTATCCAATATCTGATCCTGCATCTCACGCTTTTCCTTGACGTGGGTGTGCTCGATAAGCCTGTCAGCAAGAGTCGACTTGCCGTGGTCGATGTGAGCGATTATGCAGAAGTTTCTTATGTACTTTTGAGTATCTGACATGGTTATTCCTTTTATAGAAATTTGATCGCAGTAAAAGGATAGATGCGGATGAATGCAACTGCCACGATACGGTCTTTGCTAAAGGGACCGAGATTCCTGGAGTCGTTGCTGACCGCCCTGTTGTCGCCCATGCAGAAATACTCGTCCGGGCCGAGGGTTATCTCGTCGTAGCCTTTCTCAAGGCCGAAGGCCATCATCGTGGTCTTGGTTCCTTCCGGCAGATAGCTCTCTTCGAGAATGAAGAATTCATCAGAATCTGCAGGCTTGATATAGACATTGCCATCCTCTATCTTTATCGTCTCTCCTGGCAGTCCGACTATCCTCTTTACCAGGTACTCGGACTTGGTGTAGCCCTCCATACCCTGTCCGTTAAGGATGACGATGTCGCCCCTGTCGTAAAGATTAAAGTAGGTCGATACTTTCTGCGTGAATACTGCATCGCCTGAATAGAGCGTGGGCTCCATAGAAGGTCCGTAGACGTTATCCTTCTGCAGAACGAAAACTACTATCAGCACTCCCACGATAACGCCGATGCAGATGGTCCTGAGCCAGTCCAAGACCTCTTCGGCAATCGCATGCTTGCTGACCGCCTTCTCACGTGCGGCGCGCTGCTCGTCACTGTAACTCTGTTGTTCCGCGGTAAGGGTATCGTCCGCAAACGGCGAATCCTTGTCCTCTACCGGGATCATCCTCTCCTCGTCCAAATCAGCTCTCCTCTGATGTCTTCTCTTCGCCTGCCGATGCAGGTGCAACTGTCCTGATGTTCAACTCTTCAAGCTGCTTGTCTGACACGTAGCCGGGAGCGTCCATCATGACATCTGCAGCGTTCTTGTTCATCGGGAACGGGATTACTTCTCTGATCGTCTCCTCGCCTGACAGGAGCATTACCATACGGTCAACGCCCGGAGCGATACCTGCGTGCGGCGGAGCGCCGTAGCAGAATGCGTTGTACATGGCGGGGAACTTGGAACTTAGCCTTAACATCTTCTTCGCCGAGTCTTACGAGCTCGAAAGCCTTGATCATGATCTCAGGATCGTGGTTTCTGACAGCGCCCGAAGACAGCTCGATACCGTTTACTACGAGGTCGTACTGATCTGCCTTGATGGACAGCGGATCGATCTCGCCTTTCTCTGCCTTGAGCAGTACGTCAAGTCCGCCCGACGGCATTGAGAAGGGGTTGTGGCAGAACTCGAGTTCGCCTGACTCCTCACCGATCTCATACATCGGGAAATCAACTATCCAGCAGAATGCGTACTGCTCCTTGTCCATATGACCCGGAACCGCAGCGCCGAAAGTCTTTACCAAAACGCCTGCCATCTTCTGCGCGGCGCCCTTTGTGCCGGCCGAAAGCACTACGAGCGTGTCGGGCTTAAGTCCGAGCTTAGCTACTACTTCGTCCTTCTTCGGCTGTACGAACTTGGAGATGCCTCCGACGATCTCGCCGCTTTCGTCCACTCTGAACCAGTAGCCCTTGGATCCGGACTGGATCTCTGC
>CADAOK010000134.1 GCA_902789515.1 Oscillospiraceae bacterium
AAAGTCTATTCGTGTTTTAACGACGGAACCGGAGTGGTGCTCTCGGAGATAGAAGTCTCCGTTACTCCCGGGATTCCGACATTCTCGGTATTGGGTCTCTGTGATTCATCGATAAGGGAAGCTCAGGGCCGTCTCCATTCGGCTCTTGCCGTCTCGGGGTTCAAGATGCCGAAGGGGCACGTTACGGTCAGTATCAGCCCTGCCTATATGAAGAAGTCGGGCTCAGGCTTCGATCTTCCGATGGCTTTGGGGATACTTTTTGCTTCAAGCCAGCTTCCCGAACCTCCGGGAAAGAAAGTCTATGCTGAAGGAGAACTCTCGTTACGAGGTGAGGTAAAGGCTACTCCCGGAGCCGTGATGCGGCTTGTGAGCATCAGGGATGAAGATTTCGATATCAAGATAATACCGGAAGAAGAACGCAGCAGCGGCGAATGTGCGGGGTTCAGCGGGGCCCTGGTATCAAGCCTTAATGATGCCAGGGCAGTATTCGGGTTAGAAGGCTATAACGAAGAGACGCTTGCGTTCAGCGCTCAGGCAGAAGGAGAAGAGGACATTGTGGATATCTCTCTTCTCAAGGGTCAGGAGAAGGCCAAGAGGGCGATCCTTCTCAGTGCCGCGGGATTCCACAACATACTTCTTGTGGGAAGTCCGGGGTCGGGCAAGACCATGGCAGGCAAGATACTGACCGGACTGATGCCGCCTCTGTATCCCGAGGAGATCGCAGAGGTCTATGCCCTGACCGAAGCCGTTGAAGGCGGCGGAGCAGGTCCTGACAATACGAGGCCATGCAGATACGCCGGTCCCGCGATATCCGTAAGCGGTCTTCTGGGAAGCAGCATGACGCTCTCGCCGGGCGAACTTGCCATGGCAAATCACGGCATCCTGCTGGCGGACGAGTTATGCGAATACAAGAACGAAGTGATCGAGGCGCTGCGCCAGCCTTTGGAAGACCGAGAGGTGAGGCTTACGAAGAACGGAAGGTCCTTTGTGTATCCTGCGAGTTTTATTTTCGCCGGGACGGCAAACCCGTGTAAATGCGGAATGTATCTGGAACCCGGGAGGAAGTGCAGGTGTACGCCCGGTGCCAGGAAGAGATACATGAGCAAGCTGTCGGGGCCCCTTCTCGACAGGATAGACATCGTAAGCGAGATGACTTCGATATCAGGAGCTGACATGGCATCGATATGCGAGCGAACTTCCCATGATGAATCCGATAGGTTAAGGGACGTTGTGGCCGAGTGCTGGTCCAAGCAGCATGACAGATACAAGGCGCTGGGCAGGAGGCTTCTTAATGCGACCGTCAGATCAGAGAATCCGGCTGAAGTCATGCGGATACCGGAGAAGGTGGTGGAATTTGCATCGGATCTGTCGGAGAAGGGGTTCTTCTCGGCAAGAGGTTTTACCGGAGTATTAAGAGTGGCAAGGACTATCGCAGATATTGACTTGCGGGACGATGTCGATGAAGGAGATGTGTCGGAGGCTGCGATATACAGAACAAAACTGTTTGAGTGAGGTGAGAGTATGTGTCTAAGAGATGATGGTGCAGATTACAGATATTCTGCGATAAGGATGGTAACGAAGCTGGACTTCAAGGCCATAAATGAACTTGAGAACCTTCAGAAGATCAGGAACTACAGGGATCTTACCGTTCTTGACCGCCTCAAGGAGATGGACAGGTCTGAATTGAGCGAGAGTACATGCAGGAAACTCGATGGAGTGATAGGCAGTTGGGATATGGTCCTTAAGACAGCTGATGAATACTGCGAGATAGCAAAGAAGAACAATATATTCGCCATATCCGTCCTCGACAGTGAGCACTATCCGTATAACTGGCGGGGACTTAGCGGCATGCCCAAAGTAATCTACTGCAGGGGCAGGAAAGAGCTCCTCAGGAGAATGGTCATTAACGGAGCCGTAGCAATCGTAGGATCCAGGGAAGCAAGCAAATATGCCCTGTTTGCAACAGAGAGCTTCGCGACTGAGCTGAGCAATAAAGGCATAGTCGTTGTGTCGGGAATGGCATCGGGAGTGGACAGAGCGGCACATTCTTCCGCGGTAAGGCATAAAGGCAGCACCGTAGCCGTCGTTCCGGGAGGTCCTGAGCGGATCTATCCGCGCGAGAACAGGGACATCTATGAGCAGATAGTATGTGAAGGCCTGGTGATCTCGGAGATGCCTCCCGGACAGAACGTCTTAAAGCAGTATTTCCCTGCCAGGAACCGTCTTATCGCAGGCCTCGGGGACTGCACCCTGATCATGGAGGCAGGGGAGGTGTCAGGGACACTGCACACAGCCTCTTTTACGGCTGCACAGGGAAAAGAAGTCTTTGTGCTCCCGAACAGCATCTATTTTGAGAATGCCAAAGGCGGGATGAAGCTGCTCGAAGACGGCGGCAATGTCCTTCTGAACACGGACAGCGTCATCGACAGCGTCTCGCAGGCCCAGTTCTTCAAAAGGATAGGGGATCCCTATTACTTTGAGTATCTGGGTGAAACCATGGCAAATGAAGAGGAGATCGAGCAGGAATTCAAGGCGGATATATATCAATTGCGCAAGAGAGCAGAGGCCGCACCGGAGGAGTTGGATGACGATGAATGGAAGCTCCTCATAAGCGACGAACTCTCTTCAGGCCCCAAGAACATTGATGAATTGTGCCGGGCGCTGGTCCTGCCTTTCTACCGCATATCACAGCTGATAATCGAGATGAAGCTTGTCGGATGGGTCACTGACCAGTGCGGAAAGTTTTCTTTGACAATTCGTTAATGATGAATTATATATATATGCGACTAAAATTTTAAAGGATTCAAAGCATGGGAAAAAAGTTAGTAATCGTCGAGTCTCCGGCTAAGTCCAAGACTATCGGAAGATA
>CADAOK010000135.1 GCA_902789515.1 Oscillospiraceae bacterium
TGCGATGGTCGTTGTTACGAATACCGATCCGAGCTGAGCCACATCTGTGCAGGCAGCGCCGTTGAATCCGTACCAGCCGAGCCAGAGGATGAATACACCAAGTGCACCCATCGGGATGTTGTGGCCGGGGAATGCATTGACCTTTGTAACCTTGCCTGCCTTATCCTTAACAAACTTTCCGATACGGGGTCCGAGGATAGCTGCACCGATCAGGGCGCTGATACCGCCTACCATATGGATGCAGTTAGATCCTGCGAAATCGTGGAATCCCATCTGTGAGAGCCAGCCGCCGCCCCATGTCCAGTGTGCTTCGATGGGGTAAATAACTGCGGAAATAACTCCGGAATAAACACAGTAAGATAAGAATCTTGTTCTCTCTGCCATTGCGCCGGATACGATGGTTGCCGTAGTAGCGCAGAAGACAAGGTTGAATACGAAGTTAGACCAGTCAAAACTTGCGTAATTTGTGAATATATCAAGGTTCGGCATTCCCACTAATCCGAAGAGTGTATCCTCTCCGAGGAAAAGACCGAAACCGATCGCGATGAATACTACCGTGCCGATGCAGAAATCCATGAGGTTCTTCATGATAATGTTTCCCGCATTCTTGGCTCTTGCAAAACCGCACTCTACCATCGCGAATCCTGCCTGCATCCAGAAGACCAATGCCGCGCCGATCAAGAACCAGACGCCGAAGACCTTCTCGTCTATCAAGCTGCTAATTAAATTAGTGTCCATAACTTTACTCCTCTAAATCAATGGTGTTTTGCCGAAGCAATAAGCAATCAGTATTGCTTAGTGGCGCGCCATTGCGTAACGTACTTTTTGCGATCAGGTCTCATTGTTACTGCCTCCTGTTGTGTTATTGTCTCAACACTTACTTCATTCTCAAAAAGCATTGATAATTCTTTTTCATGCATTTGATGTATCGTGATTGACTTACGACAGAATTCTATACTGAAGGGCGAAATAAATAAAATACAAATAATATTCGTATAATGATACCTTGAAGGTATGTTAGCAAAACCGGCAGGCATAAAGAAACGCCCCGCTTAACGGGGCGACAGTCAGTAAAGACCAAAAGGTCACTTTATCGTTTTCAGATCGATCAGTATCCAGTCGTCAGTGATCAGCTCATACTCTTTGCCGCAGCTCGGGCAGAACTTGTTCTTCACGGGATTGAAGCTCGCGCCGCAGGCCGGGCACTGTATCCTTGTCATATTAAAGTTCAGGTCCACGGGGATGTCCGTCCTTCTCCGGAAGGTAGCACTGATAACAGGGTGTGTGTAACTTACTTTGTCGTCTTTTACAGAGAGCACATCAAAATACGATCTGGTCTCTACGGTAACCATTCCCTCTTCTTCAGTAAATTCCTTCAGGCCGAATGTGCCTGCGTAGTTCAGATCGATGATATCCTTGAACTCTGCAGAAAGCGGATCTCCTTTGTAGCAGAGCAACCCGCCCTCATCCTTGGAATACACGGCCGTCTTGATCAGAGAGATCGCCTTGTTCTTAAAGTATTCAAAAGAGAACTCCGGGGTGATCTTCTTCATTCTGATCTCAAATCTGCTCCTGGATTCGGCAGTTCCCATCCTCTCGAGATCAACGATCGCTTTGGCTATCTTGAACAGCAGATGCAGGAACAGGAATAAGAAGCCTCCCCAAACGATGCACGCTATCGGACCATACAGCACGTTTGAGACATAGGCGCGGTCGGAAGAACTCTCCATCATTCTCGCAATCACCGGGATAGAATCAATGTAATGACCGAACACGAGCGCGACGGCCGCGCAGAAGACCGTGCATGCGGGCCATCCTATCAGCAGCTGCTTCTTTGTAATGCGCAGCTGATCGAAGAAATAGAACCCGGTAATCTTCGGGAAAAGGTCGTCCATCTTGTACTGTGTTCCGCAGTAGGGACAGCCGTTCTGAAGCTCGGCTATCGTACTGTCGGCACCGCAGTTCGGGCAGACATGTATCTCGTTATCAGGGTGATCACCCGAGACAACATCCGTAACCGTTCCGTAGAAGACATGCCTTAAATTATCTTTATAGAGGACCGCATTGTTCTTACTGACCTGTCTCTTCACGCCGAAAACGCCGAACCCTACGGTGCTTGCATAATGCCCGTCCTGCCAGTCCTCGACATCAAAGAAAGTATTGCCTAAGCGGGAATCTTCAGTTCTCTTATATACGTCATAACCGAATTCGACACCCTTTTCCTTGATGCGTTCGTTCTGCAGTTTGAGCATGTAAGTAACGTCATTGTCTGCGAAAGGAATGGTCTCGCCTTTGCCTATCGCATCTCCCAAAGACGAAGTGAACCTGATAAGTTTCTCATCATAGGAAGGTTTTATCGGAATTGCCTGAAAGTAATTCTTACCCATTATTCGGCCTCCTCTATGGTGAATGAGCGGGGCATTATCGTGTATTCAGAATGTGGAACTGTGCAGGTTGGATCTTAATGAACACCTTGTCCGTCTATAAATTTCTGACCGAGCAGATTATGAAGACCGTCAAGTCCGGCATTCATATAATCTGTCTTTACGTCATAGGACGGGAACTGGGATAACACGATGTCCAATGCGACATCTCTGCCATAGTATTTCTCGATGCTTCCGATAAAGACATAAACATAATAATACAAATCTTCTTCGGTCCTGATCTTCTGCGCATCAAAGCACTCTCCGGTACCGCCGGAAATATTATCCAGTTCATCCAGGCTCAGTTCTCGCATGCTTTGGGACTTGATGAATTCGTCTACTTTTGCTTTTGTCTCTTTGTCCATTGCCGTACCCCCTGCGCTGTTGATCGATATCTTAATTATAATAC
>CADAOK010000136.1:0-607 GCA_902789515.1 Oscillospiraceae bacterium
CTCGGAGATGAGATCCTGGGTCATGATCTGCTTATAGTGATCGAGCGTCTCAGGCAGGCCGATCGAGAACGACAGCAGCAGCATGACGAAAGCGATACCAAAGAAGAGCACGATGTAAGATCCGATATTCTGCAGGAGGATCCTCAGGCGGAAACGGCTGAAGAACTTAAGCCTCGGCAGCCTTATGGCCTTCTTCCTCTTGGATGTGGACAGGTCCCTTCTGAGGAACTTGAGCGGCGACAGCCTCATCTTCCTTACGATGATGAAGAGGTTGATCGCGAACATCAGCACGAGCGGGATGGCCGTTGTGTTGATGAAAGCCTCGGCGTTCCAGACAGTCTCATACGAAGGCAGGCTGTACGAATTGTAGTACATGCTTACGACCACATCCTTGAAGAACGTGTAGCCTAATATATTGCCTGCGACCGACGACAGGAGCGTGACGATGACCGGCATCATCATGTAGTAGAAGGTAAGCTCGCCCCTGGTGTAGCCTGTCGCCCTGAGTGTGCCTATGACGGCGGCCTCTTTCGCGATCGTGTTGGATGTCGTTATCGCGAAAACAAACGCCAGCACTGCGATGAACACATACACGAGCACGCCCATA
>CADAOK010000136.1:644-3473 GCA_902789515.1 Oscillospiraceae bacterium
ACGATATCGTCGATCTTGTCCTGTTCTTCAGCCAGAGCGTCGGCATCTGCCTGGAGCGCGTCCGCGTCTTCCTGGATGGAAGCAGCTTCTTCGAGCCACTCGGGGTCTCCGGCGAGCACCTTGTCATAGTTCTCTTCGAGAGCTGCTGCCCTTGCCTCGAGTTCTTCCCTGCGGGCTTCGAGTTCGTCTGCCTGTTCCTCGATGCCTTCGAGATAAGCAGTCCATTCGTCGACGTTGTCCGCCAGCTGCTCTGCTTCGTCCTTGTCGTCCGTGTATCCGCCTGTCGCTGCGATGACGGCAACCTTCTCCATCAGGTCGTCGCCCCACTCCTTCTCTTCGTACACCGAAGCGGGGTGCGTCTCATATCTGAACGCATACTGGTATTTGACGTTGCCGGGCAAGTCGTTCCAGCAGTCTTCCGTTACGAGCGCGACATCGAAATCGATGGCATTGAACATGATGTCCGAATTCTTCTTGAAGAGTGTGCTGTAATCGGGCAGCGCGATGAGGCCGACTACCTCGAGATCCACACCGTTTACCGTGATCGTATCGCCGATCCCGATGCCGTTGTTGTCAGCGTGCATACGGTCGATCGCAATCTCGCCTTTGCCTTCCGGCAGACGTCCGTCGATCACGCATGCGGTGTTGAGTTCTTCCCTGATCTTGAATACCCTTACGACAGCCTTTTCGTTGCCGTCCGACACCTCGGAGACTTCCTTGTAGAACTGCTCGTACAGAGTAATGTCAGAGGGCATCGCAGCAAGAAGCTCCTCTGTAGGCTCTTCCTTGAATTCGAGGTGTCCGTCTTCCAGATTGTATTTGTCATAGGAATCGTCGAAAGCCTTCAGCATGCTGCCGTTGGCGACATACATTCCGGATGCCGTGCCTATCATGAAGCTCATGAGAAGGAACAGCACAACATATCTCTTCCATTCCTTCGCCAGGTCGCGAAGGATCCTCTTATTGATTGGATTTCTCATGGCGCCGCCTCCTTACCAGTCGAGATCGACGGCCGAGATCTTGTTCTCGTTGATGATGTTCTTCCTTACGACGCCGTCACGCAGCTTGATCACGTGGTCTGCCATATCCTGGATGGCATTGTTGTGCGTGACCATGATGACGGTATTGCCGTACTTCTGGTTAACGTCTTCGATAAGCTTTAAGATCTCTTTGGAAGTGTTGTAATCAAGTGCGCCTGTGGGCTCGTCGCAGAGGAGGATATCCGGATTCTTTACGATGGCGCGGCCGATCGATGTCCTCTGCTGCTGACCGCCCGATAACTGGTTGGGGAGTTTGTACCTGTGATCCCACAGACCAAGTGTGTTAAGGAGTTCATCGATATCAAGGGGTGAATCTGACAGATACGCGCCGACCTCGATGTTCTCCTTGACGTTCAGGTTCGGGATAAGGTTATAGAGCTGAAACACATATCCCAGGTGCTTTCTCCGATACCTCGTCAGCGCTTTCTCGTCCATGTCGCGGAGCTTGTCTCCTGCAATGGAGATGTACCCGTCGTCCGCACTGTCGATACCGCCGATGATGTTGAGAAGAGTGGACTTACCCGACCCGGAAGGACCCAGCAGGACGCAGAACTCGCCCTTTCTAACAGTGAAGTCCATCCCGCGCAGGACCTCCTGTCTGCTGTCGCCCTCTCCGAATCCCTTGCATACATTGCAAACATAAAGGAATTCCTTGAGTTCTTTTTCTGACATTTTGTAGTACCTCGTGTCTTTCCATACATATGAGTATTTGTTCATATGTATTTTAGTTAGCCGCAGCTAACGCGTCAACCCGGTTGCTTTTATGCAACCTTTCCAAAAATCGAGGCAATAAAAAACGGGACTTTATTGCATCGATAACTGCAATAAAAGTCTCGCTTCGAAAGACACATACCGAGGGCTGTTGCCCTGTGATGACGACATGCGCCGCACACGCGGGTGTGCAAGCTACTCCCTAATATCTGGGTTCATTGTAACACATATGAATGATCATTCAAGCGCAAAGTTAGTCTGAGCTAACGATTACCGCCAGATCTTCCGCAAGCTTATTCTTCTTGTCCTCCGGCTCGTCGTACTTTACCGTGATCGCCTTCATGCCTTCGCTGGTCTTATAGAAAATCTTAGGAGGAACACGGAGCTTCATCCACCAGCCGTCCGGGAAATTGACCTTGATGAAGTGGCGCGAATACCTGTAGCCGGCCTGCCTCTCCTTGCTCTCGACAACGCAGTCGGCGACGGTGTACTTGCGCTTGTTGATGAAGATGATGCGCTTGAAAACGTCCTTCATCAGGAACAATATGAAGACCACCACGCCTATGAGCATCAACGCATAGATCACAGAGCACACCACGAGAGTCTCTTCGTCGTAGTTGTCCCTGATCATCATGTTGACCGACAGGCACATGAACAGCACCGCCAGCGGAATGACCGGTATGAGAAGGCAGGCGTTCTGGATGGAGTCGGATCTGACCTGTTTTACGATCAGTTCGTGGTCGTCGTCGGTGGCTTCGCGGTAGATCATGAGAGCAGTCCTCCTTTTTTGAATAATACTCAAATTCTGATGAGAGTTCTATAATTTGCGCTTTTATTAGAACAAACTTCTGAATTCAGATGAGAGTTCTAATATTCAGCGCGAATATCAGAACAAGTATCAGAACTCAGCGCACCGCCGCGCCGTTCAAGCGCATTTCACAGCATTTCGACGGCAAATCCCTTATAAAATATATAAAATTTAAGAAATTAAGTACATTTTTGACAAAAAGCATTGTCAAAACCTAAAAAATGGGTTACATTTTTATCTGAAGGAGGTGTTTATACCATGGAAAAAAGA
>CADAOK010000137.1 GCA_902789515.1 Oscillospiraceae bacterium
CGAGTCAGTGTTCTGTGTCAACAGGGGCACGCTCGAAGAACGTCTGGAGGAGTTCGAGGCTGCGATCAAGACAGTCTATGCAAGCTCGATGAGCCTGTCAGCATTAGACTACAGAAAGAGAAGAGGCCTGGATAAAAGAGACGAGCAGATGTCGCTTCTCGTGCAGCGTGTGTCGGGTTCCTATTACGGATCTTACTACATGCCGTGCGCGGCGGGCGTCGGTTATTCCTACAGTCCCTACAGGGTCATGAAGGACTCTGATCCGACAGCCGGGATGCTGAGGCTCGTTATGGGTCTCGGAACATCCGCGGTGGACAGGACGGAAGGATCGTATCCGCGCATCGTAAATCTCGACATGCCTGAGAAATCCTCGTACTCATCATCCGCGGACAAGCACAAGTTCTCACAGGGCAAGGCGGAGGTCATCAACATGACTTCACACCAGCTCGAGAAACTCACATACGACAAGCTCGAAAACGACATCCCACGCTATCTTGAGAACGTTCTTCTCGAACACGATTACGAGGCTGAGTTAAGGCTCCGCGAGGTCGGCAGGCACAGGCAGGTAAAGTTCATCTCGTGCAAAGGACTCGTCGCCAACAAGCAGCTTATGGAACAGATGAAGAGGATGCTCCGCTGCATACAGGAAGAATACGACTATCCGGTCGATACGGAATTCACGATCAACATATCTGACAACGGAGACTATTCCGTTGACCTCCTGCAGTGCCGTCCGCTTCAGATACAAAAGACTTCCGAAGGAACGGTTATTCCCAAAGATATTCCGGAAGATAAGATCCTGCTTGAGAATAAGAGCTCATCCATGGGCATCTCCAAGGCGAATGAACTCGACATCATCGTGTATGTCGATCCGGTCAAATACTACAACATGCCGTACAGTGACAAGCATTCCGTCGCAAGGCTCATAGGTAAGATCAACTGGCATTACAGAGACCAGGGCAAGCACATGATGCTTATAGTGCCGGGCCGCGTGGGGACCACTTCGCCTGAGCTCGGCGTGCCGACGGCTTTCGCGGATATTAGTGCTTTCGAGATAATCTGCGAGACGGAAGAGACCAAGGCAGGGTACAACCCCGAGTTGTCCTACGGAAGCCACATCTTCCAGGATCTGGTCGAAGCCGAGATAATGTATACCGCTGTGTTTAACAACGCGAAAACGATCTGCTTCCACCCGGACAGACTGCAGACATCTGCCGATGTGACGGGAGAGCATGCTGAAGGATATGGAATTCAGATGGACAGACGGGAGTGATGCGGATTTCCACAGGTTCTATCTCAAGACCGAAGAGTACTACAGCAGCATAGTGGGCGGGCTTGAGAACAGGACAGCATTTGTTCCGTACAATATCTCCGAGAGCATTACGGATGTCCTTATCGTGAGCATTGGCGGTATTGCCGTTGCGTGCGCCGGTCTCAAAGCCTACTCAGATACCGACGTCGAGATCAAGCGCGTCTGGGTCGAACCTGAATACAGGAAGAAGCACATCGCCGAAGCAATGATGATCATGCTGGAAGAGAAAGCCCTTGAGCTTGGATTTCAAAGAGCGATACTTCAGACCAGACCGCAGATGGAAGCGGCGGTAAGCATGTATCTTAAGAGGGGTTATGTCCTGATAGATAACTATCCTCCGTATGACAAGCTCGAAGGAGCGATCTGCTTTGCCAGGAATCTTTCCTGATAACGCTGCAACAATTCTTCTTATTTACCTGTATTAAGAGTATCAACACCACCGGAGGTAATTAGGAATGAAACGGATTACAGGAAAGATTATAAGCGCGGCGGCAGTCTCCGCAGCGCTTTTGATAGCGTTTACGGGATGCGCTGAACAGAAGAAAGACAAGAAGACTGATGACAAAGAATATAAGTCTGAAGTAACTGAAGAATCTGAATCTGAGACAGAAGAGACCACCACTGAAGAAACGGCCGCAGAACCTTCAGACACCTCAGATGCTGCAGACTCCGCATCTGATCTGTTGGGGTATCAGATCATCCCCGCATCCACGGAAGGCGGCTCGGATGAACGGGGCTACTATGTGTTTGAAGATGCGGAAGACATGTGTCCCTATAAGATCGTTATTGCAATGGGTGAGCGCTCTACGGGCGGGTATGATATCGAGATAACAGATGTCGTTTATGATGGTTCTGCACTTGTCATTACGGTTAAGGAGACATCACCGGATCCTACCGACTTTGTGACCGAGGCGTTTACATATCCGTGCTGTGCCATTGAACTTACAATACTGCCGGACGATATAAGTGTCGTGTCCGAGAGCGGCGTGGAATTCGAATGTCTGAACACTTACCTGGACGGAAGTGATATTGAAGACGGCTGGCTTTGCGTCATAGAAGACGGCGGCGGAGAGATCATGCGCAAGACCTATGTATATGAGACCGCTGACGGCGGATACGAGTACATCAACGTGGAATCCACCACAACGAGCTGGGGCGCGGCCACTTGGAATGATGTTATAAAGGGATCCGGCACAGCAGATACCAGAGAAGAGGTCGTTGATGCGGCGGAAGAATTCGGTTCCTGCGGATTCGTGCTCCTGCCGGGAGACTATCAGACGGTTTATACGGTCGAGGATTTCGTTGCCGGAAAAGCGTTCTGAAATGTTATAATCTGCCTATGATTATCAGACGTGCAGAACAAAAAGATATTGACGGCATCCTCAAGCTCTTGAGGCAGGTTCTCGAGATACATGCGAAGATCCGTCCGGATCTGTTTGTCTCAGGCACCACCAAATACTCCGAAGAACAGCTGAAAGAGATGTTCTTGGATGATGCAAGACCGGTATTCGTTGCGGCGGGTGAGTCGGATGAAGTGCTGGGGTATGCGTTCTGCGTATTTCAGGAGCAGCCCGCCACACCATATATGAACCAATTTAAGACGCTTTATATCGACGATCTTTGTGTCGATCAGAATGTCAGAGGACAGCATATAGGCAAGAGCCTGTTCGAATATGTTAAGGGTTTTGCAAAAGAGGCAGGCTGCTACGATATTACCCTGAACGTTTGGACAGGCAATGACAGTGCCAGAACGTTCTACGAGAATATGGGTATGTTTGCCAAAGAGACGCAGATGGAATTCATTCTTTGAAGAGGCTGCGGGAAGAGTAAATATGAACGGACCGGGCGTTTTCGAGGTGATGAGAGCTTCTGAGGAATGGCAGAGGGCAGGAGCCTATTCTGTCAGGATAGAGGGGATGAACCGTCAGCACCACATTTCGCTGCGCGAAGAATTCGATGAACACGATACAGACGGAACAAAGTATATCGTCATTCTTTCTGACGGGTATCCGGTTGCCACCTGCAGGTTTTACGAGACCGATAAAGAGTGTGTTGTCTTGGGACGTCTGGTCGTGCTGCCCGAATACCGCGGAAGGGGATTGGCCGGACTTGCTTTGGAATCCGCCGAAGACTGGATCCGGGAACTCGGTTATGGCAACATCATTATCGACAGCCGCGTGGAAGTTGTATCGCTCTATGAGAGATACGGCTATGTCCGTAAGGATGACAGTGTCAGAAAGAGCGGGACGTTCGACTGCATAAGAATGCATAAATGTCTCGAACAGGACAGATAAAGTGAGTTATAAGACCGGATTGGTTTTGGAAGGCGGAGCCATGCGCGGGCTGTTCACTTGCGGCGTTATCGATGTCTTCATGGAAAACGGAATAAGGTTCGACGGCGCCGCGGGAATATCGGCGGGAGCCGTTTTCGGATGCAATTACAAATCACGTCAGATCGGAAGACCGCTAAGGTATAACACGACATTTTGCAAAGATCCGAGGTACTGCAGCTTCCGGTCACTGATAAAGACGGGAGATCTGTACGGGGCGGATTTCTGCTACAGGGAAATACCGGATGTGTTAGACCCTTTCGACAGAGAGACATTCCGGAACGATCCGATGGAATTCTATGTCGGCGCGACAGATGTAAAGACGGGTAAGTGTGTCTA
>CADAOK010000138.1 GCA_902789515.1 Oscillospiraceae bacterium
CAACGGAACTTGTCTCCGTATGCGGGATCCACGCCGGGGATCTCGCTCCAGTAAGACCATGTCGTAAGAGCATATTTTGTCTGAAGTCCCAGGAGCACCGTGAGGATCCCGAAAACAGGAACAAGGATGATATATGCCTTGCGGGCGATCCTGCGCAACCCTTCTGCGTGCCTCGATACGAAGATGCCGAGAACGAAGAGGAATGATGAGTTATACCACCACTCGCCCTGGAACCAGTAGCTGCAGGAGAAATCGTCGCCGTGACCGAGGAGGAGGCTTCCGACAATCATCGCGACCACAAAGACACCCATCTCGACTGTCGCTTCGGTGCGGTTACCAATTATGCTGTACAGGATAAAGAATGCGATGTAGAGCACCACGATCTCAACAATGTACCACATGTGCGCATTGATGAGAGACCATCCTGACAGGACGGACAGGAGCTGCATCGGCTCGAACTTCTTGCCGCAGATGCAGGCTGCGACAACGAATGTAAGTATGCAGGTATAGAAAGGAACGAGCACTGTGACAAGGCGCTTCTTGAGGAAGCCCTTAAGGTAATTCGTCTTAGTCTTGAGACTGGTGTACAGACCGTAGCCCGAGAAGAAGAAGAATACACCGACGAAGAGGACACCGAGTTCCGAGAAGAACGCAAGAGATCCTGCATCTTCGACCAGTTCCTGCGCGAGGTGGTGGATGATGATCGCCACTGCGGCAAATCCCTGTATTGCCTTGGATGCTTCAAGGCTCAAAGGTTCTTCCTGCCACTCGTGTCTCTTGGACACTCTCGCGCCGAGCAGCAGAAGAAGGATCAGAGCTATGAGGATCAAATATGTAGGGAACTCAAAAGATGTGAATGTCTTATATAAAGAAGGATTCGGGTCTGCCTTTGCCGCAGATGGCTCCGTGTCGGCAGTGGTTACAGGCTCGGTCTTCGTCTCGGTAACAGTTGTTTCCGTAACAGCCACAACGTTCTCGACATCGGCAGCAGCATCGTAATCGCCGGTAGCCATCTTGAAGGCTTCCGTTCCGGGATCCACGACTTTGGCTGAGAGTTCGTCTGACAGCGTGATGGAATTGATAATGCCGGCTGCAAGCTGATCAAGATGCTCACAATCGGGATCATCGTTAGACAGAGGCTCCGTATCATCAAAACCGAGCATTATATCGATCTGATACATCATGCCGTCATCAGTGATAAGGTTGTACTGATAGACTCTTATGGTCAGATCCCCGCTGGTCTGGAAGAATATCTTATAGAAAGGGATACCGTTTACATCCACAGTCCCGTATCCGAACTGTTCCGTCTGTTCGAAGCTGTCAGGGAACATCGCTTGGATCTTGTCTCCGAATCCTGTATTAAGCGCCGTATCCGTCATCTTTGTCGGCGCTTCGGTCTCGAACATCATGACGAAATAGCACTCGCGGTCGGTAGGGTTATGTGAGTTTGCCTGGAACATAAGACCGACATAATCATACATTTCCATGACATCATCCTTGGTTGCGCCTAACCTGGTCAAAGACGGATCGTCTTCGTCCATGGCTGTCCACAATACAGGTCCCAGTTCGGACGGTACCGCGAGAGATAATCCGTTTTCATTCGTGTAATATGTGAGGTCATCAATTGCTACGCCATAGTTACCGGTTTCCATCGTGAACGGTTCGGCATCGATCGTGACCATTTGAGATGACAGTTCATCTGACAGTTTAAGAGAACCGATGATATACTTTGCCAAATAATCCAGATGCTCGCATGCCTTATCGCTGAAAGGGATGACTTCGCCATCGGAAGGCCGGCCTATCAGCGTTATATTGATCTGATACAGAGTTGAATCCGATACAAAAGAGTATTGGTAGAGCCTCAGGCGTGCGGGTGCATCAGGGTTTGCTCCGGTTCCTTTGGTCTCATAGAAGATCTCATACAAAGGAATGCCGTTGATCTCGGTCGTTCCATATCCGTACATCTCGGTAGTTCCGAAACAATCGATATACATCTGCTTGATATTATCCGTAAAAGATCCGTTAATATCAGAAGAAGCCGGGTCCGCAGGAGCATCTGTCTCAAAAACCGTGACATAGAACCATTCGTTCTCTTCACAGTAATCCGGTTCTTCATTGCCGTCACCGGCCTGAAGAGACATACCTATGCTGTTATAGTTATCATAGATATAGCTTATCTCGTAGCCGTATTCCTGCAATTCCTGCAAGTAGGGGTCGTCCTCCGGCATACCGGTCCAAAGCGGATTGAATTCTGACGGCAGTGTGACCGTGATACCGCTGTCGGTGGTACAGGTCTTCCCCTCATCTTCAGAGTCGGCCATGACGGCCGTCGAGCAGGTGCCAACGACCATTGTCAGGGTGATCAGTAAAGTTATGATCTTACGCTTGTTCATAGGAATCCCCCTCTGACAGTTTGCTAGTCTCACCCTACCATCAAACCCTCATGCGAACAACCGACTGTTGGTAGAGTCCCGTATTCGCGGGACTTCAGGGCATCATTCTACTTCGGGTTCAGTATGGAAAAAGGGGTTATCTCTTGTCTTCGGGATCAGCGACCTCGACACAGAATCTGTTCACGCCGCACTCGGTACAGGTGAGTTTCCTGGTCGTAGGAGTGTGGTTGGAAAAGAGCATTTCCTTATAAGTCGGCTTGAACACCTTGTGACAATGGGGGCAGATATACGAGACTTTCTTGTGGTAGTATCTCGTGATCAGGATTGCCTGAGGGATAGCCAGCACCATCTGGATCACGAAGAGCCACCACCAGCCC
>CADAOK010000139.1 GCA_902789515.1 Oscillospiraceae bacterium
CGACAGGAGCCACGTAACTTTCTTCGAGATGATGGGAAGCTGGAGTCTCGGTGATTACTTCAAGGAAGACAGATGCAAGTGGAGTTACGAGCTTCTTACGGATGTCTTCGGATTTGATAACGATCATCTTGCGGCGACTGTTTTCGCCGGCGATGAGAATGCTCCCAGGGATGAGGAAGGCGCACAGTACAGGATCGCTTCCGGTTTCAAGCCGGAGAACATCTACTACCTCGGCGCGGATGACAACTGGTGGGGACTTGAGTACGGTCCCTGCGGTCCGGACAGCGAAATGTTCTATATCGCGGACATTCCCGACTGCGGCCCGAACTGCGGCCCGGGATGTTCCTGCGGCAAGTACACCGAGATCGGAAACGATGTCTTCATGCAGTATGAGAAGCATCAGGACGGACACCTCACACCGCTCAAGCAGAAGAACGTTGATACGGGCTGGGGCCTCGAGAGAATACTTAAGCGATCGCTTATATCGAGAATGCTTCAGGCTCCAAGTACGACGAGGACGAGAAGCTGACAAAGTCCATGAGGATCCTTGCCGACCATATGCGTACCAGCGTAATGCTGATAGGTGACGCTGCAAAGCTCGTTCCTTCCAACGCAGGCGCAGGCTATGTGTTAAGACGTCTCATCAGACGTGCAGTAAGACACGCGCGTACACTTGGCATGTCAACCGAGCAGATCTTAGGTCTTGCAAAGATCTATATCGACAGTGTCTATGACGACAGCTATCCGCTCCTTGCGAAGAACCGCGCATTCATCCTGGATGAGCTCGACAAGGAGATCGCAAGATTCGAGAGTACGCTTGAGAACGGCATCAAGGAATTCAAGAAGATCCTCGATGATAAGAAAAATGAAGGCAAGGGAGAGATCGACGGCGAATCCGCTTTCTATCTTTACGACACCTTCGGATTCCCGATCGAACTTACGATCGAGATGGCAGAAGAAGAAGGCCTTACCGTTGATGAGGACGGATTCAAGAAGGCAATGGAGAAGCAGAAGGAGACAGCTAGAGCTGCCACCAAGGCAAAGGGAGATCTTGCTCTTGAAGTAAATGAGATCCCCGAGGAAGTTGCCAAGGATCCCAATGCCACCGAATATGACGGTTACGATAACCTCAAGTGCGATGCCAAGGTCATCTATATCCTGAAGGCAGGCGAAGACGGCAGCCTCAATACAGCAGACAGTGCTTCGGCAGGCGACGACATCATCCTGGTTACAGATAAGACTGTCCTCTATGCAACGATGGGCGGTCAGATCCACGACGAAGGTAAGATATACACATCAGATTTTGAAGCAGAGGTCGTTTCTGTCGATAAGGATGCGCAGGGGAAATATCTGCACACTCTTAAGGTTGTCAGCGGCACCGTTGCAGCGGGTGCGGATGTTACGATCGAAGTCGACAAGAAGACAAGGCTTTCCATCGCAAGGAACCATACCGCAACACACATCCTGCTCGCATCACTTAAGAAGATCCTCGGAGACCAGGTAGACCAGGCGGGTTCTTATGTAGGTTCCGACCGTCTGAGATTCGACTTCAACCACTCCCAGGCAATGACAGCCGAAGAGATCGCAAAGGTCGAAGAAATGGTAAACGATGTTGTCCTTCAGGCACTCCCTGTCGAGACGAAGGTCCTCGGCATTGAAGAAGCCAAGAAGCTCGGTGCTACAGCGATCTTCGGCGAGAAGTACGGCGAAGTGGTAAGGGTAGTTGCAGTCGGTGATTTTGATGCTCCGTTCGACCTCGAGTTCTGCGGCGGCACACACCTTAAGAACAGCAGCGAGATCGGCCAGTTCAGGATCGTATCCGAATCAGGCATTGCAGCCGGCATCAGAAGAATAGAAGCAGTTACGGGAGCAAGATGTTATGAGATGAACAAAGCGGACAGAGCGCTTCTTGATGATGCTTCTGCTGCACTTAAGACTCCCAAGGATAAGATCGTCGAGAGGATCGATGCGCTCCACGCTGAAGTAAAGACTCTCGAGAAGGAGATCGCTGAGATCCAGAAGGCCAAGGCCGGTTCATTTGCGGATGACGCGGTCAAGACGGCAAAAGATTTCGGCGGCGTAAAGGCAGTCATCGCAGAGTGTGATGCGGCAGATGCGGCAGCTCTCCGTGACACTGCGGACAAGATCAGGGACCAGCTCGAATGCGGCGTGGTATTCCTCGCAGCCAAGGGCGACGGCAAGATTCTCTTCACTGCCATGGCAACGAAAACAGCCAACGAGAAGGGCGCACACTGCGGCAACATCATCAAGGAAGCGGCGAAAGTCGCAGGCGGCGGTGGCGGCGGACGTCCCGACATGGCTCAGGCCGGCGGTAAGGATGTATCCAAGCTCGCTGACGCACTCGCAAAGGCAGAGGAAGTCCTGGCATCCCAGGTTAACGCATAAAGGAGAAAAGTTATGTGCTTATTCTGTGACATAGTAGAGGGCAAGATCCCTTCGACAAAAGTATATGAGAACGACTACGTTCTCTGCTTCGATGACATCAATCCCGTTGCTCCCGTGCACGTCCTTGTTGTCCCGAAGAAGCATTTCGACAACATCGATGCACTCGCAGCAGATCCCGAGGGCGCGCTGTATTCCGCAGAGATAACAAAGGCCATCTCCGAGGTCGCTAAGATCAAGGGCGTAACAGGCAGCTACAGGACCATCAACAACTGCGGCGAGAAGGCCGGACAGACTGTAATGCACGTTCACTTCCATGTGATCGGCGGCGCTGAACTTACGGAGAAGCTCATCTGATTCTATGGCAAGAATGAGGTCAAAGCGCAATATACCTGCGCGTATGGAAAGATGCCACGAGCGCTGGTTCGATGAACCCATGCTCAACAAGGGACACTGGAGGCAGGCCTGCGGACGCTCGCGGCTGTGGAGAAGGCGCACGAGATGGAACTGCCGAACCTGTTCTTCATAAGGGGTGACGCAGGTCTTATTGAGAATTATTTCGACGAGGATGAGATAGACAGGATCTTCCTGAACTTCTCGGACCCTTGGACGAGACAGAACAAACCCAAGAGAAGGCTTACCTACAGGGCTTTCCTGGAAAAGTACAAGGTCATGATGAAGAAGGGGTCTTCCATCTGCTTCAAGACGGATAACGACGACCTGTTTGATTTCTCGCTCGAAGAGTTCAAGGAGTGCGGATTCGAGCTTACCGAAGTTACCAGAGACCTCCATAACAGCGAGTACGAGAAGGATAACATCAGGACCGAGTTCGAGCAGAAATTTGCCGACCAGGGTATTACCATCAAGAGGGTCGTCGCACTATACTGATTACCTGTTATCAAAACAAAAATCGTTTGAATGAAAATCGAGGCAAAACGCACTAATTGTGCGTTTTTTTAAATAATATTGTCTTTATTTATATGGAAAACCCCATGCAAATGGAGTAAAATTTCCACGGTGCACGAATGCACAAACAGTAAATCAATCCCGCTTGCGGGAATTTAGGAGGAATTCAATATGGCAGTAAAAGTTGCGATTAACGGTTTCGGTCGTATCGGTCGTCTTGCTTTCAGACAGATGTTCGGCGCTGAGGGTTATGAGGTAGTTGCTATCAACGATCTTACAAAGCCTTCCATGCTCGCTCACCTTCTTAAGTATGACACAGCACAGGGCGGTTACGCTGGTGTTATCGGCGAGAACAAGCACACAGTTACAGCTGATGACGAAGCTAACACAATCACAGTAGACGGTAAGACTCTTAAGATCTATAAGGAATCTGATGCTAACAATTGCCCTTGGGGTGAGCTCGGTGTAGACGTTGTTCTCGAGTGCACAGGTTTCTATACATCCAAGGAGAAGAGCCAGGCTCACATCAATGCCGGCGCTAAGAAGGT
>CADAOK010000140.1:0-2492 GCA_902789515.1 Oscillospiraceae bacterium
GAGCAGCAGATCATCAAGGACTACGTAAACGAACTAAAGAATGCTTCGACACCTTTGCTTTCGGTCGACATTTCAAAATGTGATGATCAGTACTATCACAGAGACTTAGTTGCATATCCAAGATTCTCTTCTGTAATTGCTAATGCAATGCAAACCGCAAATTCGGGAATTTCAGGGGAGTGGACACAGATCCCGATCTCTATCAGCGACAGACTGCTGTTCGTCCAGATCAGGGACGGATTCCCGCTTCAGGCTTATACAAGCTGCTCGGATCTCGAGAACGATTATTTCAGGTCTGCAGTATCTGATGCTACCCACCTGTATGAAGAGAACGGAATCTATCCGGATATCAAGTTCTCCGTCCGTTGTTGATCCCAACGCTCCGGATGCGATCAAGTCGAAGATCGATAGTGTCAAAGAGCTGTTCGATAAGGCAGTTAATTACGGCATTATCAAGCTGAACGTTCCTTATGATGAGGCAAAAGAGGAAGAATACTGTTTTTTATTTAGTATTCCCGAATCGCTTCAGGCAGAGATAGACAGTTTAAACGATTCCATTAATGACACACGGAGTGTTAATCAGCTGGCGAAGATTAAGGCTCGGATAGCAGATTTGATCAAAGGCTGGAGTGAAAATCTCACCAAGACCGATATAAGGCTTAAGCAGCAAAGATACAGTATGTATGATAATGAATTTGATCATATTCTTAAACTCGATTTTCTTTACTTTGCCCCTGTATATCAGATCAATGTTCGGGAAACTATTGATAGGATTGAAGAAAATATAGAAAAGCTTAAGAGATTGACAGTTCTTATAGGCAAGAGAACAAGGGAATTAGAAGAGTACTATAGGAAAGATTACTATCTTGCTCTTTATACAGGCGTGCTGCAGATAAAGGACGATGGTTCAATTGTATTTGAACACAAAGAGATTGGAACAGTAAAACAATACACACTTTCTGCATATGGTAAGAACTTTAAGTATGAGGAAATCCCGTTTTATCAAGCATATATATCGTTTTTGGGTCTTGATGAAGCCATTCAGAAAGAAATACATATTCTTGCCCGTGAATACTTGTCTGTGAACATTAAACGTTATGCGAGTGCGATTAATGCCAATCAGCTTGGGGATGCAGAGATTTCCAAAATGATGGGATTTGCCAAGATGCTTTACGAACCCGATACAGTAGACATAATTGAAAAGCACCTTCTATCTCTAAAAGAATTCTTTGACAGTTTTAGGATTCCCGATTGTAAAGGGAGTTTCCTTCAGGCTCTTTATACCGGGGTTTTGCAGATAAAAGACGATGCGTCAATTGTCTATGTCAATGAGACTGACGGAATCCCTCAGACATATGTGCTGTTTGCGTACGGTGAGTATATGATGTTTGAGGAGATTCCATATTATCAAGCATTTGTTTCTTATCTTGAACTGGATGATCAGATTCAGGATAATATTAGTAAGAGTACCGGTGCAATCATAGATCTGGATGACACACAGCAGTATGCAAAGACTCTTAAGAAAACTGTTTTTGGCGATTCAGAGCTAGATTTACTTAGGATTAAGGCAAAGATGCAGTATCCGGACAGGTTTGAAGAGATCAGCAGATTCCTCGAAGATTTGGAGAGTTTTGTGCTTTGAGGAGTATGGGATCCATCCATAATCAATAGTCTCGCAGCAAATCCTGATCACCCTTAATTATTGAGAGCTCGCTTGAAAACGACTATAATCGTAGTCGTTGATAACTATGTCTTTACGATCGGGGTATATAGATGGGTAACGAAGAACTGTTCTGGACCGGCGATGCCGCTTTCGCCATGTGGTGCGTAGCCTTTGTGGCGGGACTGGCGCTGTTTGCGGCCGGTATCTATGTTTTCTTCCTCAAGAAGAACTTCCGAAGAAGGATCGAGGTCGCGGCCGTGCTGGAGATGTCCGCATACTGGATCCTCTACATACCTTACGAATTCTGCAACGAGTTTGACGGAGAGAATGTCGCTAGCGCACTCATTACTCTTCTTAAGACCTTCACGAAATACCTCGGCGACGGATACGAGCGCATCTACTATCCGGGTCGCCCTGTCTTCTCGATGTTCTACGGCGGCCTGATCGCATGCGTAAACATCGTCATGCTGCTGTTCATGGCACGTTACATCATCAAATTCGTCGACGGTCCTGTGCAGAGGTTCAAGCTACTGAGCAACAGGAACGCCACGCTGTATGTTTTCTCGGAGTACAACGCGAAAACGGCATCCATCGCGGCTTCGATCGAGCGCGGGAAGGGCAGCGGTATCGTTTTCGTGAGCTCGAAAGAGCAGCTGTCCGAAGAACAGAAGCACAAGATCGAGGAGCTTGACGGTATCCTGATCTTCGACACGCTTGATGCCGCCGTGAAGTCTTTGGAGAAGCTCACGAAGGAGATGGAGATCTTCGTTTTCGATGCGTCCGAGCAGGAGAACCTGAGTGATCTCGGCAGACTGGCGGATGTGCTGAA
>CADAOK010000140.1:2570-7209 GCA_902789515.1 Oscillospiraceae bacterium
AATATCGAGATGCTCAAGGCTGTGCTGCACCTGTCCCAGATGCCGTTCTACAGGCCTGAGATCATTGTCATCGATGAGGAAGACAGGCGCGGATATCTGAGCAAGCTGATGCCTGAAGTCAAAGATGAATATGATGAGGTCGGCGACGCGATCTACAAGCTGGAGTATCATGGCGGCGTGCGCTGCGGTTCGGAGGAGTTCGAAGCGCTGCTGCAGGACAAGTCTAAGGACTTCACGTTTGCTTTCGTCAACATCGGCGAGGATCTTCAGAACATCAATACCGCGCTCGCTCTGAAGGCTTTCTGCAGGAAGGACAGCAGGAATTCCGGATATAAGATCCAGGCGGTCGTGCGCGACGCTTCCGCATGCAGCCTGTGGGATGAGGTCCTGATACGCGACATTCAGATAACCGGCATGGACTGCGATGTCTACAGCCATGATTTTATTACCATGTCGGACATCGATTCTTTAAGCCGTGAGATCCATGAAGTAAGGCAGGAAGATAACCTCAGAAAGGCAGAAGCGAAAGCCAAAGAGAAGGGCGAACCGTGCAAAGCCTCGAAGACGCCATGGGAGAAATACTGCAACAACGAATACGACAGGCACTCCGTATTTGCCAGGACGCTCAGCTTCAGATATAAGGTCAGATATCTGGTGGAGACCGGCAAGGATCTTTCTGAGACGAAGAAAACCGAGCCATGGCTCATATACGAACACATGAGGTGGGATATGTACACCAGGACGCTCGGGTATACATGCGCGAAGGGCGAGCTTAAGGAAAAGCTCGATGAGCTGAACAGCAAGATTGCGAAAGAGCATGACCCAAAAGTGAAAGATGGTCTGAAGGAACAGCGCAGACAGCTCCGTGTGTCGGCAATGGTCCATGAGGATCTTGTCGTTTATGACGACCTTACTGATGGAATCAAATCGTACGACGGCCTGACGCTGACGGAAGGGATCAGAGACGCTTTCGAGAAATCGGTTATAATAGACTGACAAGGGATAGTTTGGAAGATAGAGGTTAGTAATGGAAAACTATGCATTTATGAACTATGCGCATCAGGACAAGGTCCTAGTGTCCGAGTTTGCCGATGCGCTTCAGAACAAGAGGGTCAATCTCTGGTTTAACGCGGATATTGAGGAGTGTGGGGATCACTGGGACAACCTGATCCTGGAAGTGTTCAAGAACAGCTCCGTCGTGTTCGCTTTCATTTCCGCCGCGTACATCGAATCGGTGTACTGCACAACGGAACTGGAGATGGCGATCGAAGGCGGCAAGACCATCATACCGGTAATGCTGGAGAAGGACGTCAAGCTCCCCGAGGAACTCGAGGCCAAACTCAACCAGTCCAAACATCTGGCTCCGTATGAATGCACGAACGGGTATGTCTACCATCTCGTTGATGTTATCTGCAAGGAAGACGTCATCAAGGAGATTAGCACGGATTCATACTGCTCGAGCGGGTTCGGCCCGAAACGCCGCATCTACACCAAGGACGAGCTCATCGTCAAACCGATGTTCAATTCGGTCAAGAACCACCCGAAGTTCGGCAACCTGGAACGTTTCCTCAGGGTAAAGACACCCGGCTCCGAGACGTTCGATCCGTGCATGCGTTTGTTCCTCAAGCCTGATCAGGAATATGAATTCGAGGTCCTGGTCCTCAACAACGCGGCATACGATCTCAACCAGACCGGCGTCGGCATAGCCAACAGTGTCCGCGCATCCATCAAGCTCCCGGACATGGTACGCCCGAGCAAGATCGGGGAAGTGGTGGCGCTGATCGGTTCGACCACCGCCCAGCCGAATGCCGTCTGGGACAGCATCACGCTCTGCTGCGACAGGCCGATCTTCATCAAGTTCGTACCGGCATCCGGGCTCTTCGTCAGGGACCGCGACTCGAAAACTCGAGTCCTCGCGACATCCCTGTTCTCCAACGAAGGCGTATACATCACGGACTTCCACAAGTCGGGCACGGTTCCGTCCGTTCCGGCAGGAGACCCGTTCGCGGGCAGGATCGTTTTCAAGATAAGGACGAGCGAGGACTGCGCACGTATCGAATACAAGAAGACTATACTCTCGGCAGACGGCGGACATCCCGTCAGCAACGTCAAGGTCGGCGAGGAGTTCATGGTAAAAACGGAATTTACCAACGCAGGAGATATCGATATCAGGAACACCTGGTTCTACGATTCGTTCCCTGAAGGAATGGAACTTATACCTGACACAACGGTCATGACAAACGGTGCAAATCCGGACGGCCTGAAGATGAAGGACATCATCGATAAGGACGGTTTCAACACCGGATTGTACGGACCAGGAGCCAAGTGCACGATCGTCTACAAGGCTAAATTTACCGGCGGCCTGGGAGTCAAGACGATCAAGGGATCGCTGGACCACCGTGCGGGCTTCTACAGCTTTGACACTCAGGTAAATGTGGTGGAGTAAGGATTATTCTTCTCCGTCCGCATCTCCGCTCTCATAGCAGGACTCCAGCCACAGAAATGCCAGTTCGGTCCTCGGGTCATCCTTGCCGAGTTTTCTTTTGCAGGCCAACATGTGTGTTGATGCGAGAAGTTGCAGGCTTTCCTGTGTTGAAGGATCATCCCAGCCAAAGTATGTCTCATAAAGACCGTAGCACTCCTTGAATATGTCGAGCGCGCTGTCATAATCCTTGAGATAACAATAAGCAAATCCGAGATTAGATAATTCCTGCAGGGTATCGGGATGTCCCGGACCAAGGGTGTCACGGTAGGTCTCATAACACTGCCTGAACATATCGACGCTCTTTTCCGGCTCAGTCTCCTGATATACACGCGCCAGATTATTCAGGCTCTCGATCGTGTCATGGTGGTCTTTGCCGAGGACTTCGACCCTTAACTTATAACACTTATCATTAAGTTCCAGAGCTTCATCATATTCTTCGGCTTCAGTAAGGAACTCAGCCAGATTGGACAGGGCAAACAGTGTGTCAGGGTGCCTCTCTCCGAAGACTTCACAGCTCAGACTATAGCTTTCCCGTGCAAGATCTATTGCTTTCTTTATCTCCTTATTGAGACTGAAGCAGAGAGCCAGGGTGTTCATCGAACGGATCGTGTCAGGATGTTTCTCGCCGAGTGTTTCTTTCCTGAGAGAATAACACTGCTTGATCAGTTCCGTGCCTTTATCAAATTCAGCTTTCTCTATATATGCCTGCCCGAGATTGCTCAATGCTCTTAAAGTGTCAGGATGTTCTTCCCCGTGAACGCGCATGTTCGTTTCATAACACTCTTCGTAAAGGGTAAAACTCAGCTGCTTATTGCCCATGGCATCATATATAAGTGCAAGGTTATTTACCGCCGTTAAAGTGGAGGGGTGTTCGTCGCCGAAATGCTTTTTGCATAGGGCTTGGAACTTCTCAGTCAGTTCAAGAGCCTTCTGATAATCCCCGGTATAGTAGTAGAGCTTTGCCAGATCGCCAAGCGCATTGATCGAATAGGGATGCTCTTCCTCGAGCGATTCCACCAAATTACTGTAGCTTTGCACATACAGGTTGAGCGCAGTGTCATACTCGCCGCTTTCCCCGTAAGCTCCCGCCAGGTTCTGCAAAGAAGTCAGCGTATCGGGATGGATCTCGCCCAGCACTTCCTTCCTGCGTTCATAGCATTCCTTATGGAGTTCCAGAGCCTTTTGTGTGTTACCGCAGGATCTGTAAATACAAGCCAGGTTGTCCATAGCGAGGAGCGTTCTCGGATGGTCGGGACCGAGCAGACGCAGATAGGTCTCATAGCACTCTGTTCCGGCGCGAAGAGCTTCCTGGTATTGTCCCGCAAGATTATACGCAGTCGCCAGATTGATCAGCACCATCATGGTAACGATGTCATTATCCTCGCCCAAGACTTCCTTGCTGAGCTTGTAGTCTTCCAGGAATAGGTCGAGACTCAGTTTGTAATCGCCGGCATTCCTGTACGCCAGCGCCAGATTGTTCAGGGCATCCAGTGAGACGACATGTTTGGTGCCCAGCTTGGCGATACATCGGTTGTAGCAATCCTCACATAATTCGAGTCCCTTCTTGTAATCACTGTGCTGACTGTAATTTGCAGACCAGTAACCATACACTTCCAATGTGCGGATATCATCATCGCCAAAGGCTTCCGAATACCGCTCATAACAGTCGCGGTACATATCCAGAGCTTTCATTACCTGACCGGAACAGTCATAACAGGTGGCCTGCCAGAACAGCATCGTTATTGTGTCCGCATTGTCAGGCCCGAGGGCTTTACTCCTGACCTCATAGCATTCCTTGAACAGATCGAGGCTCCGCTCATATTGTGCGCACATAAAGCATGCATCTGCCAGATAGTACAGACTGTTCAGCCTGTCCATATCAGTCTCGTCCCAATTCGCAACGGCGAACGCATAGAGTTTCTCGCTCCAGTAAAGTGCCTTGGAATAGTCCAGCTGCACGCTGTCTCCGGTCCTGTACATGTTGTAGAGCTTAACCATTGCGTGGGGGAATCCGGCTTCGGCAGCTTTTGTTATCAGGCGCAGGCCGCGCTCAGTATCGATCTCGACATCGATGCCCTTAAGGTAGGCGAGGCCGATCAGGTAATTGTGCTGCGGGTCATCATTGTTCTCAGGTATCGTAATCCCTTCGAGAGC
>CADAOK010000140.1:7256-7645 GCA_902789515.1 Oscillospiraceae bacterium
GCGGTCGGGTACTCCTCGGCCATGATGAAGTTCGGAGCGCCGTTTTCGAGCCGCTCGAGGAGCTGCGGCGTTACCAGTAGCGCGAACAGCCGGCTGTCTTCGATTATCTTTCCGATCCCCGTGCGGAAACTCTCGCCCGGCACAAGGAACTCGTCAAACCAGATGGCTATGTCTTCACATTCGCTGTTCCTGTGGATCATCCGCATCAGCTCGTTGGCATATCTTCTGTCCTTCTTCCTGTAGCTCAGGAATATGTATGCGTCAAACGCGCCTTTGATGTTCTGCATCAGCTCGTCGCTGATCAGTACGGCTTCGAGATGTTTCTTGAGTTTCTCCTTGTAATCGATCGAAGTCTTGTCATCGTCGAAGGGCTTGAGGTACTGCAGTTC
>CADAOK010000140.1:7663-10899 GCA_902789515.1 Oscillospiraceae bacterium
TGCCGCGTTCCATAAGCAGCGGCAGGATCGGGATGCGGTGCTCGCGTGCGAACTTCAGGTCAAAATCTATCGAGCGGTTCTCCGTGTTCAGCAGCTTGAGCGTGACGGGGAACACGAACAGGTCCATCCTCCCGAGATCGAACAGGGTGTTCTCGTCCTCCAGGCGTGCGTTCATGTCCTCCTTATAGAAGATCACACAGTCCTGCGTTGCGAAAATGTCATCGCACACACGCCTGAAGTATCTGTCGAAATCATCCGGGTGGCATGAGAAGTAAACCTTCGGCTTATTGCCGTCCGGCGCGGCGCCCCCGCGTGTTTCGTACAGGAATGGTGAATCGCTCATGCATGAATACCTCGCTATTTGATCAGTGCGAACTGATGATTATCAGCCGTAATAAAACTCATTGCAGGCGAGGCATCGAGGACCATGAACACCTATAGGCAGGGAATGTGCAAGTTCCGCATAGAAAACGAAGTTCTGCGAATTGCGTATCCCGTCAGTAGTAAGCATTCCTCCGCCCGCTTTGGCAATCTCATCCAGAACTTCAAGGCAGATGCAGGTAAGGCCGCGGTACGTCTGCCCGTTCCAGTGAACCCCCTTGATGTTGGAATCGATATCAAAGCCCTGCAGATCCTCGCTGAAGAAAATGTGCTGGTTTTCCCAGAACAGATTATTGTCACCATACGAGAAATAACCGCGCCCAATGAAGTACGGGTAGGGAGTATGACCATGGATAATGCAGGCGTGGTTCTCAAGCAGTTTGTCCCCTGAAGGCCACACATGCCAATACGACCTCTGAGAGTACAATCCCCGCTGTGACCAGATGATCTGCCTGAACGGGGCATCAGCGCGCATAGAGTATTCATCCAGCTTATATGCGGATGTGTTCCGTTCAGGATGAGTCTTAATATCCTGATTGATGCAGTCGAACACTGGAGAGACCATCTCAGGAAGGTTCTCGAGAGCGTACTCGGGATACAGTTCGTACAGCTCGTGATTTCCCCGTATCAGATGGAATCCCGGAGCATTGTAATCTGCGGCATAGTATCTCGATATATAAGTCAGCAGGAGTTTTACGTTCCCGCCGTCATTATAGTCGCCCACAAAATACACATGATCCTTGGCGGGATCGAAAAGGATATTGTCCATGAGCTTCTCGAGCGTCTTCCACTCGCCGTGCGTGTCTCCTACGACAAAATGAAGCCCGTCAGGATACTGCGATCTGAGCTCTGCTATATTGCTGTTATCGGTAGTGATTATGCTATCGTTCATGCGTTCTGAATGCCGCCTGATTTGTTTTTGATACTGAAATAATACCACCAATCAAATGCCGAAATTATACCAATGTCTCTTAAATCGAATATAATATGTAAGGATTATTATGGTTCAGGAGCGGATAATGTACGACGATATGATCAGTCTTCCGGAAGGCTTTGTCAGGGATACTGTGAGCGGTTACCATGTCATATACGGCAAGGAGATCACCCAGCAGAATATCCGGGACGCTCTGGATATAGACTATATGTGCTATGACGACATCTATCATCTGGACTGGGAGCAGTGCGCCGGCTATCACAGGAAGAATCCCTATATCTATATCATGGCGGTCGATGATGAGGGAAGTGTTGTCGGCTATATTAATTTCTCGCCGGTAACCGGGAAGATATATGACCTTATGAGAAGCGGCAAGTCGGTCGATACCATTATCTGTGCGGAAGATATCCTGGAGTACGAAGAGGGGAAAGACTACAGTGTCTATTTCTCTTCGATATGCGTTCATCCGGATCACCGCGGCAAAGGAATTGCCGGCATGCTTCTTAACACGCTTATAGAACTGCTCAGAAGTATAGATGCAGCGGGCATCAATATCGAACGCATCGTTGCGGATGCGGTAACAGATTCGGGAGAGAGGCTCCTTACGAGTCTCGGGTTTGAAGTGGTCTGCATGTCAGAACACGGTTCTAAGATAATGGAGAGGAAGCACAATGGCTGACACGATCGATCTGAAGAATGAGTACGTTTTCATATCCTATTCTTCCAAGGATGTGAAGATTGCAAAGAATGTAATGACTGAACTCGAGAAAAAGGGCAATCAGTGTTTCTTTGCCCCGAGAGATGTTGCGGCCGGACGCGGATATGCCGGCGAGGTAATCAAAGCCATCCAGAAGTGCAACACATTCATCCTTGTGCTAACGCAGGCTTCTGCTGATTCCCACCAGGTCCTGCGCGAGATCAATGCTGCCGTCTCCAGAAACAAGACCATCATTCCGCTCAAGTTCGAAGATGTCGTTCTTAACGATGACCTCAAGTACTATCTCGGAGTCTCCCAGTTTGTGGATCTCCGCGGGGAAGACTACAAGAAAAAGATCGGCGGGATATCGAGCATTATTGAAGATAAGAAACAGACCGAGCCCGAGGCTGCGGCTGAAGTAAAGAACAAGGGAACATACATGAAGCCTCTCGAGGATCTTCTCGCTGAAGGCGTATCCGTCGATTACATTGCAATGCGCCAGATTGAGATAGATTATCTGTGCATTCCGCCCGAGAAGTTCAAGATGAACGAAGAGATGGAGGGGACTCTGGATGACTGGCGCCACGCCATCGAGTGCATGGAGTATGAGACTTCTGCGTGCCTTGTAAAAGACGATGTGATCATCGGTTACTGTGATATATATCCGGTCAAGAAAGATGCGTACGAAAGCCTCGTGAGCGGCGAGAGCATCATCAGGGATGACATGATCGAGGTCTACGGTTTCGGCGGTGTTTTCCCGGCCTATATAGCCATGATAGGAATATCCCCGGAATACGAGGGCTATTCCAATTACTATCTGGCTTTCGACTGGCTGTTCGAGCATCTCGCATACTGGAAAAAGAAGAACATTAACCTGTCTTCCATTGCGATATCCGTATACTCCGATATGCTTCAGAGCTTCGTCGAGAAGCTCGGTTTCCGCCAGGTAGGAACCAACCCCGTCGGAGGCAAGATTTTCGAAGTCAAATACGAAGAGCTGATGGAGACGTCGGCAGTCAAGTACCGTTATTCCAAACTCGGGTTGAGGGGATAATCCCGCATTAGTTAATTGTCTTTGCTTTCGGGTGGGGGCAACTGCGCCCATTCTGTTAGTCAAGCCCCGAAATGTCCATTTATTCTCCCACCTCCGGGCATATACTCTATCTTGGAAGATTTGCCGTTTGATTAGGGAAAGGAGTTGGATGATGGATACTGAGAAGAATG
>CADAOK010000141.1 GCA_902789515.1 Oscillospiraceae bacterium
AGACCCATCAATGTGAATATGATGAACATAAAGCCGACAAAAGCGATATGCACGAAAAGGTTGGATATGACCTTTACGGCAGGAAGGATGCTTATGTTGAAGACGACCTTCTTCACGAGGAATGCATACTCATAGAGAGTGTTGGTTCCTGAGATAAGCGCATCCTGGAAAAAGAACCAGGGCACGAGTCCGCTTGTAAGCCAGAGCACGAACGGGACCGGGATACCGTCACGGAGCCCCTGGGGACCTGCATGAAGCCCCTTCTCGAAAACAAACCAGAACAGCAGGATCGTAACGATCGGCTGGACGAAAGCCCATACGGTACCAAGATAAGAACCAGAGAACCTGTTCTTAAAGTCATTCCTGGCAAGATTCATCGTCAGCTTCCTGTTATACCAGATCTCTCTCGGAACAGGCTTTAAAGCTTCCCACTTGATTATCAGAAGGAGCACTATAAAGTCAACGACAACGCACTCAATTATGTTCAGCGCGAGCTGTATCATCCCGATGCGGCCCTGTATAACGGAAGACACTGAAGCTGTATCCACGGTGAATATCAGATACGCATCATTGCTCGTTGTTACAATACTGCCGTCTTCAGCAGGATTGATATCTTTAAGTTCCCCGTCGTCTGCGGAATAAGTGCTGATGACATCGCCGTTATAAGTGATACGGATGCTGTCGATCGACATCTTAACGCCCGGTTCGCGTGCGGGATCGAATCTGATCCACTCGGTATCACCGGGCACTTCGAATGTGAGAGTTTCCATAGCACCCGCGGCAGTGTAAGCAGCTGCGACTGACTGGTTCTCCCCAAAGACCATGCTGCTGTCATTGATATAGAACAGCTGGGCATCAGCCATAGAATCTGAAGTGACATCTGCTTCTATCTTAATAAGGTATTTGGAATAATCCGTCTTCCTCATAAAGAGGCCGATGTTTACGGCAACGGCAAAGACTATCAGCAGAACTGTAATTATGTATCTCTTCCTGATCATATTTCTTACTTCTTAATAAAGAATAACGAGATATTATAGCATGGATGCCCTTATTCGTTAAGTTTCGAGGCTCTTATGCCGCTGCAGGAGAACCCGAGCGTCCTTTTATCCTGTGAACCGTAGTCCGCGGGACTCCATGTGTCCGAAGTAATGGTTATCGTCTCGCTCATTCCGGTCAGGACATCTGACAGCACAACGAATGATATATCCTGTTCGTTGTTAGTCTCATCGATCTTAATGTCAGTAATAGGAGAACCGTTCACTTCGATACTCATCGCAAGGTCCTGTCTTCCGAGTTCCTTGAGCGGGATGCTGTACCCGTGAAGCAATGTAAGCTTGTAAGAACACTTGTCCAGACCGGATATCCTTATCTCGGTCTTAGCGTCTGAAGACCAGCACACCCCGTTGCTCTCGGCAGGATGGAAGCCTGAGCCGATGAATCTGTGCGAGGTAGTGGAGAAGTCACCGGCATCGGAAACACAACTCTTTACCTTGTCGCCGAAGCCAATGATAACAATATCGTCGACCGCAGCCACGATGGTTCCGCTCATATCCTCACTGATGAACTTGTCTTTGCTTACTGCGATAAGACCGTCTGTCTTATCTGCATCAAAGCTTTCCAAGCCTGCAAGACTGATGCCTTCAGACTTCTCCAGTATTACGGTATAGGCATAATAAAGCTGTCTTACGACCTGAGCGGGAAGGCTCACATCGATATACAGCGGAAGTTCCCTGTAATCTGACAGAAGGCCTGCGAGCGTCTTGTCTTTTTCCGTTTCGATGTATTCGCAATAGTAGCCGTCGAAGGTGTAGTGCGCACTTCTGTAGCGTTCTTTCAGTGCCGTAACGGGGTGATCTGCCAGGAGCTTTATCCTCTCCCGGTCCTCGCGCTCTATATCGCTCTGTTCCAGTCTTCTGAATCCGCGGCTCCTGCCCTCATAGTGATAGAGAGATGCAAACGGGGTAAATACCGTGCGGTATCCCGCTTCTTGCGCTCTGAGGCAGAAGTCTATATCGTTATATGCGATCTTATAGTCTTCGTTAAGTCCGCCCATCTTATCCCAGACATCCTTGCGGATCATCATGCAGGCGCCTGTTACCGCAGATGCATCGGAGATGCTCCTGTTCAAGCCATGATAGCCCGGTGCCAGACTGCTCTCAAACAGGCCGTTATGCATGGTCTGGCCGCCGTTAAGGAAGATTCCGGCATGCTGTATGGAGTCATCGGGATATCTGAGCATACAGCCGACAGGTCCTACGTCCTGCCTCTGAGCCAGCCCGAGCATCTCTTCTATCCAATCATCCGTGATAACTTCCGTATCGTTATTGAGGAGGACATAGTAATCTCCGTCAGCGCTCTTGGCCCCGTAATTATTGAGCCTCGAGTAATTGAATTCTCCGCCTTCAGTCCACTCTGTTATGCGCACCCTGGGAT
>CADAOK010000142.1 GCA_902789515.1 Oscillospiraceae bacterium
TTTTAAACTCAATTCTTAGAATTGAAAAGGTCCGTTATTACTTCAAGTTCTTGCATTCTATTCAATTTTCAAGGTGCGTGCCTTACGCGGTTTTGAGCACATTTCGAAGTGGTCTTGCCGCAAAGTGCTCGTAAATAATACGACAGGATTCTTATTAAGTCAAGGAGTTTTTTGAGGATTTTCAGACTTTTTTTCAAAGGGGCTAAAACCCTTTATCTGACTAAATTTCAGAACAGCCCGTTACCGCTTCCGGAATGCTTTTTTGCATGCCTCTTTCCGGCGTTCTTAAGACGGTGGATCCTGACCACTAATACTATATTGATAACTATTATAGTAAGCATGATCAGACCGATGACTATAGATACTTCTTTATTCGCCTTGACAAACAGCACGATGGGCGATTCCTGGACGGGAGCTGGTGTACCTCCCTCCGGCTGAACAGGCTGTCCTGCCGCATCGGTTATTGCAGGTGTCGTATCGACCGCCGGCATATACGGTGCATCACCCGGGAAGTTGACCACATTAAGCACAGGCTGTTCATTCTCGGGAGCATTGATGTATCTGTAATCGCCGGTGGTACCCGGAACCACGGATACGGGATCGTTCTCCCAGCACGCAAGACTTCCGTATGCGGTGATCGATGCCAGATACATTGTCGTGTAGAAGTAGTAATCCTTCGGTACGCCGCACATGGATACCATGAGCTCATGGCCGTTCTCGCATACCACATAGAGCGTGCATCCCTTGCCGGCACTGTCGGTCGTTCCGGTCTTGCCGCCGATGATGGCAGATACATGAGAGTCCGTTCCGTTCGCGGTGTGTGATGCGAGCCACGGATCGAACAGGAGATTGTTTGTGTTCTTTACATAGTTCCAGGCATCTGCCTTGTGCAGGCTTGTCGCCTGGAAGACATGAGTCTCTGAGCTTATGAGGATGTTGAAATCCTTGTTGTTGGTTGCGGCGCTCATGATAAGGCACAGATCGTGTGCAGTCGTGTAGTGGTTGTCATCATGAAGTCCGCAGGGATTCACAAAGTGTGTTCCCGTGCATCCCAGAGTCTCTGCCCTGAGGTTCATGAGAGCCGCGAAGGCCTCGATCTTGCGGTTAGCCAGGATATTCTCCTTGGAGTCGCCCAATGTGTCGATCAGATACTGTGCGTTAACTCCGTCTTCATTAACGGCATCCCCGCCCTCGGGATATTTCTCGAAGAATGCCTCGGTGCATCCTTCCGCAAGAACATAAGCCGCATCGTTGCCCGAAGGGAGCATGAGTCCGTAAAGGAGTTCTGATACCTTTACCTTCTCGCCTACCTTGAGACCCATGACGGTCGAACCTTCTTCTATGTGGCTCATCGCCTCTTCAGATGTTGTAAGCTGCGCATCGAGATCGAGTATCTCAAGGCTCAGCATGCAGGTCATTATCTTAGTCTGCGATGCAGGATAGATCTGGTCATCAAGGTTCTGGCTGATGACTATCATGTCGGTCGTCTTGTCATATACGCAGTAGGAAGCGCAATGAACATCCGTAAGGGGCGGGACTGTAATGTCCGGCTGGCCTATATCTGCAGATACTGCAGTGATTCCGGTAAAAAGGGCAGCACCGGCGGTAATAACTGCCGCCAGCGTAAATGCCATTGCTCTTCTAATCGTCCGGAATGCACCTGTTCTCATCAGACTTCGCCCTCACCCTTATCGCCTTCTGCAGGAGTCTCGCCTTCAGCGGGAGCTTCAGCATTCCCGTCTGCTTCTGCGCCTTCGGCCGACTCGGCCTCTTCAGGTCCTTCTTCCTCATGGTCTGTCAGCGCGAAATCAACGATCTGCGCAGTCTTGGACTTCATGAGCCTTACGCCTGATGTAGCTCTCGAGAGTGTCGGGATCTCGGAAGCGGATACTCTGATGATGACACCCTGGCTCGTGATGATGAGCAGGTCGTTATCGTCCGTAACGGAAACGGTGCCGACGAGTCTTCCCGTCTTCTCGTTAACCTTGTATGTGATGATACCCTTACCGCCTCTTGTCTGGCTTCTGTAATCATCGATCTTGGATCTCTTGCCGTAACCCATCTCGGAGATAACAAGGATCTCCTTGGCGGGATCGACAGGCTCCATGCCTACGACTTCGTCGCCTTCCTCAAGTCTCATTGCGCGGACACCGGAAGCCGTTCTTCCCATGTCGCGGGCATCGTCGGAATTGAATCTTATTGCCTTGCCGCTTGCGGAAACAACGATGACTTCCTGTCCTGCCTTTGTAAGCTGTACCGCAACAACGCTGTCTCCCTCACGGATCCTGGTCGCGATGAGTCCGTTCCTGTTGATGTTCGCATACTTGGAGATGGCAGTCTTCTTGATGACGCCGTTCTTTGTAACCATCGTAAGGAAGAGCTC
>CADAOK010000143.1 GCA_902789515.1 Oscillospiraceae bacterium
AGAGACAGGCATATCGCGGAAGAGGACAAGGAGATCGTCATACACTTCTACAAGTGTCTGGTGTTCGGTCAGGCGATCGACTGGATGAGAAGCGGCATGTCGAGCGACCTGCAGTATCAGTTCCGAAGGTTCTGCGAGTTCAACAGGGGGTCCATTGCAGCGATGGTGGACCGCCTTAGTACGGACTGAATCATCGCCAAGAAGCTCAAGGTCGACGATTACATGGAGATAGGTTACATCCTTCCCACATCGATCGATCCGTCGCCCCTGACATCAGAATATATAGATATCCTGAAGTCGCTGACGGCTTAGATGATGTAGAACCACTCGTCGCTCTGCTTGATCTCTTCCTTGACGGGCTCTTTGCCGCCGGCAGAACGGTATTCCATCTCGGGATTCTTGATGCTGACTCTCGTATCAGCCGGAACCGAACTGGTTATGAAGGTGTTGCCTCCGATAACGGAATTCTTTCCGATAATGGTATCGCCGCCAAGGATGGAAGCACCCGCATAGATGACTACATTGTCTTCAATGGTCGGATGTCGCTTCTTGCCGGAGAGCTTCTGTCCGCCTCTGGTAGAAAGCGCGCCGATGGTAACGCCCTGATAGATCTTAACGTTCTCGCCTATAACTGAAGTCTCACCGACAACTATACCCGTGCCGTGATCGATGAAAAAGCTCTTGCCGATCGTCGCACCGGGATGGATGTCGATTCCCGTCTTGGAGTGCGCATACTCAGTCATAAGTCTCGGGATAACAGGTACATCGAGCAGATAGAGCTCATGTGCAAGTCTGTATATCGTGATGGCGATGAACCCCGGATACGCAAGGATGATCTCTTCGAAACTCTTTGCCGCAGGGTCGCCGTCGAGCGTCGCAAGAAGATCGGTCTCAAGAAACTCTCTTATCGCCGGTATCTTCTCAAAAAAGGCTTTGCATACACGGTAGCTCTCTTCTTTCCTCTCCTCCTCGCACATCTGATCCCTGGTCTTGCAGAAATCAAGAGCAAGGCTGACCTGCTTGTTGAGACGGTAGAAGATGTCTTCCGTTATTACCGCAACCCCGTTCTCGGGATTGTAGCTCTTGTATGAACGGTCCTTGAAGTAACCGGGATATACTACAGAGAACAGATTGTTGACGATGTCTATGACTTCATTACGGTCCGGCTTGTTGAATATATCGACTGCATCAATATTCTTTCCGCCGTTATAATCAGCGATTATCTTATTGACGATACCGCCTATCTCTTCTCTAATGTTGTTCTGATCCATTCTTCCTGCTCGCTTTCCGGATTTTCTAATCTAGATTATATCTGTCAGAGCATGCGCAGGCAATCTTTGCTTTACTTGATCGCTTCTCTCCAGGTAGCAGACTTGAACTCGTCGATAATGGAAAGAAGCCTCTTATCCACATCGATCTTGAATACTGCGTTGAAGTTGTTGGTTGTGAAAATAGGTAATTTGAAACAGTTTATCCGAGTGCCACATCCAGCGCCATCATCAGGCTGAATCCAACCGCGAAAGACACGACACCGACATTAGTATGCTTACCCTGGCTCATCTCGGGGATCAATTCTTCAACAACGACATACAGCATCGCTCCGGCCGCGAAAGACAGCAGATACGGCATTGCAGGAACCACAAGTGCCGCAATAAGCACCGTCAGCCCGCCGAAAACAGGTTCCACCGCACCGGACAACACTCCGAGAACAAACGATTTGGGCTTGCTCTTGCCTTCCGAATAAAGAGGCATCGAGATGATCGCGCCTTCCGGGAAGTTCTGGATCGCAATACCTATTGCAAGAGCCATTGCCGCTCCGGCCGTAATATTGCCGGTCCCGCTCATGAGTCCCGCATATACGACTCCGACAGCCATTCCTTCAGGAATGTTATGGAGAGTTACGGCCAGGACCAACATCGCGGTACGCTTAAGCTTGCTCTTCGGGCCTTCGACCTGGTTTATACCCGCGTGAAGGTGCGGAATTACATGATCTAATAGAAGTAAGAACAAGATTCCCAGCCAAAATCCCGCGAAAGCAGGTAGAAAGGCAAGCTGCCCCTTATCCGAAGACTGCTCGATTGCAGGGACTATAAGACTCCATATTGAAGCTGCGACCATGACTCCTGCGGCAAACCCGGTTAAAGCCCGCCGAATCCCGTCCTTAAGATCCTTCTTGAGGAAGAAAACACAGGCCGCGCCTGCGGAAGTACCGATAAAAGGGATCAGAAGTCCTAGGATGACAGTCTTTAACATTGTTACACCTTCTTCATGTACCCGAGTTTGCCGTTCTCTATGCACAGCACATAGTCGCAGGAAAGCTCTATGAGCTCCGGATCGTGCGTTGCCACAAGTACAGTAT
>CADAOK010000144.1 GCA_902789515.1 Oscillospiraceae bacterium
TCAAACTGTTCCTGCCGACGCTTCTTATCAGCTATGTGATCTCGATTCTTGTGGCGCCGCTGATCGCCAGACTCGCCGGATATAAGAAACCCGAGCCTCAAAAGTAAACCTTCTGTTAGTTTTTGGTTATTTGATTGAAAGTGCCCGCCGGGGGTGTCTATAATGGTCGTATACGGATACATATAACGTTGTATTGAGCCGGGAGGTGATCAATATGAGTTGTGTTGATTATAAGAAATACACTTCATACGTGGATTGTTTGATCCGTATTACCCATGCGGAACCGTTCGACCATGATTCCTATGTGGATATCATCTCTGCTATCTGCAAGGATTACAGGCTTGCCAAGGGCGTTACCGAATTCTACAACACCCCGATGATGGAACAGCGCGGAATGGGTGATTCATTCTGCGATTTCGATAACGGCAAGGGCGATAAGGTCCTGATAAGACTCAGGATCCTCTCCGAGACAAAGGCAGTCGTCATAGGAACGCTGTATGTATGTTCCGAAGACGAACCTCTCGATGATGAAGACATCCGGCAGCTTGATACCATGTTAAGGATAATAATCGGCTTCGTCAGCAGAAGACGCCTCATCAAGAAACTCGAGGAATTCGGATTCTTCGATGTTCAGGGCTTCCGCAACTTCCGTGCTTTCGGAAGATACATGGATATCACCAACAACGAGAACAAACTTGGCGGCAAGATCGCGTTCAACATCGACCTCCACAACTTTACCATCGTCAACCAGGAGATTGGAAGAGAGAACGGTGATATCGTAATGCGCAAGTATTATGAGCTGATCAGCGATACCATCGGCGATACCGGCATCATCATAAGGCTCGGCGGAGACAAGTTCATAGGTATCTTCGGCAGGGAGAAGCAGGATGAGGTTTTCGAGATCTTCAAAGGCGTTCCCATCGCGTACGACGACGCCGGAGACCAGCGCGTGAATATCTCTGTCGCGGCAGGTGTATACATGCTTCCGAACCCGTACATGATGAAGTCCTACGGGGACATCATGGACAAGATCAATCTTGCCGGCAAGGTCGCGAAACGCCACACCGGCGAGAGCATCGTTGCCTACGGCGATAAGATGAAGACCGAGTATGAACGTATAAAGAAGGTGCAGACGGCATTCCCCGGAGCACTGAAGAATAACGAGTTCCAGATATACTATCAGCCCAAAGTCGATATCGAGACTAAGAAGATAGTCGGCGCGGAAGCGCTCTGCCGCTGGATGAAGGATGACATGATAATTCCGCCGAACGAGTTCATCCCGATCCTTGAGATGAATACTTATGTGGCGGATCTGGATTTCTATGTGCTCGATCATGTTTGCCACGATATCGTCAGATGGCTCGAAGAGGGCCGCGATCCGGTGCGTGTGTCGGTAAACTTCTCGAGGATGCATCTCATCGATATGGATCTTACCGACCATATTATTGCCGTGATCGACAAGAACAATGTCCCGCATGAGCTTATCGAGATCGAGCTTACGGAGACCACGACGGATGTTACGTTCAATGACCTGAAGCGTGTCGTCTGCTCACTGGAGGCGCAGGGCGTCAAGACTGCTGTCGATGACTTCGGTGTGGGGTATTCGTCGCTTAATCTCATCCGAGACATACCGTGGAATGTGCTTAAGATCGACAAGAACTTTGTCCCTGAAGACGATGATGAAGAGAATGTTGCAAACAAGATGTTCAAGCACCTTGTATCGCTGGCTCACGATATCGGCCTTGAGTGCGTCGTCGAAGGCGTCGAGACAAAACAGCAGCTTGAGATCTTAGGCAAGAATCACTGCGAGATCGCACAGGGCTTCTACTTTGACCATGCGCTTGGTGTGGATGAGTTTGAAGAGAGACTGGTAAAGAGGTTCTACGAATAACCGCAGGCAGCCGTCATTTCTTGAGGCGGTTAAGTTTCTCAGCCGTATATTTCTCCACATGTTTTCTCAGAGACTTGAGCTGAGTTTTGTGTGCGCAGAGTTTCTCCGTGCAGTTCCGGCATTCGAGATAAGCGTTGGTGTTCTCTGAGAAACGTTCCGGATGTTTGTAGAAAGCGATCTCCCATCTGAGGAGCAGTGCTATTGCCAATGCCAGAAGGCTCCAGGAGTAGATGCCGCCGACAAAGAAGAGCGGCGTGAAGAGCATTGCGTAATCCCAGTTGTAGATCCTGCATGATATGCAGCACTTGTTCTTCAGGAAGAAAGACTGGAACGGGCAGAAGAACAGGATGCAGATCATGTCGCAGATGGAATAAGCCAGACAGAGAAGCAGCATTATGCCGTCATCGAAGATGCCGATCATGTGCAGTGCGCCGAACGCCAGGTTCGGGACGATCCA
>CADAOK010000145.1 GCA_902789515.1 Oscillospiraceae bacterium
GATTATGCGCACCATCCGACAGCTGCCAGAGCAACCATCGAGGCGGCTTCAAACATGCCTCACAACAATATCCTTGTGGTGTTCCAGCCGCTGACATTCAACAGGACAAAGCTACTGTTCGAAGACTATGTGACGAGCCTTCTGCCTTGCAGGAAGGTACTGTTCGCAGAGATATTCTCTGACCGTGAGATCAACACACACGAGATATCCAGCAAGGATATTGCTGACGAGATTAATAAACGCGGCGGTGATGCGGAATTCTACGAGGACCGTGCGCAGCTGAAGGCGAGGATAGACGAGCTCATCGCTCCAGGAGATATCATCCTGATACTGGGACCTGAAGACATCAGGGCTTTGGGCGATGAACTTTGCCCAAAGAACTGATATATGAAAAAAGCCCAGGCACACAAAGCACAGATAAGACATGAAGGCTCGGATGACAGCTCGCAGAGGACTTTGAGAGTCCGCAGGCTGCCGGTTGCCGCATGGATTGCCGCAGGTTTCTCGGCGGTCATGGTCATCGTGCTCTTTGTCCTGTATTTTATGGCGGCTGCGGGCTTACCGGATTCTGACAGGGTTGCGTTGTTCTATGGCGTTGATGAGAGAGTATTTCCCCATGTGTCGATGAGATACAGCCTTGCACAGGCAGGATTCGACTGCGTCATACTGGAATCTGATGACTGCAAGTCAAAAGGTGACGAGGGCAAGTTCATCATTCCTTCCAGGTATTCTGATGATGAAGTCGTTGTGATCGCGGCAGGTCCTGATTCGTTCAAGGTTATGGCTGACATTAATTCAGCTGCTTCCGCAAACGTTCTCGGCTACTGCCTGATAATGCCTGAGTATCCGGGTAATGCTGCTCTTGCCGGCTTTGATCCCAAGACGCCCGCCTGTGATATCGCAATATTTACCTGCGACAGCAAGGCCGGCAGCGTTGAAGAATTAAGCGGCGCTGAAATGCTGTTCGAGAAGCTTTCCGGCGTGGATACCGTGTACGGTATGCCTGCATCGAACGGCGGCGCAATGTCATCCAGGATATTCGTATCTCCGGCCCAGAACAGATATCTGTCTCTGACCCCATCGGCCACCGATATCAGATCCTATATCTATTCCTCATCATTCCAGAGTGAACTGGCCGGATACCTCGGCCTGACCTATACCGGGACCGAAGCTTACACGGCTGCCAACACATGGTTTGTCATGCGCATGGTCTGCATCTTCGCATGCCTTGCGGGACTTCTGATGTTCCTGTTCTTTATTCCCGTCCCGAGACCCGACAAGGGCGACAAGCTCCTCAAGGGAAGGGACAGCCTTGCAATGATCATTTTCGGCGGAGTCTCGCTGTGGCTCGGACTGACGGTCATCGTCATGTCTATGATCCCGGCAGCTGCTTACTACAACAGATATATCGTGGTATTCACGCCGTGCGTGCTCATTATCGGAATGTTCTTTGCGAGGATCGGGTTCTTCCTTACGAATAAGATTCAGTACCAGAGGCGCAAAGGGGACAGCATATGGAAATTCCTTGCGGCAGGTGCCGTCGAGGTCCTTCTCGCATTTGCTGTCACACTCCTGTTCTCGGACATTACCCGCAGGGAGAGGACCGGATCTGTCCTGCTCCTTACCGTTATGGTCCTCCTTCTTGACAGCGTTACGGTGTCCATGCTGGCGATCATCGACAAGAAATCAAGATTTGCGGGAGAAGGCCCCGGATCCTATCTAGGAAATCCGATCTACTTCATAGAGACACTTATCCCTGCAATAGCGGGACTTGTCATGTCTTTTATCGTCAAAGATTTCACTCTTCTGAGGTTCTCGCTGGCCGGAATTGCCGTTGCTTCGCTCCCTTACTTTGCGTCACAGCCCATCAAGCGTGCATCAGATTATGTCGAACTTACCGGAGCTGTCCACGGGATCATCATGGCGCTTCTGGTATTTGCAGCATTCTAATATAAATAAAGTGTTGACTTTGACATACCCCAAGTGTTAATATACGCGGGTGACCGCATGCGCCGGGCTCCTAAACGTGCCTTTTTTTCGGGAAATGCACTGCCTCGAGTTAAGCAGCGAGACTGGAAGAACAGGAGGAAAACACTATGTACGCAGTTATCAAGACAGGCGGAAAGCAGTACAAGGTCGCTGTAGGCGATGAGATCTTCGTAGAGAAGCTTGCTGGTGAAGCCGGTGAACAGGTAACTTTCGATGAGGTCCTTGCAATCTCTGATGACAACGGCATTAAGGCTGGTGATCTTAAGGCTACTGTTACAGGCGAGATCGTAAAGCAGGGCAAGAACAAGAAGGTTATCGTATCCTATCTGCTATCAACGTTTAATGATCACGGTCATCGTTGACAGAGATAAGGATCGTCTGATTCGTGGGATCTACATGAGCGGACATTCCGAATACGGTGAGCCGGGCAGAGACATAATCTGCGCAGCGGCTTCGATACTCTGTTATACGGCGGCAAATGCCCTTGAAGACATCTGCGGATACAGTACCGATGATGTAGCAAGGATCATAGGCGAGGGAACTGAAGATCTGAATGTGAGGATCCTCGTTCCGGAGACCGGTTCGGCAGAGACTAAGGATCGGGCACAGGTCATAATGAGAACATGTGAACTCGGACTGATGTCGATAGCCAAAGATTATAACGACAAAGACAACAGGTACATTGAGATTATCAAGTCAAAGACACCGGAGGTGTAAAAATGCTTAAGTTAAATTTACAGCTCTTCGCTCATAAGAAGGGAATGGGTTCGACCAAGAACGGCCGTGAGTCCCAGTCCAAGAGACTTGGGCACAAACGTCGGAATCGGTTCTGATGATACCCTCTTCGCTCTTATCGACGGTACAGTCAAGTATGAGCGCAAGGGCAAGGATAAGAAGCAGGTAAGCGTTTATCCCGTAGCTTAAGGGAAACGTTAAGAGAGTTTCTTAAGGAGCAGTCTGTCATGACTAATGACGGCTGCTCTTTTGTTTTTAAGGTGAATTATGTTTATCGACCATTCTAAGATCCACGTAAAAGCAGGTGACGGCGGTGCCGGTGCCTTGAGCTTCCATACCGAGAAATACATAACCAACGGCGGTCCCGACGGCGGTGACGGCGGCAACGGCGGTAATATCGTTTTCGAGTCCTCGTCGCGCCTTACGAGCCTGCAGAACTTCCGCTTCAAGCACAAGTTCGTCGCAGAGAACGGCGTCAAGGGCGGCAACCGCAAGATGTACGGCAGGAACGGAGAGGATCTCGTTATCGGGGTCCCGGTAGGAACTGTCATCAAGGACCTTGCCACAGGCAAGATCATCGCGGATTTTACGGAAGATAAACAGAGGATAGTTGTTGCCAAGGGCGGCAAGGGCGGTCTCGGCAACATGCATTACGCCAATTCCGTAAGGCAGGCGCCGCAGTTCGCCACACCCGGTCTTCCGGGCGAGGAGAAGGACCTCGCGGTCGAGCTCAAACTCATTGCTGACTGCGGTCTCGTAGGTTTCCCGAATGCGGGCAAGTCCACGCTCCTTTCCGTTATGACGCGTGCCAAGCCCAAGATCGCGGACTATCCATTCACAACGCTCGAGCCCGTTCTCGGCGTCGTATCCAACTACGACATGTCTTATGTCATCGCCGATATCCCAGGCATCATAGAGAACGCTCACGAAGGCGCAGGCTTAGGTCACGACTTCCTGCGTCACATCGAGCGTACCAGACTGCTCATCCACGTGGTCGATCTGTCAGGTGCTGACGGAAGAGAGCCGCTCGAGGATTTCAAGGCGATCAACAAAGAACTCGAAGAATTCAACGCAGAGCTCGCTTCCCGTCCGCAGATCGTAGCTGCCAACAAGTGCGATGCGGTATCTCAGGAAGTCATCGACGAGTTCGTTAACGCGGTCAAAGAGATGGGTTATGAGGATGTATTCGTTATCTCGGCTGCAGGCCGCATCGGCATCGAAGAGCTGACTGCAAAGGTTACCGAGATGGTATCCAAGCTGCCTCCCACGGTGCTGCACGATACGGCAGAAGCAGGCGAGACAGTCTACAGCTTTGAAGAAGAGAAGAAGTACGATATCGTCATCCACGACGGTCTGTATGAAGTTACCGGCGCCTGGATCAAGACTATCTTCAACTCCACGAACTTCGAGGATACCGAGTCAACCAACTTCTTCCAGAGAACGCTCGAGGAACAGGGAGTATTCGAAGACTTGAGAAAGGCCGGCGTCAAGGAAGGCGATACGGTCAAGATCTGCGATCTGGAGTTTGATTATTTCGATTAATATCGAGTAATTGTATATGCTCGCTTAGGTCCTCCGCGCTTCGATGTAGCGGAAACCGCTCTCACATGCGATCATTTACTGTATCTGACGTTCTCGTATTCTTTTCTGAGTTC
>CADAOK010000146.1 GCA_902789515.1 Oscillospiraceae bacterium
TCATTATTATAGTCCGCCTTTCCGGCGAAAGGCACCAATGGGGTCATGAAAATATCCCTGCGGTCTTTCGCCTTTTCCTTCCTCCTGCTAATCTTATCCTGCAGCGCTGACACACTACAGAACACGTGGAGGTGAGTGGTGGGGCTGTATAGCGGCAACCCCGCATTATTATATGTGTCGGTCATCTGTTAAGGCATCAATGAATGGCGCAAACCGTAGCCCGAAAACTTATCTCTTTCGAAATCGACTCGATCTTCGCCGGATGACCAGTCACTGTCAGCCTGCTCTATACTTTCTTTTCAGGAGGAACACCCATGTTCAAGATCATTCGCAGCAAATGCTGCGGTCTGGATGTTCATAAGACCTGGATCTATGCCTGCATCGGTATCGCTGATTCCAACAGCCGTGTTGACTACAAGCAAGCCCGCTTTTCGTCCTTCTCCAAAGGTCTGAAACAGCTGTCCGAATGGCTTGCCAAGTACGGATGCACTGAAGTCTGCATGGAATCGTCCGGCAAGTACTGGATCCCCGTCTTCAACGTCCTTGAAACCACTTGCGATGTTACGCTCGCTCATCCCAAGTACACGAAGCCCCAGAAGGGCAACAAGACCGATCGCAAAGACGCCATGTGGATATGCGATCTTTTTATGTGCGGAATGATAAAGCGCAGTTTTATCCCACCGGCGGATATCCGCGAACTTCGCGAACTCGTAAGATACCGCACCAAACTGACCAATATGATCACCGGCGAGAAGAACCGCGCTCTCAACTGCCTGACTGTCTCCAATCTGAAACTCGATGATGTGTTCTCGGATGTGTTCGGCAAAACTTCATCTTCCATCATCCAATTTATGTTGGATAATCCAGGAGTCTACTTTGATGTTAAACCATTTATAGACTCCAGATGCAAGACCCCTGTTGAAGAAATTCAGGCTGCGGTTGACGGCGCTATGTCTCCCGCTCATGCCGTCAAGCTTCGCGAATGCATGAGCCACATCGATCAGCTTGAGTCTCACAAGCGTATGGTCGAAGAAGATATTCTGCGTCTTGCTGCTCCGTATGAGAGTGAGCTCGCTCTTATTCGCACTGTTCCTGGTCTCAACTCGAACCCTATGACTGCGATCGCGATTCTTTCTGAGGTCGGTGCTGACATGTCGGTCTTTCCTACAGCTAAGCACCTTGTCTCCTGGGCCGGCTGCTGTCCTCGCAATGATCAGAGTGCAAAGAAGATCAAGTCGACCAGGATCTCTCGTGCTGGCGTTTATCTCAAACCTTTGCTTGTTCAGGTTGCTAACGCCTTGATCAAGTCCAAGCATCACCCTGAGTTCAGGGAACGCTATCGCAAACTCAAGGCCCGTCGTGGTCACAAGAAAGCTATTATCGCGATCTGCAGGATGCTCCTGACCGCTATCTGGAACGTCCTTAGCAAGGCAGAACCTTATTCTCCTGCTGGTTATCTCAGCGATCATCAGGTGACTGAGGTCAGAACGCTTACCCAAAAGCAAGCTCTCAATCTGCTGAAGTCGCGAGGATACGTTATTACGGACGAAGAGTCCGCTTAAGTATGCTGAGCATATGCTATCTGACAGGCCACCTTTCGATGGCTTTCTTTTGATGCCCCCATACTTATTTATTAGTCGTTACTGTGTATTTTCAAACTTATCTTACTTTCTTCCCTCTAATTCGATGCCCGTCTTTGACGCGCATCGGTCAACGGCATAAGTATACATTAATTTCCCCGTTTTTAGGCATTTTATGAATAAAAAAACGGCACTAAGAGTGCCGCCCATGCTAACAAATCCTATCAGGATCCAAGTCCCCGCCACCGTATATGCGTGGGACATATGCACGTGTTATTTCTGCGCCAGTATAGCCTCTACCTGGTCTCTCTTCTCGTACAGGACGCATCCGCCGGTATGCTCGCCGGCCAGAATGTCTCCATCCCTAAGCGCTGTGAACAGATTGGATCTGAGCGCTTCCTTGAGCGAGGTGTCCTTCACGCTTATATCCGAATACGGTGAGAACGGACAAGGCTCAGCTCCGCCGTGCGAATTGATGTGGAAGAAGCCTCTTCCTGCAGCGAGGCACCCGCCCGAACTCTTCTCGTCGCCAGGGAACGATACGAATACCATGTCCTGTCTCGACTCTCTGAGCTCGTCGATCCTGCCCATCATGTACTCACGGTCGTTTTCGTCAGGTGCGAGCTCTGCGGCTTCGTCTGTGACCGGAACGAACTCGATGTAGAACACGGCCTTGCAGCCCTTGCTCTTGACCGAATCCAGGAACTCGTCCGAGTA
>CADAOK010000147.1 GCA_902789515.1 Oscillospiraceae bacterium
GAAGAAGACACGACGATCTACAAGGTGTTCTGATAGAGCAAAAATATGAAGCATTAATAAGGGCTGCCTCATTCGAGACAGCCCTTTCTTTTAAGTTGTTCGGTTATTATTCCTGCTCAGCCTTTGCTGCAGCGATAACTCTCTCTGCAACGTCGTTCGGAGCGGGTTCATAACGTGCGTGAGACAGTACGAACCAGCCACGGCCCTGAGTCATGGACTTAAGGTCTGTAGCATAGTCGAGCATCTCAGCGGAAGGAACTGCGCAGTGGATGACAGAACCCTGATCGTCTGCATCGATACCGACGATCCTTGCGCGGCGCTTGTTGAGGTCGCCCATGATGTCGCCCTGCTTATCCTCAGGCACATGGATCTCAGCCTTGGAGATCGGCTCGAGGATGATGGCATCTGCTGCAGCCATACCGGCCTTGAATGCGAGGTTTGCAGCGATCTTGAACGCCATTTCGGAAGAGTCTACGGGGTGGTAAGAACCATCTACGAGAGTAGCCTTGAGGTTAACTACCGGATAGCCTGCGAGGATACCGCTCTGTACGGATTCCTGGAGTCCCTTCTCAACTGCCGGGAAGTAGTTCTTAGGTACGGCGCCGCCGAAGACCTTCTCCTCGAATACGAGTGCTTCGGACTCGGGGTTGGGTTCGAACTCGATCCATACGTCACCGTACTGGCCGTGTCCGCCGGACTGCTTCTTGTGCTTGCCCTGAACCTTGACCTTCTTGCGGATCGTCTCTCTGTAAGGAACCTTCATGGGTTCGAGAGTGCAGTCGATGTTATATCTGCTCTTGAGCTGAGATACGAGGACATTGAGCTGTGTATCGCCGATACCGGAGATGACCATCTGCTTTGTCTCTGCATTGGTCTCGACTCTGAAGCAGCGGTCGCCTTCGGAAAGCTTTGCAAGACCTGTCATGAGCTTATCTTCATCGCCCTTCTTTGTGGGAACGATGCTCTTGGAAAGACATGTCGAAGGGAACTTGATCTTAGGCATCTCGAGGATTCGTGAACGGTCGCAGAGCGTATCGTTAGTATCTGCCTCGACGAGCTTGGAAGCTGCACCGATATCGCCTGCAGTAACCTTGTCAGTAGCGATCTGCTCTTTGCCGCGGAGGAAGAACAGTCCGCCGATCTTCTCTTCTCTGCCCTTTGTTGCGTTATAGACAGTGGAATTCGCACGGAGTGTACCTGCGTTGACCTTGAAGATACTGATCTTTCCTACGAAAGGATCGGAGATGGTCTTGAAGATGAATGCAGCCATCGGATCTTCGATCTTGCATGTGATCTCCTGTGTGCCGCCGCTCGGAAGAGTTGCGGTAAGAGCGGGCTTCTTGCCTGCCGGAGGTGTGTCCTTAGCGATGCAGTTGAGCAGGAAGTCGATACCCCAGTTCATGAATGCTGAACCACAGTAGATCGGGTGGAGCTTGCCTTCACGGAAACCGACGTGAACGCCGTGACGGAACTCGTCCTCTGTGAAAGGCTCGCCTGCGAAATACTTCTCCATGAGAGTCTCGTCTGCAACAGCAACGACCTCATTGACCTTGTCCTGAAGTTCGTCTACGCGGTCAACATACTCTGCGGGAAGCTCGTACTCCTCGAAAGCGCCGCTCTTCTCGTTGATCGAGAAAGCCTTGCGGTTCATAACATCGACGATACCTGTCATCTTGCCGTCCTTCATGATCGGGAAGGAAAGCGGGATAACGGAATCGCCGTAACGCTCTGTCATTCTGGATACGACACCCTCGAAATCAGCGTTGGGCTCGTCCATACGGTTAACGAAGAAAAGATAGGGAACCTTCTTGTCGTCGAGAAGCCTTACAGCCTTCTGTGATCCGACGGAAGTACCACCCTTGGCGGAAATCATGATGACACCTGAATCAGCAATTCTGATACCGCTCATCTCTTCGCCCAGGAAGTCGAAGTCACCGGGTGTGTCGATGATGTTGATCTTGCTGCCCTTGTATTCGCAGCATGCTACAGAAAGGCTTACTGACATCTGGCGCTTGATCTCTTCGGGATCGTAGTCCATTGTCGTGTTGCCGTCCGTAATACGGCCCTGGCGTGATATTGCCTTGGTATAGAACAGAATAGCCTCAGCAAGAGTTGTCTTACCGGAGCCGATATGTCCGAAAAGGGCAATGTTGCGAATCTTGTCTGCGGAATAATTTTCCATCAGTCTTTCCTCCTAAAATCAAATTTCAGTAACTTTTCCATTATAAAGTATTTGATGTGCCATTTCCACAAACAA
>CADAOK010000148.1 GCA_902789515.1 Oscillospiraceae bacterium
AAGACAAAACAGATAATCTACTTCCTTACGGACAATAAGCTGCTCTTTGCAGACCTTCCGGGATACGGATATTCCGGAGCTTCCAAATCCGTTACCAAGGATTTCTCGTCATTATGCGATGATTACTTCAGATCGGGCAGGAATATCACGCTGTCTCTGCTTCTAATGGATATCAGAAGAGACCCTTCTGACGAGGATATTGCCATGATCGAATTCTTCAACCAGACTTCAATGCCGTATTTCTGCGTATTTACCAAGTGCGACAAATTATCCGCACAGCAGGTAAGGAACAGGCTTAATGAGATAAGCAAGCATCTGGACTTCAAAGACGATGCTCAGATCTTCACCGTTTCATCCCTGAACGGCAAGGGAATCGGCGATCTAAGGGACGCCATCTCAGAGTTGATTAGCCTCAGGTAACCATAAAAGGATTTTGACAACAAGTCTTTCAACTCTAAATTTATAAAATATTGAACAAGAATTGGCTAACTTTTCGTGCATTTTTCGAACAGTCCACTTATTTGAATTCAAATCAGGCTTTTATAATATTTATATAGCGAGTTAAGGAGGACGTCACTTGTAATGAGCGATCTGTATATCAATTCGGATTACAAGCAGGCTAAGCTCGCGCCTTTTGGCCCTATCGGCATTATCTCACATACTGCAAATGAAGACTTTGTAAGAGAGGTATCGAATGTCCTCTCCATGAAGCGTGCGAACAGAGTTGCCGAAGGCCGCACCCCCTACTTCCAGAATCCCGGTTATTCGCGTTCTGACTATCTTCTCGACTCGAGACTTGTCAGATTCCAGACCGGTGAGGGTAAGTTCGCTCTCGATGAGAGCGCCAGAGGTCATGACGTCTACATCATCACTGATGTCTTATCACATAACATGATATATGAGCTCACCGAAGGACTTCATACGATTAGCCCTGATGATCACTATATGGATCTTCTCAGGATCGTATCCAATCTCAAGGGCAAGGCCAAGCGCATCAACGTCATTATGCCTTTCGTATACGAAGGCAGACGCGAGAAGCTCGATTCACACAGAGAATCCTATGACTGCGCGGATATGCTCAAGAAGCTCCAGGAGCTCGGTGTGGCTAACCTCATCATCTTCGATCCGCACGACAAGAGGATCGAGAATGCTGTTCCCACGATGAGCATCGAATTCCCCCGCTGTCAGTTCAAGATGACTCAGGCGTTGTTGTCCAGATTCGGCTCCATCAAGCTCGACAAAGACAGCACCATAGTTGTAAGCCCCGACGAGACCGGTGTCCCGAGGGCTATTTTTTATTCTTCGCATCTTAACCTCCCTCTCGGTATCTTCTACAGAGAGCGTGACTATACTTTGAAGCAGAACGGAGATCATCCCATCAAGGAATTCAGGTATCTCGGTGATGATGTTACGGGCAAGGACATCCTTCTTGTCGATGACATGATCAATTCCGGATCTACTATGATCAGGACTGCTAAGAAGCTCCATGACGCCGGTGCAAAGAACATCTTCTGTCTTGCCCCCTTCGGCCTTTTTACGGACGGGCTGGAGGTTTTCGATGAGGCGTATGCGAATGGTATCATCAAGTGTGTGTGCTGCACCAATCTGATATACCGCACCAAGGAGCTTCTTGCCCGTGAGTGGTATCTGGATACGAACATGATCGCCTATGTTGCCCGCATCATCGATGCGCTTAACACGGACGAATCGGTATACGATCTGATCAACTCTACTTCAAGGCTTACCGACCTTGTCAGCCAGATAAGGATCGGAGAGGTTTTCGATGAATTTGACGAATGACAACATATATGAAAGGCAGGCTGCACTATGACATCAGCATCTGACGAGAAATCTTACTCACGCTACGACCAATACGGCGATAACCCGATGGCTCCGGTCGGTCCTATCGGACTCATCGCTCTGAGAGGAAGTGAGGAATTCACGGAGAACGTCAACTACTACCTGAACAAGAGACGTTCCGAGTACCAGAAGGAGCAGTTCGTTAACTCCTATCCCGGATTCTTCCGTGAAGACTACAGGATCCCCGTTGATAACGCCAGATTCTCATCCGGCGAAGGTAAAGCCGTAGTCAAGAACACCGTAAGAGGCCATGACCTCTACCTTGTATC
>CADAOK010000149.1 GCA_902789515.1 Oscillospiraceae bacterium
CCGAGTCTTGATCCCTGTCCTCCTGCGAGTATCATCGCAACGACTTCAGTTTTTCCCATAATTATTACCTCCGCAACCCTGATTATTTGGTTTTGTTAACTTTAGTTGTCTTTGCCGCCGGCTTCTTGGAAGGAGCTTTCTTTGCTGACGGCTTCTTGGCGGTTTCTTTCTTAGCCGCCGGTTTCTTGGGCTCAGCCTTTTTGGCAGCAGGCTTCTTAGGTGCAGCCTTCTTTGCCGGAGCCTTCTTCTCTGCAGGCTTCTTAGCCGATGCCTTCTTTGCAGACGCCTTCTTCACGGCCGGATCTTTAACCTTCATGAAATAGATTCCGGCAAGAGGCGGAAGGTTGACCGAAACATGATAAGGCTTGCCGTTCAGCGGCTCTTCAACAGCTTCGAAACAGCCGTTCGCATCGGTTCCCGTAGGATAGCCCGATCCGCCGTGGCTCATATCGTCAGTGTTGAAAACGATCTTGTATGTGCCGAGTTCATAGACCGGCATATCGTAATTCTCAAGAGGCTGCGGAACCATATTGAGAGCGACATAGATGTCATTCTCCTCCGGGTTCGGCGAAGATCTCTTGTAGATGAAAACGTTATTTTTAGTGTCGGATGCATCGATCCATTCGAAGCCTGCCCATGTGTGATCATCGATCCAAAGCTGCGGATGATCGATATAGAATCTGTTCAGCTCGGCATTGAAGTTCTGGAGAAGCCTGTGCGACTCATAATCCAGAAGGAACCACTCGAGCTGCTCATAGAAACGCCACTCGATGAACTGACCGAACTCGGAACCCATGAAGTTGAGCTTGGCGCCCGGATGGCTGATCTGATAGAGCATCATGGTCCTGAGAGATGCGAACTTGCGCCAGATATCTCCGGGCATCTTGTCTATCAGGGAATGCTTGCCGTGAACGACCTCGTCGTGTGAAAGCGACAGGATATAGTTCTCTGCGAAAGCATACATCATGGAGAAACAGAACTCATCGTGATGCCATGCCCTTGCATAAGAATCTGTCGAGAAATAATCGAGGGTATCATGCATCCAGCCCATGTTCCACTTATGCGTGAAGCCGAGGCCACCGTCCTCGACAGGATGTGATACCTTCGGCCAAGCTGTGGACTCCTCAGCGATGAGCATCGCATACGGATATTCCTTGCGGACAATACTGTTAAGATGCTTGAAGAATTCAATAGCCTCGAGGTTCTCGTTGCCGCCGTACTTGTTCGGGATATACTGCTGTCTTCCGTAGTCCCTGTAGAGCATAGAAGACACCGCATCAACGCGGATACCGTCAAGATGGTACTCATCGAGCCAGTATACAACATTGGAGATCAGGAACGATTTGACCTCGTTCTTGGAGTAATCAAATACATATGTGCCCCACTCCCTGTGCTCACCGATCCTGGGATCCGCATACTCATAACAAGGTGTGCCGTCGAATCTTACGAGACCTTCAAGATTCTTCGGGAAATGTGCGGGAACCCAGTCAAGGATAACTGCGATGCCGTTCTGATGCAGAACATCGACCATAAACTTGAAGTCAGCAGGCGTACCGAATCTTGAAGTAACTGCATAATACCCTGTTACCTGATAGCCCCAAGAATCATCGAGAGGATGCTCTAATATCGGCATAAGCTCGACATGGGTATACCCCATCTTCTTGCAGTAATCAGACAGATCGATCGCCAGTTCGCGGTAAGTGAAGAAATTTCCGTCCGGATGGCGGCGCCATGAACCAAGGTGTATCTCGTAGATATTGATCGGCCTTGCCGCGAGTGCATCCTTACGGTTCTTGCAGAATCTCTCGTCATTCCAGACATAATCCTCGGGTTCATAGAGGATAGAGGCATTATTCGGCCTTGTCTCGAAATGCCTTGCGAAGGGATCACCCTTCTCGTAAATGCGGTTATCAGCACCTACCACGCGATACTTATAGCGGTCCCACTGCTGTGCGCCGGGAACCTTCTGTTCCCAGATGCCGGTATTACCCAGCTTGAACATCTGGCACGAATTCCCGTCCCAATCATTGAAATCGCCCATGACACTGACCATACGTGCATTAGGCGCCCATACACGGAATATAAAGCCCTTCCCGTTCTCCCCAGGAATCTGTAGCTCATATAATTCTCGCCTTTATTGAACAGATAAGCAGCATCCATATATGTTGGTATGCCTCCCTTTAAGGTTTATCGGCGTCCCTGACACACAGGCACGCTCTATAGTGCGGCGTTACCCGCACAGTTGTTGATATTATAAACTAAATAAGAGGAAATACCAACCAAAAATACAAAAAAGCGGGGTATATTTCCCCGCCTTTTGTGCAATTTTTACAGTAAGAACACATTTATGTTGGACAATGGTTCAGTCTTCCCTGTACTCCAGTATATCTCCCGGCTGGCAGTCCAATGCTTTGCATATATCATTGAGTGTTGAGAACCTTACCGCCTTGGCTTTCTGGTTCTTCAGGACAGACAGGTTTGCCGGGGTGATCCCGACCTTCTGTGCAAGCTCCCCTGCCGAGATCTTACGTTTCGCCATCATGACGTCGATGTTAACTATTATCATTCGATCGCCTCCTTCAGATCGTAAGATCGATCTCTTCTTTCATAGTGATAGCCTTGTCAAAGCAAGCTCTTACGCTTAATACGACCAATACCATGAACAATGCAATGATCGAAAGGAACCATGATCCGAACCAGACAAAGCCTCCGCCGATGCAGACAACCGCGATGGCAGCGAGCGCTGCGACGATACAGCCAAGCAGCTTCGTGTTCTTCCTGTCGAAAACATTGTCCTTGCTGACATTGTTCAGCAGAATGAACAGGCTGACGAGGATTCCGTAAGCAAACAGTGTGATCAGGTAGAACGCCGCAGTATTTATGATAAACGAAGTCTGATCCGTCTTATCCGCCCAGACAATGCATATATACTTTGATATAACCACACCGAAAACATCCGCAACCAAAACCATCGCTATAAACATAACCGTGGCTATCTTGGACCAACGGATCACAACATCATTTTTACTCATCTTGTAATACCTCCCGCAAATAGATTTATAAACACCCGGTATGTTTTGTTAGCCTGATACTAACACTTCATTTATTGAATTGCAAGAGTTATTTATCGTTTTTCGATATATTTTTACTAATGCACGAGATGATGGCATAAAACAGCCCCCGCTTGAATGCGGAGGCTGAAGTGTTTGGTTTGAGTGTAAGCTTATTTCGCGTACTCTGCGCCCTTGTCGAAAGCCGCAACGTTTGTCGGGATGAGCTTGTGCTTTCTCTCGGGAAGGACCTCATAGAGGGACTTCTCAAAAGAGTCACGGCTGAAGCATCCTGTCTCGGTTGCCATGCATCCGAGCATAGAGATAGGTGCGAAGAGCATCTTGCCGAGATCGGAAGCAATATCCGAAGCAGGCATAGCGATGACCTTGATGTCTGTTCTCTCGGGTCTTACATTGATGAGAGAGGAATCGAGGATCATCAGAGC
>CADAOK010000150.1:0-394 GCA_902789515.1 Oscillospiraceae bacterium
CGAGTATCCTGACTCATGGATGGAGCACGGCTATCCGTTCATCGTCTCCAGATACGACAGGAAGGTCAAGGTCCACTATCAGGACATCGACGTATGGGCTATTCCCTGCGACCTGCCTATCACAGGTTACGGCACAAAGAACGTCAACCTCCTGAGACTCTGGAAGGCAGAGCCTGCACAGGACTTCGACTTCAACCTCTTCAACTCACAGAGATTCGACGACGCCGTTATCGAGAGAAACCGTGTACAGGATATCTGGAGAGTCCTCTATCCGAACGACACATCTTACGACGGAAAGGTCCTGCGTGTAAGACAGCAGTACTTCTTCGTATCCGCTTCACTGCAGGACATCATCTACAGATACAAGAAGTATCACGGCGACGATCTGCATGAT
>CADAOK010000150.1:453-4913 GCA_902789515.1 Oscillospiraceae bacterium
GAGAAGTGGGATATCTCCATCTTCCGTTTCCTCTTCCCGAGGATCTACGAGATCGTCGAGGGCATCAACAACCAGTTCCGTGCACAGATGTACGAAGCAGGTCTCTACTCCGAAGTCATCGACAGACTGTCTCCTCTGGGCGACGGCAAGATCCACATGGCATGGCTCGCAGTATACGGCTCACACTCCGTCAACGGCGTTGCGGCACTTCACACTGACATCCTCAAGAGAGAGACACTCAAGGAGTGGTATGACATCTATCCCGAGAAGTTCTCCAACAAGACAAACGGCGTAACACCGAGAAGATGGCTGAGAACATGCGACCCCGAGCTTGCAGGCCTCATCACAGAGCTCCTCGGCAACGACAAGTGGGTTACAGACTTAGATAAGCTCAAGAAGCTCGAGAAGTACAAGGATGACGAGAAGGTCATGAAGCGCTTCATCGAGATCAAGAAGCACAACAAGCAGAAGTTTGCCGACTACATCGAGAAGACGCAGGGCATCAAGCTCGATCCCGATTCATGCTTCGATATCCAGATCAAGCGTCTGCACGAATACAAGAGACAGCTCCTCAATGCGCTGTATGCTCTTAACCTCTATGACAGGCTCAAGGAAGACAAGAAGCTCGACATGCCGCCGGTAACCGTGCTCTTCGCAGCAAAGGCAGCTCCGGGATATTTCCGTGCAAAGGGTATCATCAAGTTCATCAACGAGATCGCCAACCTCGTTAACAACGATCCCGACATGGAAGGCAGGCTCAAGGTCGTATTCGTCGAGAACTACAACGTCTCAGTCGGTGAGAAGATGTTCCCCGCAGCAGACGTCTCCGAGCAGATCTCCACGGCAGGCCTCGAGGCTTCCGGTACCGGCAACATGAAGTTCATGATGAACGGTGCGGTAACGCTCGGTACTCTTGACGGCGCTAACGTCGAGATCGCGGAAGCTGTCGGCGACGACAACATCTACATCTTCGGTTGCCGCGCAGAAGACATGGCTGCAACCAAGGCTTACTACAACCCGAAATGGCAGTACGAGAACATCCCCGGCCTCAAGAAGTGCCTCGACAGGCTTGTTCTCATCTACGGTTCGAACTGGCAGCCCGGCGATCCGTACTATGTACTCGGTGATTTCGATGATTACAGAAAGACCAGAGACAGGATGTATGCTGACTACAAGGACGAGCTCAAGTGGGCGAAGATGTGCTGGATCAACATCTGCAATTCCGGCAAGTTCTCATCTGACCGTACCATCAAGGAGTACGCGGAAGAGATCTGGAAGATCAAGCCTACCAAGATCTGATAACAGTAATAACCGCAAGCATTTGCCCCGGAGTTCACGCTTCGGGGCAATTTATTTTTGTGACACATTGTTTTTGAGACTGTAAAGATAGTGTAAAAGGCTTTCCGTTCTTGTAGAAATCGAACGCCTCCTTAATATAATAAGGGCATAAGCGCGAGCGGGCGCAAGGAGGATAATATGGCTTTCGAAGAGATTCTCAGGCACTACAAGACAAAGACGTGCGTGCTCTCGGTGGAGAAGACCGAAGACGGCCGTGCCGGCGCTATACTCGTGGTCGGCGGCAATCAGGCGCACTGCGACGATATCCTCCACATAACGGGACACCCCTTCCAGCCCGGCTGCCCTTATGAGTTCTGCTTCCCGAAGAATAAGAATTTCGAGGACTTCTGTTACCGCGCGGCTATCGAAGGCGAGCCGATGCATTCGTATGTAAGCCTCTACGAGATGGGCCTGTGGCTCAACATGTTCCTCGTCCCGCTCGAGTCCGAAGAAGAGAACACCGGTTACTGCATCTATTCCTATGACGTCACGCCCCAGGCAAATTCCGAGAAGATGTCCGATATATCCGCAGATTCCGCGGCACGGGTCCTCGGCACATGCATCAAGCTCCACGACGCCTCTGACTTCAAGAAGACGATGGACGACGTTATCGCGGACATCAGGGACATCTGCGGTGCCGACGAGTGCTGCGTCCTGTATATGGACGACGAGGCGAAGAAGTGCATATGCCTCGGCGAAGCAAGAAAGCCCGGAGCGCCGTATTCGATCGATGACTTCCTGAACGACGGCTTCTATTACGCTATCAGGAAGTGGGAAGACATGCTTCAGGGCAGCACCTGCATCATCATCAAAGACGATAATGACATGGAGGAGATCAGGAAGAGAGACCCTGCCATGTACGAAGGCCTGCAGCAGGGCGAGATCGAGAGTCTCGTGCTGTTCCCGCTGAAGCACGGCGAGCATATCCTGGGCTATATCTGGGCGCTGAACTTTGACACGGACAGCTACATTAAGATCAAGGAGACACTCGAGCTCACGACATTCTTCGTGGCATCGGAAGTGGCGAACCACGTCCTGGTCGAGCAGCTGCGCACCTTAAGCTCCGTCGACCTTCTCACGGGCACGATGAACCGTAACATAATGAACAACCGCGTCGACAGGGTCATCGCAGGCAAGGACATCCTCGAAGAACCGTACGCGATCGTCTTCACGGACATGAACGGCCTCAAGCGCCTCAACGATACCGAAGGCCACAACGCCGGCGACGACAGCCTCAAGCAGGCGGCGGCCATCCTGACGGACGTGTTCTACGACGGCGAGGTATACCGCGTCGGCGGCGACGAGTTCATGGTCATCGCGTGCAAGATCGAACCGGAAGAGGTAGAAGCCCGCGTCGCATCCCTCATCGCGAAAGCAAACGCCACCGAGAACGTCCGCTTCGCCGTAGGTATCTCGCACAGCAAGGACGAACCCGACATCCTCAAGGGAATGCGTACTGCCGACAAGCGTATGTACGAAGACAAGAAACGCTACTACGAAGAGCATCCCGACAGGATCTACCGCCAGTAAAACTATGCAAAGCGCTGTACTTAGGTTATAATCAAAAATATCTAAGAGATAGGGAGGAATAAACTTCCAGAAGGCGATTGACGAGAAGAGATACACGATCAGCAAGAACTACGATGAGATCGGACGTCTCTACTATGGTCAGTTCATCGACATCAACGTAGATAACACAAAGACCATCAACTCCAAGTGTGATGCCATCACAAAACTCAAGGAAGATATCGAAGATCTCGAGGTTCAGATCCTCCGCGAGAAGGGACTCAAGAAGTGCCCCGTCTGCCGCACGGAGAACAACCTCTCATATGCATTCTGCTTCAAGTGCGGAGCAAGATTCGACGATGATGATTCGATCCCCGCACCCGAAGCTCCCGCAGCACCTGCACCTGCAGCTGAGGAGAAGGCTGAAGAGCCCGAGGCAACAGCTGAAGAGGCTGAGGCTACGGAAGAGGAGAAGGCAGAAGAGTAATCTTCCGGGAAACTTAAACACAAGAAGACCGTCCGGTTCGCGGGCGGTCTTTTTTATCGGCGCAATAGCCACTTTTATCACAATTTTAAAACCTATTTTTGTATGGCACGCGCGCCCTCTTTTTGCTAATATTTATAAATTATATTAAAAGGGGGACCAGCCATGGCACAGATCTTTGAGCAGGAATCACGCACATTCTCGGAATACCTTCTTATTCCGAACCTTACCACAGAGAGGAATACTCCGGACCAGATCGATCTCTCGGCGCCGATATGCAAATACAGGAAGGGCGAGGAAGAGTCCAAGCTCAAGATCAATATCCCTATGGTATCTGCGGTAATGCAGTCCGTTTCCAATGACAGCCTGGCGATCGCGCTTGCACGCTGCGGCGGTATGTCATTCATCTTCCAGTCCCAGTCGATCGAGTCTCAGTGTGAGATGATCCGCAAGGTCAAGAAGTACAAGGCGGGCATCGTTGCATCCGATTCCAATCTCTCGCCCGACGATACGCTCGAGAAGGTCCTCGCGCTCCGCGAAGAGAAAGGCCACGGCACTGCAGCTGTTACCGAAGACGGTACTGCAAGGCAAGCTCCTCGGTCTCGTTACTACAAGAGATTACCGTGTAAGCCGTATGTCACTGGACACCAAGGTAAGCACTTTCATGACTCCTATTGACAAGCTCGTTACGGCACCTGAGGGCACATCCCTTAAGGAAGCAAACGACATCATCTGGGACAACAAGATCAACCAGCTCCCCATCGTAGACAATAACGGCAAGCTCGTAGGTCTCGTTTTCCGCAAGGACTACGGACTACGAGTTCCACAAGGCTAACCCGAACGAACTCTTAGACGCAGAGAAAAAGCTCATCGTCGGTGCCGGCATCAACACAAGAGACTATGAGGAGCGTATCCCCGCGCTTCTCGAAGCAGGCGCTGACTGTCTCTGCCTCGACTCTTCAGATGGTTTCTCCGTATGGCAGGAGAAGGCTCTCAAGTGGAGCAAGGAGCGTTATCCGGATGCTATCATCGGTGCGGGCAACGTTGTTGACGCAGAAGGCTTCAGATTCCTCGCTGACTGCGGCGCAGACTTCATCAAGATCGGTATCGGCGGCGGTTCCATCTGCATCAC
>CADAOK010000151.1 GCA_902789515.1 Oscillospiraceae bacterium
TACTTTACTGCCCGGCCGGCTGAGGGAATGATCCAGATCGTGGATTCCGAGGTCGTGAAGTTGATAAATGACTACGCGAAGACTGCGGGAAGATAAGAGAGCGGTTAATTCCTGTTTGTTGAATTACGATTTTGTATCTTGCTTTGTCGTTTTTGACGGATTTTGTCGGGTGAATTCGTTCGGTTCGCAGCCGTTCTAAACTGATTCTGTATTTTTCTATTTTTGGGAATGCATTTAGAATAAAGGCTTTGCATTCTATTTTGATTCCACTTAAACGCATTTTTTAGAATGAATATAGAATGGAGGTTTTTGTCGGTCTTTTGCCATAGCTTTTGCGCCTGCGCGGCTCTAGAATTTGGCTATGGAAGCAATTAAAACTAACTATATACCACGTGAATGGTTGGCACTGAAGATCAATACCTGTAAATTGGTGCTTAAGAAGCTGCCGAATGTCTCAATCTCCCTAAAAAACATTCAGGGAATAATGACACCTGTATGCTATGTTGGCAACCATACTTACACGAACAAGAGAGCCATCGGTCAGCAATATTTTACCCTGGCTGAGAAGCGCGAGAAATACCAGGCAGAATTGGATGAAGCCATGATCTGCTGGCATACGAACTTCAAAGGCCCGGTGCCCGAAGATATAACGCCTCGTAAAATAACCAGGAAATACATCAATTACATCGGTGATCACGTGACTATGAACGGTGAGTTCTTCAATTCGCTGAAGAACGATGCGAATCCTGATCATCCGGAGTCAAAGAAGTATTATTTCAACGGCGTTTACTACAGGTCTTCGGCCGAGAAAGAAATTGCTGAGTTCTATACGATGCATGGAATCCCGTTCAAGTATGAGCCGGAGATATGGTTACCCGGAATGAACAAGCCGATCCATCCTGACTTTGTGATCTATATCAAAGAACTTGACTGCTGTAAGTTTCATGAACACTTTGGAATGATGAACTCTTCGACTTATCTCAGGATAACGAAGAGCAAATATGATCTGTACACCGACGCGGGCCTGGTGCCCGATTTGGACATTATATTCACTTACGATATCAGTGATATGCCGTTCGATGTGCGAACTCTGTGGCCTAGGCTGAATTCGTTGGTCTACTGTTCGCTGTTTACGAAGTAGATGCACCTACTCCTCTTCTATCCTTGACTCCATCCGGGCAATTATTTCAAAATATCTCGTCGACACGAGCAGCGGTTCGGTGTACGGGTTTACCACGATTCCGTCGATGCCGCCCTCGACTGTGCCGGCGAGTTTCATCACTTCGAGAAAGCTCCGCTCAGCCTTTTGGCACTCACTGCTGCAGCCGTCCATCTCGGCCTCGCAGGAGAAGCAAGGGAAGAAGCGGGATGAACCTCTTCGTAAGATATCGATACCGGCGCCGTCGTCGACGAACGGTACCCACACGCAGCTGTCTCTGAGGATCGAGAATGCGTTGATCAGGTTGTACTCGGTGCGGTCCTGCCTGTAGTCGGTAATTGCTTTCTTGAGCATGGTTCCGTCCTCAAGGTCAGCGGCCTTTATGACTTACGGTCTGTGCCCGTAACGCGTACGCGGGCCTCTTCGGTACGAAGGCCGAACTTGACCAGTTTGACGCGCACATCGTCGATGAAGAACTCGACTCTGCTCGGGTCGAGGAGCTTGAACCCGCGGATCAGTTCCAGTTCTTCGGAAGGCTTGTATTGTTCGAGGCGTGCGAGCTGGTCGGCGTAGCGGGAGGCGAATTTGCCCTCCTTATCCTGGAATACATAGAACACTGTGTCGCCGAGAGTGCTTGCGCTCATATTGACGGATTCTTCGGGACTGGCCCCGTAGGCCTTGAGCTTGCCGTCTTCAAGCTTGCCCGCCGAGAGGATCTCCAGCATCAGGCCGTCGTTCCTGTCGTAATAGCCGTATGCGACCACGCCGGTCTCGGAGCCGTCGCTCGGAATGCCCGGCATGAGCTTAAGGATCGTGTCGTTCATCTGGACAAACACGAACTGGTTGTATATTGATCTGAATCCCGCCTTGCCGTATTTCATTCAGCCGGCTCCGCTGGCTTCTTGATGTCTTTCTTGAAGTCCCTGTGTATCAGCACCGACAGAACGATATCAATGACATAGACGCAGTTGCCGATGAGGTAGAGGACGAACTTCCAGACGGGGATCTTCTTCGTACGAAGGAGCCTGATCGTGCATATCTCCTGCGGGATGACCGTGGTCAGGAAAACACCGATGTCGATCGCGATGAAGATCGGGATGAAAAGCAGGCCTATGCCCATCAGGCCCATCATGACAAGAACGCCCAGTACGGCGATCACGAAGAAAAGCAGATAGTACGGTATCTGAACGAACTTGTTGATCATGGTGACCTTGGCAAGTTTCGCCTTGTCCTTGCAAACGATGCTGAGGATTATGGTCGCCACGAGCTGCACCAGGTATACAATTATGCACACCTCGGTCACGTCCGTCTCGCTCATCTGGGCTGCGAACCAGAAAGCCAGAAGGTACAGGTAGGGCGCGATGCCGTTGATGATCAGGATCCATTCCATATGTTTATAAGCCTCGAGTCTGAGTAAATCTGCTTATAAGATTATACAGTAAAGCGGGTGGAATCATTCTATTCCACTCTGTAATCCTCACCCGCATAATACTTCCCGTAATCCACGCGCACATGCTCATCGCTTGGTCGCCTGGTCAGGCTCCAGCACATCGAGGACAGATACCCAACGGTCATGTCACCCGTGATCCCGTACAGGCGGTGGTTCTCAAGTTCCGTCGGCCACTGGCCGTTCAGCGCGCGGAAGCCCTCGAGCTCCGCCTGTATCAGGAACAGTCCCTGCAAGCGCTCGTCCTCACAACGGACCCATACGCACGGATTCTCTTTGACCAGATCACGAAGCCAACGCATAGACACCTCCCTTATTCCAATTGTGTCTTTCTTGCTTTACGGTCGAGTCTCCAACAGGTTACCGGCAGTCGGATCATGAATGCCGGTTCACGTTCGGGCAGCGCCCGCCGGTGAATTCCGAGGTGCGGTCAATGACATCCGCAATCTCCTGCGGAATGAAATCCTTTGCGGCAAGCGCGATGCTCTCCGGTATACCCCAACAAGCCTCTGCAACCGCACCCGCGATCGCGCAGAGGGTGTCCGTGTCGCCGCCGATGTACATGACGTTTCGGAGTGTGGACTCGTAGCTATCTGCCTCGAGGAAACACTCGAACGCTTCCGGCATGGTGCGCATGCAGTCTTCCACATGTCCGTATGTCGGGCGGATATCATCCAGCGTGCGGGTAAGGTCATAACCGAACTCGTCAGTGATGTACTTTCTAATCTCGTCATGCGTGGCACCGGTCCTCGCCAGGAAGATGGCAGCCGCCGTGGATTCCGCGCCCTTGACTCCTTCCGGATGGTTGTGCGTGACTTCAGAGGTCCACCTTGCGACCTCACTCTCATCCCAGAACCGTTGCCGTAGCTTCCGTACGGTTTCGGATCGGGCGAGAGGACCCAGCCGGAGAACCTCGCGCCGTAGCCTGCGTCGGGATATTTCTTCCCCCATTTCTTCATGGAACTTACGAGGCGTTCCTTAATGGTCTGCTCGCCCGCGTCCCTGCCGGCATCCATCAGCGCTTCAGCAACTGCGATGGTCATCACGGTATCGTCCGTGAACTCGCATGCCTTTGTGAAGAGCTCGAATTCCCTGCTCTTATCTCCCCTGTCAAACTCGAATCTGCTCCCTACGATATCTCCGATTATTGCTCCCAACATTTTCTTATTCCTCCTTGTCGTTTATGTCTTAAGTGTACCGCATCCGGGCGGGGCCGGGGTAGCCCTTAAGGCGACAATTATTACCCGGCCTCCTCGCCGTCGCCATCGCATTCCATCATATGGAGGATGGCGTACAGAACTTCCTTGCGGAGCGCGAGCCCCTCACTAAACGGGTTAATCAGAAGCCCTGAGAGG
>CADAOK010000152.1:0-2784 GCA_902789515.1 Oscillospiraceae bacterium
ATCAACCCTCGCTAAGTGCCTGTTTTGCTTTCTCAATCCGCTTTGCTTCCCTGCGCTCTTTCCTCATCAACTTCCTGAGCTTGGCTTCATCCTTGTCACGGATGAATATGAAATAAACTATCGTCGCAAAGAATACATGTATGCCAAGCAGGATAATGCTTGCCGCAGAAGCTCTGTCAAATATCGAGGAAGCCGACCAAGCCTGGTTCTCGATATACTGCATCAGCGTAAGATTCCTTCGCATGAGATCCATGCCGAACATGGAGGGGACATCCATGGCTCCCAGACCGTCGACCAAAGTAACGACAGTTATGAAGAACATCATGGGCTTCATGCAGGGAATGGTTACATGGAAGAATATCTGCACCCTGTTCGCGCCGTCGATCTCCGCCGCCTCAAAGACTTCGGTCGGGATACCGGTAATGCCGGCAATGGCATAGATAAAGGTAATGCCGAAATGCAGCAGTACAGTCATGACGATTATGAAGAACCGCATCGAAGTGAAGAATTCAAAGTCCTGATCAGTCACTCCGAAACCATTCATCATGGCGGCAGTCAGTATCATGACGATTATGGTTACGACAGATCCGGTAACATCCACCGGAATGATATTCGGAAGGAAGAATGCTGTCTTGAAGATCATCCTTCCCTTCAGCTTCAACCTTCTGTCGGTCATAACGGCTGCCAGCCAGAATGCCAGTATCCATTCAGGTATAGTCGCGGCAAAGAAGAAAATGAATGTGTTCTTGAACGCATCCTTAAAAGATGTCGATTCAAAGACCTCAACAAAATTACGGTTCAGCGGCTCCCCTATCAAAGGCAGGAATACGGGATCGTTCTTGAGAGCATGTCTCAAGTCGCAGAACGCATAGTATATAGTGCTGGCCATAGGCCAGAAATTATAGATCGTGAATATAACGACAAACGGGATGATAAAGATATATCCCCATTTGGAATAGTGCTTCTCGATAGATCTGTTCTTCTTCATTATGCCCCATATTACGGCAGACTGCCGACGAAAATGATGTGAATATTATATCTATATAGTTCAAACCGGCGCAATACCGTTTTTTGATAAGCACACAAATGTGTTAAGTTGACACAGATTCATGATACCTCTACAATCTCATATAGAACCTGCGTCACGGCAGATCCTATGGGGAGAACAGACATGAGCGATATGACTTACAGACCTTTGCTGAAGAAGAAGGATCTTTCTCTTAAGATCTTTTCTTACGCAATCTGCCTGTGCATTGTCTGGATAATCCTGGATCCTACTATCGAGTTTATTAAATTCCTGTTTGGCGGCACAATGCTCATAGAGGTTGGGCCCGGCTATTACCAAGAAGTCACGGCACCCAAATCCGATTTCTCTTCCTGGAAGTCTTTTGTCAAATTTCTCGGTTCAAGGACATTTAAGGCATTCATCAATTCACTCATTGTATCGTTTGGAACCACGATGCTGTGCACCTATCTCTCTGCCATTACCGCATATGCGACAGTTGCCTATGACTGGAAACTCAAGAGAATATTCAATAATCTCATCATCGGGTTCATGATGCTTCCCGGCACCATCGCCACCATCGGTTTTATCCAGATCGCATATAAATTCAGTTGGAATAATCACCTCTCCACTATGATCCTGGGATTTGTCGCATCACCTTTAACCGTGTTCTTCATGAGAATGTACCTTCAGGCCACATTCTCAAAAGAGATGTTGGAATCTGCAAGGATCGACGGCGCGGGAGAGTTCCGCATATTCAATCAGATCATGCTGCCAATGCTGAAGCCCGCCATTGCCACACAGGCGATCTTCATTTTCATGGACTCCTGGTACACCCAATTTTTGGCGCAGGTCCTTCTTACCGACGTCAGGAAGCAGACTCTTCAGAGCCTGAATATGGTAGACGCCGCCAACACTACCGTATACATTCTGATGTATGCGGTACCGGTCATCGTTCGAAGGTGTCTCTTTGGGAAGTGTAAAGGCTTAATTCTTTTATTCTGTTATACGGATATTTGTAAGAGCGATCTGGTCGCCTGACAAAGCGACATATATCTCTTCGGTATCTATCTTTATCTCTGTGGTGCTCTTTACGGAAATGCCGGCGTTTTCGGTGTAGGCCACGATCTTGCTGCCGTCACGTTTGAATGAGATCGTGCAGTCATACCCTGCCTTATTGGCAGCTTTCCACTCCTCCGTTCGTAAAGAACATTGCCGGTTTCCACTCCTCCGTTCGTAAAGAACATTGCCGGAAGGAATATGAATATCAGGATAATGGAGATTAAGATCTTGGCATTCTTTATGCGCTTTCTTTTGAAAGCATAGATAACATAAAGGGTAAAAAAGACTGCGCCGATAAGAGACGAGATGGTAGCTGACGGAGGTTCTCCCATTATCAGGCCCAGGGGAACGGCCAGGAACAGTGCAACGAGCACAGTTCCCGAGAAGAGCATAAAAGTGCGCTCTTTAATATCTATCGAAGAATCGTATATATAGCTCTGAATGCGGGCATATACGCTTTTTATTCCACTCATAGACCCTATGCTGCCTTTTATTGTCCTGCGTCTGCTCTACCAAAGAAGATTTATATGTAATAGCATCTTTTGAGGCATGCGGTTTTATCAAATAACACATATCGGCACTACGAAAATGCAATAAAACAGGTTCCGTTGCACTTATTTGGATCTCCCGAAACCTGAAGTTCGGGAGGTTCTTATTTCCTCACAAACCGGAAGACATTGCCCTTGTCATCGGGCGATAGCGATCTTATGTACTCGAGA
>CADAOK010000152.1:2794-3280 GCA_902789515.1 Oscillospiraceae bacterium
TATTAAAAAGTTGCTATAACAGCTCTTTTTGCTATATGCAGTTAAGCAACAGAATTAAGAATACTCAACTGAACCATCGGAATAGTGATACTCAATAGAGGAACAGTAAACACCTGTGCTGTATGGATAACCCTGTGTGCTGACATCCCAACCCTGACTTGCAAGATAGTCAAGAGCCTGGCTTTCAGCATCAGCCTTAGCGTCGCTCTTGGTGCTTGCGCCTGTAGCGCTGTTGTATGTGTAAGATACGCTGATTGCAGGCGGATTGCCGGGTGCATCATCATACCAGTTAACATGAATTACCCAGGTCTCAATCGTATACTCAAGTGTAGGTGCGGCTGTTGTGGTAGTCGTGGCTTCTGTTGTAGTAGTTATTGTCGACTCGGTAGCTTGTGTCTGAGTAGTTGTAGGTGTTGTTTCAGTCGATTCGGGTGTAGTAGTAGAACTCGTTGTCTCAGTTGCTTGCGTCTGAGTAGTAGTCGCAGG
>CADAOK010000153.1 GCA_902789515.1 Oscillospiraceae bacterium
GCGTGATCAACGAAGAACTGAACGGACCGAACATCATCGCCAAGAAGCTCAAGGTCGATGACTACATGGAGATAGGTTATATCCTTCCGGGATCGATCCACCCGTCACATCTGACATCAGAATACATAGATATCCTGAAGTCCCTGACTGCTTAGATTACGTAGAACCAGGCGTCGCCCTGAGGGATCTCCTCCTTGACAGTCTCCTGTCCTTTGGTCTTGTACTCCATCTCGGGATTCTTGATGCTGACCCTGGTATCGGCAGGAACGGGTCCCGTGATGAAGGTGTTGCCTCCAATGACGGTGTTCTTACCGATGACAGTGTCTCCGCCCAGGATGGATGCACCCGCATAGATGACTACGCCGTCTTCTATGGTCGGATGACGCTTCTTGCCTGACAGCTTCTGGCCGCCTCTCGTGGAGAGAGCGCCTATCGTAACGCCCTGATAGATCTTAACGTTCTCTCCGATGATCGAGGTCTCACCTACAACGATACCTGTACCGTGATCGATGAAGAAGCTCTTGCCGATGGTGGCACCCGGATGGATATCGATTCCTGTCTTGGAGTGAGCAAACTCGGTCATGAGTCTCGGGATGACGGGTACATTGAGCAGATACAGTTCGTGAGCAAGTCTGTATACCGTGATCGCGATGAGACCCGGGTATGCAAGGATTATCTCTTCGAAGCTGCCTGCGGCAGGGTCGCCGTCGTATGTCGCGAGAAGATCGGTCTCGAGATACTCTCTTATCTTCGGGAGTCTGTTGAAGAACTCATAGGTAATGCGGTAGCTCTCTTTCTCCCTGTCATCTTCTGTCATTGTGCCTCTCATCTTGCAGAAATCCAATGCGAGGCAGATCTGCTTGTTCAGACGGTAGAAGATATCTTCTATGAGAACCGCTATTCCGTTCTCACGGTTATAGCTCTTATAGGTGCGGTCCCTGAAGTATCCGGGATACACCACGATGAACAGATTGTTGATGATGTCGATGACTTCATTGCGGTCAGGCTTGCCCAATATGTCCGCAGCATCGATATTCTTCCCGCCCTTATAATCGTCCAGGACTTTGTCAACAAGATTGCCTATCTCTTCTTTTATACTGTTATCCATTATCTGCTTACCGCCTTCAAGATAATTATGCATCAATTGTCGCAGAATTTTCCCGCTCTAACAACCTGTGACTTTCCATATTCCGGAAATACCAAAAGGAAGGGCACGAATGCCCTTCCCTCCGGCTGAAGGAATAGGTTTTATTACTTGATTGCTTCTCTCCAGGTAGCGGGCTTGAATTCGTCGATCAGGGGAAGCAGACGCTAGGTTATCGATGAGTTCATCCGATACTGCCGTAGGATCCTTTACGATCTGCTCGGCGAGCCGGGCGAGGAGTGTCTCCTTCTCATCGTATACGAGGTTTGCGGGATCGAGACCGAGGCCCTTAACATCACTGATGAAGAACAGTGAGCAGAGCTGGCATGAATTTGTTGTGGATATCTTGTGTGCATAGAGGATGGCATCCTTCTCACCGATCACTTCCACAAGACGGTTCCAGGATGTGTACCATGCCATGTATGCGTCATAAGTAGCAGCGTCATTAAGAAGACCCTTCTTCATGTTTGTTACTGCGTTGCGGCCGGCGAGCTCATCGTAGCGCTCCTTCTCGGCACCTGTTGCTTCGTTCTGTTCGACTAACTTGATCCTAGCCATTGTTGTGATCTCCTTTGCGATTTTCTCGGTATTTATCTGCTTAAAGCGCGAGCTTTAAGATCTCTTTGAATCTGGCTGCGTCCAGCGGGACATAGTGTCCGACCGTACCGCCTGCCGTCGCGCGCTCTGCCATGACCTCGAAGTCCCTGTCATCAATGCCCAGTTCGGACAGATGCGTCTTAAGGCCGAGCTTCCTGAAGAACTTCTCGAGTTCTTCGGACAGGAGAAGTGCGCGCTCCTTCTCTGAATAGTCATACGGATCCTTGCCGTATACCCTGCTCGCGAGAAGCGCGAGTCTCCAGGGCTTTACTTCTGCCATGTACTTCGTCCATGCCGTGAAGACTATAGCCATGCCTTCACCGTGCGTGATGTTGTACTGTGCGGACAGCTCGTGCTCGATGCGGTGTGATCCCCAGTCTGCGGACCTTCCGGCGTCGAGGAAGTTGTTGTGCGCGACAGATGCGAGCCACTGGATCTCTGCTCTTGCGTTGATGTTCTTCTGGTCTTCTATAAGCCTGTCTGCATTAACGAGCAGTGCCCTTATCGCACCTTCGATGAGGTAGTCTGTCGTGTCGGAGTTCTTCTCGTCGGAGAAATACCTTTCGAGAAGGTGTGAATAGACGTCTGCGATACCTACGAAGGTCTGGTATGCCGGAAGGTTCACGGTATACTTCGGGTTCATGATGGCGAACTTCGGTATGATGCGGTCATCCTCGAAGCCCTTCTTCCACTCGCCGTACGAGAGAATCGCCGCGTTGGAAGTCTCGGAACCGCTCGATGCCGTTGTCGCGATAACTCCGATATTGAGAACTTCATCGGGGGTTGCGCCCTTATCGAAGAAATCCCAGACATCGCCATCGAACGGTATACCGAGTGCTATCGCCTTGGCGGTGTCGATGGAGCTGCCTCCACCGACTGCCAGAACGAAGTCAACGTTATCCTTCTTGCCCTGTGCGACAAGCTTTCTTACGAGTTCGATCGAGGGATTCGGTACCACTTCTCCGCTCTCTGAGAACCTGATGCCAAGCTCAGATACCGCTTCCGTGATCACATCGTAGATGCCCAATGTCTTGATGAAGTCACCGCTGTACACCAGCAGGAGCGATGTGACATTGTAGTGCTTCAGCAGCGACTTCAGACTCTTCTCAGAATCCTCCCCGAAAACGATCTTCGCGGGGTTGTAATACTCGAATCCGATCATCTTACTCGCCTCCGGTAATCTTTCTTATTACTCACCATAGAGAGGTACGACTGCACCGTCATATGTATCGTTGATGAACTGTGCTACCTCAGGTCCCTGGAGTACTTCAACGAGTGCCAGGATAGCGGGATCGTTTGCCTTGTCAGGTGATGTAGCGATGATGTTGCCGTATGTCTGAGCTGCAAGACCGTCATTTGCCTCTACTGCGAGTGCATCCTTTAC
>CADAOK010000154.1 GCA_902789515.1 Oscillospiraceae bacterium
TATCAGGAAGCACAAGGACCAGCCCGGCGCTATGATGCCGGTACTTCAGGAGGCGCAGGGTATTTACGGATATCTGCCCAGGGAAGTGCAGGAGATCATTGCGCAGGAGATGAATGTACCGCTTTCACAGGTTTTTGGCGTCGCGACATTCTATTCACAGTTCACACTGACACCTAAGGGAGAACATACAGTAAGCGTATGTCTCGGCACGGCCTGCTATGTAAAAGGGGCAGATAAGATCCTTGCCGCGATCGAGGACCGCCTTGGGATCAAGGCGGGAGAATGCACGCCTGACGGCTTCTTCTCCATTGACAGCTGCCGCTGTCTTGGTGCCTGCGGTCTTGCGCCCGTCATGACTGTCGACGGTGAAGTTTACGGCAAATGCACACCGGAATCCGCAGTTAAGATTATTGATTCCTACTACGAGGAGGTGTAAGCCATGACAATGACATATGAAAAGCTCATGGTCGCTTCTAAGGCGGAAGAAATGGCTAAGCACACGGCTTACCGCAAGCAGATCCTTGTCTGCGGAGGTACCGGATGTACTTCATCAGGAAGCCACAAGGTAGCAGATGCGCTCGAGAGCGAGATCAAAGAGAAGGGACTTACGGACGTTCTCATCGTCAAGACCGGCTGCTTCGGTCTGTGCGCACTCGGCCCTGTCGTTATCGTTTATCCTGAAGGCGCTTTCTATTCCCAGACAACACCTGAGGGAGCTAAGAGGATCATCGACGAGCACATTATCAAGGGCTCGATCTGCAAAGACCTTCTGTACCCTGAGACAGTTCACGAAGACGGAGAGATCCTCCCCCTTAGTCAGACAAATTTCTATGCCAAGCAGATGAGAATCGCGCTTCGCAACTGCGGCGTGATCGATCCCGAGAATATCGAGGAGTACATTGCCCTGGATGGTTATGCCGCACTTCACAAAGTGCTCACAAGCATGACCCAGGACCAGGTCATCGACGTGATGCTGGCTTCCGGCCTTAGAGGCCGCGGCGGCGCGGGCTTCCCGACAGGCAGGAAATGGGCTTTCTGTAAAGCTACAAAGTCTGATATCAAATATGTGTGCTGCAACGCCGACGAAGGCGACCCGGGCGCGTTCATGGACCGTTCCATCCTTGAAGGCGATCCTCACGCAGTCCTCGAAGCAATGGCGATCGCAGGTTATACGATCGGCGCGAGCCAGGGTTATGTCTATGTCCGTGCTGAGTATCCGATCGCAGTCGAGAGACTTAAGATCGCTATCAAGCAGGCCAGAGAATACGGCCTTCTCGGCAAGGATATCTTCGGAACCGGCTTCAATTTTGACATCGAGATCCGTCTCGGCGCTGGCGCGTTCGTCTGCGGTGAGGAGACAGCTCTTATGACTTCCATCGAAGGAAAGCGCGGCGAGCCTCGTCCGAGACCTCCGTTCCCCGCAGTGGAAGGTCTTTTCAAGAAGCCTACAGTTCTCAATAACGTTGAGACTTATGCAAACGTCGCGCAGATCATCCGCAAGGGCGCGGAGTGGTATTCCTCCATCGGAACCGAGACCTCCAAGGGCACCAAGGTTTTCGCTCTCGGCGGAAAGATCACGAACGTAGGTCTTGTGGAAGTCCCTATGGGAACGACACTTCGCGAGATCATCGAGGAGATCGGCGGCGGCATCCCGAACGGCAAGAAGTTCAAGGCAGCCCAGACCGGCGGCCCTTCCGGCGGATGTATTCCGTCCGTTCATATTGACACGCCTATCGACTACGAGAGCCTTCAGAGAATCGGTTCCATGATGGGATCCGGCGGACTTATCATCATGGACGAAGATACCTGTATGGTGGATATCGCCAAGTTCTATCTTGAGTTCACCTGCGAGGAGTCCTGCGGTAAATGTTCTCCCTGCAGAATCGGAACAAAGCGACTTCTGCATATGCTCGACGATATTACAAAGGGCACTGCCACAATGGAAGAGCTCGACAAGATCGAAGAGCTGGCAGCGCATATGAAGGTTTCCTGCCTGTGCGCTCTTGGACAAACAGCTTCCAATCCTGTTGTCTCCACACTCAGATATTTCCGCGAGGAATATGTGGAGCACATTGAGAACAAGAGATGCGCGGCTAAGAAGTGTAAAGATCTGCTGCACTATGTCATCGATCCCGAGAAGTGCAAGGGCTGCACGCTCTGCTCGAGGAACTGCCCTG
>CADAOK010000155.1 GCA_902789515.1 Oscillospiraceae bacterium
GAAGAGCTTGCGTCCGTCTATGTGTGAGCTGAACTTAACGCCTTCTTCCTTGATGTCCTTGGGCCTGGCAAGAGAGAAGACCTGGAATCCGCCGCTGTCGGTCAGGACCGCGCCGTTCCAGTTCATAAACTTGTGGAGACCTCCTGCCTTGGCAACGATCTCCGAGCCCGGTCTCAGCCAGAGATGGTAAGTGTTTGACAGGATTATGCCTGCGCCCATTCCGGACACTTCTTCAGGGCTCATGCCCTTGACTGATGCCTGCGTTCCCACGGGCATAAAGGCGGGTGTCATGAAACTGCCGTGCGGGGTGTGGACCCTGCCGAGCCTCGCGCCTGTCTGCTTACATGTGTGGATGTGTTCGTACCATACGGGCGGCTGTGACATTTCTGTATCTCTCATCAACGGCATGCTTATATGCATTGAGTACGTTCTCTCTTCCGGCAAGTGCCGATACCAGCATTATAAGTGTTGACTCCGGAAGATGGAAATTCGTTATGAGCGAGTCGATGCACTTGAACTCGTATCCGGGATATATGAAGATGTTCGTGTATCCGGAACGGGGCATCATCTCAGGATCGACGGATGCGACGGATTCGAGAGTCCTGGTCGAAGTGGTTCCGACGGAGATTATCCTCCTGCCTTCGGCCTTTGCCCTGCGGATGATGTCGGAGGCTTCCTGCATCTCGTGTTCTTCGATATTGTCAGCCTTGACCGGTCTGAATGTTCCGAGACCTACATGGAGCGTGAGCTCTGCGATCTCGACTCCCTTGCCGCGAAGCTCTTCGAGGAGCTCTTTGGTGAAGTGAAGACCTGCGGTAGGGGCAGCGGCAGAACCGGGATCCTTGCTGTAGACGGTCTGGTAACGCTCGGGGTCATCGAGCTTCTCGTGTATGTAAGGGGGGAGCGGTACCGTGCCGGCCTTGCACGCCCTCGAAATCGAAACGGATAATGCGGTTGCCGCCTTCGAGGACCTGCTCGCACTCTGCTTCGAGCTCACCGGGGATAAATGTCATGCGGCGGCCTTCGCGGACCTTCTTGCCGGGTCTTGCCAGGGTCTCCCAGTGGTTGTCATCGATCCTCTTGAGAAGAAGGAGCTCAACGGGGCTCTGTGTGTCAGACCTGACGCCCAGGAGTCTCGCGGGGATCACGCGGGTGTTGTTGATGACGAGTACATCACCCTTCTTAAGGTAATCCTTGATATCGTAGAAGTGTTTGTCGATAGTCCTGCCGGTCTTCTTGTCCAGCACGAGCAGTCTCGATGCCGTTCGGTCCTTGATAGGAACCTGGGCAATAAGCTCTTCAGGCAGATCGTAATAAAAATCTTCAGTCTTCATGATGTCCTTCTTCTTGTTTGTTATCCGAAAGAGTTTATCACATCAGAGGGCATTTTGCTTTGCGGAAGGGAAGGTTCCGCATTTTTAATAAAATAATGGAGATGCGGGATTGATTTTGCCAAAGATTGATATAATGACTCTATGAAATCTTATCCTTTTATCCCGGTTGACGAAGGATTCACTCCGGATACCGCCCAGACTACAATGATCCTGGACACCGTAGGGGAGACAACGGAACCCTCTCCCACGCCGACTCCGACACCTACTCCTGCTCCCGAGCCGGTATACGGGGAACAGAGCAGTTCTGATCCGATCCAGGTCACAGTCTCTTTTGTCGGCGACCTGACACTGACGGAGGATTCCAGGTCCAGCAGTTCCATCGGATTCAATGCTGTCGTGGGAGACGATTACGAGTACTGCTTCCAGAACTGCAAGGATATCTTCCTGTCAGACGATCTTACTCTGCCGATCTTACAAGCTATGCTCAGAAGGAATTTGTATTCAAGATGAAGCCGGAGGCGCTCGTAATGCTTACGGACGCCGGCATTGAGGCAGTCAATATAGCCAACAACCACACCAAGGATTACAAGCAGGAGGGACTTCAGGATACCAGGGACAATCTCGATGAATACGGGATAATCTGGAGTGATGCCGATAATGTGGCGATCTTCGAGACAGCCAATGGTATCAAGATAGGCATGTTCGGCCTCGGTAACAGCGGAACTCTCGCACAGGGCAAGGCTTGCATCGATGAGCTCAAGGAGATGGGGGCTAATATCATAATCGCATCATGTCACTGGGGTGTCGAGAAGATGTATACGCCCAACAACGACCAGATCCAGCTTGCATACGGCCTGATAGATTACGGCGCAGACATCATCATCGGAACCCACCCGCACAGGCTTCAGCCGATCGAGGTGTATAACGGCAAGTACATCTGCTACAGCCTGTCTAATTTCTGTTTTGGCGGAAATAACATATTGAGCGACCCCGATTCTTGTATAATTCAATGCACATTTATTATGGACAGTGAAGGGCAGTATTGCGTAGACTATAAACTGAACGTAATTCCTTATTCCCAGACCTCGACGAGACCGGGTAACGACTTCTGTCCGGCTCCGTATGAATGGGGAACCGAGGAATACTACCGGGTCCTCTCAAAGCTCGGCTGGTCCTCCGAGGACGAATGATTCTTTTAAGAAAGGCTGATTCTATGGCTAAGGTTCTTGTAGTAATGGGTTCGGATTCCGATTTCCCCGTAATGGAAAAATGTTTTAAGATGCTCGCTGCTTTCGGCGTGTCTTACGATGCGGCAGTTGCTTCGGCGCACAGGACTCCTGAGCGTGCGGCAGAACTGGCGCGAGAGGCTGAAGGCAAGGGCTATGACGTTATTATCGCAGCTGCAGGTCTTGCAGCTCATCTTGCGGGCGTTCTCGCTTCAAATACCGTGCTTCCCGTCATCGGCGTTCCCTGCAAGGGCGGCGCTCTCAACGGCGTTGATGCACTCTATGCGACAGTTCAGATGCCTACCGGTATTCCGGTTGCCACCGTTGCGATTGATGGTGCGGCAAATGCGGCGATCCTCGCATGCCAGATGATCGCCATAAGAGACGGTGAGCTCAGAGCGAAGCTCGCAGATTATAAAGAAGAACTCAAATCTTCAGTTGACGCCAAGAATGCGGCACTGCAAGAGAAAATAGCAAATATCTAAGATCAAGGAGCAACAAACATGAGCGGTATTTTCGGTGCCTTGAACATCAAGGGCAGCACAGAGGACGTAACCAAGTCCTGTTACTACGGCATCTTCTCACTGCAGCACAGAGGCCAGGAGTCTGCGGGCATTGCAGTCAACAACGGCGGATCTTTCATGATCCACAAGAACCCGGGATTGGTAACGGACGTTTTCGACGAGGTCACGATCTCAGCGCTTGAAGGCTTTGCGGCAATTGGTCACGCAAGAGGCGGCTCTCCCAGAGAGTCAGGCACCGAGGCAATCCAGCCCATCATCATCAAGTCCAGAGTTGGCAACATCGGACTTACATGCGACTCAGTCGTAATGAACGCTTCCGCGATCAAGGAAGAACTCGTTAACCAGGGTGCGATCTTCCAGACAAACATCGATGCGGAGCTCATCCTCTCGCTGTTCTC
>CADAOK010000156.1 GCA_902789515.1 Oscillospiraceae bacterium
TGATTGTTTCGGTGTCACTGATTATTTGATGTTTTTCACAAAAAATTACCAAACTGTTCCCAATAATCATACATAATTAACAAGCCCTCAGGTTAATTTACATAATAAGAAAGCGGAGATGATACACATGAGAAAGAAAAACAGTTTAAGAATAATATATTTCAACGATGCCGCCTTAACATGGCTACGTAATCTGATGCCACAGTTGAAGGAATCTACTACTTCAAAATATATGAATATCCTTAACCATTATTTAATTCCTGCGTTTGGAGGAAAAAGAATTGATCGTATAACTTATGCTGAAGTCTATTCTTTTAGTATGAATCTTCAGTGCAAATAAATATGTTAAAGATGCCTTCCACATGAAAAGCGGAGAATCCTCTGATGTACTTCTGGAGTTCGATAGAAGCGTAATCGACGCGATGGTTGATCGATTTGGGGAGAATCTTTCCTTTACCTACTTGAATAAGTCTATATGCAGAGCAAGCCTAACTACTTAAGTGCACAATTCCCCAGGTATCTCGAGAGGCATGGACTAAGGAAGATCCGCTTTCACGATCTGAGACACAGCTGTGCGAGCCTTCTCCTTGCAAACGGAGTTCTCTTAAAGAGTATCCAAGAATGGCTAGGTCATAGCGACTTCTCAACTACAGCCAATGTGTATAGCCATCTGGATTATTCCGCAAAGGTCTCATCATCGATTGCGCTTGAGAATGGTCTCTCGTTGCCTAACAGAGACTTCAGCACAAACTGGGTGGGTTCGAACTTGCCTGATTTTGAGGGTAAATGTACCCCAAAAAACGAGGAATGTACCCCCAAGATTACGTAACTTATAGGATGAATTACAAGAAAGCAGAAAATTCGGGAAAAATGAAAGCCCGCAAACGCAGTGTTTACGGGCCTTTCTGGCGGAGCCGGTGGGATTCGAACCCACGTGCCCTTGCGGACAAACGGTTTTCAAGACCGCCTCGTTATGACCACTTCGATACAGCTCCAGGCTTTTGTTATTCAATTGTCTGCAACCCAGAAATTTCGTTCTGGGGGTACATTTGGGGGTACATCCACGAATTTGTGGAACGGATGTGCCCGCAAAGCACTTATTCTATTGGCTTCTTATCGCTTAGTCCAAACGAGGTCAACCGGATTTCAAGACTACCTCGTTATGACCACTTCGATACAGCTCCGTACCTTAAAGGCACTTAAGTATATACGATTTGAAGGCGGTTTTCAACCTGACGTTTATATGCGCTTATTTATCTCCAGGAGCCTGTCGAGATCCTCGTTGTTCTTGTATTCAATAACGATCTTGCCCTTGCCGGATGCATCACCTGACGGCTTGATCCTTACTCTTGAACCCAACGACTTCTTAAGTCTTGTCTCTACTTCTTTGATGCTGAGCTTTGCCTGCGGATCGATCTCAACGGGCTTTGCTGCGGGCTTCGGATTGTTCTGTGCGTCTGTATACTTGCGGACATATTCCTCAGCCTGTCTGACGCTCATATCGCGCGCTATGATGACATCAGCTGCCTTTCTCTGGTCTTCCTTGTCCTTCAGGCTCAGAAGCACCTTGGCATGCCCTGCGGAAAGGTCTCCGCGTACCAGGAACTCGTGCAGGGATTCGTCGAGATTAAGGATACGGATAGCATTGGCTATTGTTGCCCTGGGCTTGCCGAGCTTCTTAGAAAGCTGTTCCTGCGTCATATGATGAGTCTTTATAAGGCTCTGCATTGCTTCTGCTTCTTCAAGCGGGTTAAGATCTTCTCTCTGCAGGTTCTCGATGAGCGCCTGCTCCATGACCTGTTTATCCGTAAGATCTCTTACGATGGCGGGAATAAGCTTGAGACCGGCGATCCTTGCGGCTCTCCAACGTCTCTCGCCTGCGACTATCGTATAAGACTTACCCTTGCGCTGTACGATTATCGGCTGGATAACACCGTTCTCCTTGATGGAATCCGCAAGCTCGTTAAGAGCCGCCTCATCGAAAGTCTTACGGGGCTGACCCTGGTTCGGTGATACATCGTTGATCTTGAGATCAACTACCGAGTCCTTCTGATCCTCTGATATACCATCAGAAGAAAGCAGTGCGCCTAAGCCTTTTCCTAATCCTTTTTTAGATGCTGCCATAAATAATCTCCCCGCTCATTACGAGCTAATATATAGATTGCCGTCTATGTTTATTTTGTTCTCTTGATTACCTCAGAAGCCAATGCCTCGTAGGCCTTGGCGCCCTTTGAGTTCTTGTCGTAGTCGCTGATTGCCTGACCATGGCTGGGTGCTTCAGCAAGTCTTACATTCCTGGGAATCAGGGTCTTGAACACCTTCTTCTCGAAGTAGTTCTCCACCTCTTCCTTGACCTGTCTCGACAGCTGTGTGCGCAGATCAAACATGGTCAGGACAACGCCCAGGATCTCTATATTAGGATTGAGTTTCTTTTTAACGATATTGATCGTCTCCACCAACTGAGCCAGACCCTCGAGAGCATAGTACTCGCCCTGGATCGGAATGATGATCTTATCTGATGCAGTAAGAGCATTAATAGTAAGAAGACCAAGCGAAGGAGGACAGTCAACGATGATGAAGTCATAGTCGTTCCTGACGGTATCGATCGCTTTCTTCAGGATCTGTTCGCGCGAGATGGCTGTAACAAGTTCGATCTCCGCTCCGGCTAGATTGATGTTTGTCGGAACGATATCGACATTCACAGCATCGGTCTCGAAGATCACGTCCGAGATCGGCACATCCTTGACAAGGACATCATAAACCGTCTGTTCGAGAGATCCCTTGTCAATGCCGAGGCCGCTGCTGGCATTGGCCTGCGGGTCTATATCGACCACCAGGACTTTCTTCTTTTTCTTTCCCAGGAACGCCGCAAGGCTTACCGCTGTAGTGGTCTTGCCTACTCCGCCCTTCTGATTTACCAACGAGATAAC
>CADAOK010000157.1 GCA_902789515.1 Oscillospiraceae bacterium
GCCTTGAACTGGTGCATACGGGTAAGGTCTCCGTGAGGAGTGTGACACTCGAAGATCCAGGACAGGTTTGCGTGGTACAGATTCTCGGACTGGATGTAGATGTGCATGTTCTCGAGATCAGGATCAACACCGCATGCGATGTACATTGCGATGGCGTTGATGATGTTCCTGTGAAGCGCCTCGGGATCCTGAGGCACTGTGATGGCATGCATGTCGGGGACGAAGAGGAATGTCTCATAGTCCTTCTGATAATTAACTATCTGGCTGATGCCGCCTGCATAGTTTCCGATCGTAAGTGCGCCGCTGGGCTGAAGGCCCGTAAGTAATCTGTCCATATAGTCCTCCCTAACAATAACGACTAATATTACCACGATATATTATAATTATCAAAGAAAGGAGCCGCCGATGTTTTATATCCTTACCGCCCTCAAATGCGAAGCTTCCGCGCTTTCCGGTCTGCCGGGAAGCATTATCGTAACGGGTGTCGGGGGCAGGTGCACGGCTGCTCTTGCGAAAATACCTCTTACCCCGGAAGACCGCATCCTCAATATCGGCTGTGCTGCAGGCAGGATAACAGGCGGGCTGTATCTTGCAAACCGCATCGAAAACGCAGCTGCCGGCAAATGTTTCTATCCTGACATCCGTTCTGACTCGCAGCTTCCCGAGATGAAGCTCGTCACGTCAAGCATGGTCGTGACTGAGCCAGAAGAAAGTCTTCTCTACGATATGGAAGCAGCCTTGATCTGCGAATGGGCGATGAAAGTTATCCCGCCTTCGAACATATGCGTGCTCAAGGCCGTCTCGGATGACGGAACGAATCTTCCTTCCGCTAACGACATAACGCAGCTGATAAGAAAGCACCTGCCGGAGATCAAGATGGCAGCAGAGCAGTTTTGCGAAGGGCCTGAGGCACTGCCCGTCAAAACATATCCTGATAACATCGCAGACGAACTGAAGTTCTCACAATATATGAGAAGCGAATTTGCCGCCCTCCGGCATTACTGCGAAGTGTCCGGCAGAACTGATGATATTAACAGTCTTCTGGAAGAAATGCGCACTTCGGGCCGCATTCCCGCAAGAGACAAAAAGGCGGGGAAGGAGATACTTGATGAGATATTCGCATATCTACGTTGAGAAGGCGGCTTACGGTTACCCGCTGACACGGAAGATCCTTTCAAAGCTTGAAGGGAGCACGGTGATCGAGGTTGCACACTATAAGGATATCTTTGACAGACCGAGACAGGACCTCGTGTTCCAGAAGCAGCATCCGGCTTTGATCCTCGCGGTAAGAACCGGCGCGAGAGTATTCAGGGGAGCACCTGTCTGCCAGTCATTCGGGCAGAGGAATTTCTATTACGCGAGTTCCATCATGAACTGTCCGTTCGATTGTGAGTACTGCTATCTCAAGGGAATGTATCCGTCTTCTCATACGGTCGTTTTCGTGAACTTCGAAGACTACAGGGCGGATGTGGAAGAACACCTGTCGCAGGGACCCATGTATGTCTGTGCTTCTTACGATACTGATCTTATAGCTTTTAATCAGCTGACAGGTCTTGCCGACAGCTGGTGCGATCTGGCAGAAGAGCACGATGACCTGTTGGTCGAACTCAGGACCAAGGCTGCTCCGCCTGAACTCAGGAGCATACCTAATGTCATATATGCGTTCACGGTGTCTCCGGAAGCGGTGGCATCAAGATATGAGAAGGGGGCACCGTGTTCATCAGACAGGATCAGGGGCACTGGATTCGGGGTGCAGGGTAAGGCTCTGCTTTGACCCCATGATCAAAGTTCCCGGCTGGCGCGAAGTGTATGCGGGGTTCCTGGAAGAAGTGACGGAGAAGATAGACCTTAACCTTGTGACCGACGTGAGCGTCGGCACATTCAGGATATCGGGAGATTACCTGAACTCGATGCGTAAGCGCCTGCCGGAAAATGAGATAGCCTGGTACCCTTATGTGATAAAGAACGGCGTGGCACAATATACGGAAGACGATGACAAGGCGATGCAGGACTATGTATGCGGACTGCTCGAGAAACACATAGGAAGGGAGAAGATATTCAAATGGAACTGAAGACTGCTATAGTTACCGGAGCGTCATCCGGAATAGGTTATGCGATATCGAAGATGCTGTCTGAGAA
>CADAOK010000158.1:0-3935 GCA_902789515.1 Oscillospiraceae bacterium
AGGCGATACACTGGATGAGGCTATCGACGGCGCATACGAGGGCGTCGCGAAAATATCCTTCCAGGACATGCATTTCCGCCACGACATAGGAAGGACACTTCAGGCCTGACATGAGGATAGGTATATACGGAGGTTCGTTCGACCCATTCCACAACGGTCATCTCGCGATGATCAGGAGCGCCCTTAAGAGCGGCATTGTGGACTGCGTCATTACGGTCCCTTCAGTATGCAATTCCTTCAAGAGATATACATCGATACTTCCGGCTCCTTACCGCTACTATATGGTCAGGGACTGCATCGAGACTCTCGGCATTAAGAATGTCTATACCAGTGATGTCGAATTCGGCATTGAAGGCGTGTCCTATACCGTTCTTACTCTCAAGGCTCTGACTGAACCCGGATACATCAAGGCTTTCCTTGAAGGCAGCGGAGTAAAGTCCAAGAAAGCATCCGAAGACCACAAGTTCTACTGGCTGATGGGTTCTGATACCCTTGCCACTTTCGAGACATGGTATAAGCCCGGAGAGATCCTTGATATGGCAACGCTCCTTGTGGCGGCAAGACCCGGTGATGACACGGATATAGAATTCTGCTCACGCTCCATCAGGAAGAATCTCGGCGGAGATATCGAAGTGTTCAGGCTGGACGGCGTTGAGTGTTCGTCTTCCGGCATCGTCAGAGACGACAGATTCGACATGTGCCCCGAACCTGTGCTGGACTTCATAAAGACACATGCTCTTTATTCTGAGAACACAAGGCTCGAAGGCGTCAGCGACGAGGCTAAGAAGCAATTCTTCGATTATTCCGTACTGATGTATAAGTATCTCGGCGAGAAGAGGCTCCTGCATACGCTTAACGTCGGCATACTCTCGGCGCACCTGGCTGAGGTGTTCGGAGCAGACAAGGATAAGGCTCTTATCGCAGGTGCCATCCATGACTGTGCCAAAGAACTCGATATAGACGAACAGAGACGCCTTGCAAGGGAGTACTCAGGTGATGTGTTCACCGACAAGAAGCTCCTTCATTCGCCCGGCGGTGCGACATTTGCACGCGATAAGATGGGCATCGAAGATAAGGAGATCCTGGATGCCGTCTGCTATCACACTACGGGAAGAGGCAATATGTCAGTTCTTGAGAAGATAGTATATCTGGCAGATAAGATCGAACCGTCAAGGACTTATACAGACCTTACGGATATAAGGATAGCGGCTGAAAGTGACCTCGATCAGGCCATGCGCATGACGGTCAGCTCGGTACGCGACAAGTTCATAAAACAGGGCAGAGACATACATCCGATGACACTTGATCTGATGCGTGACCTCGGTATGTAATGTATAATGATTGAAAACTCAAAGGAGAAGTTAATGGAAAGCAAAGAACTGGCTGAGAAGATCGTAGAGATCCTTGATTCAAAGAAGGGTATAGATATCGAGACAATAGATGTTACAGGCAAGACTACTCTTGCAGATTACTTTGTTATCTGCAGCGGTAATTCCACCACTCAGATCAAAGCACTCGCTGACGAAGTGGAGTTCGTACTTAAGAGAGATAACGGCATCATGGCCGATCACGTTGAAGGCAGATCCGGCGACCGCTGGATACTTGTAGACTACAAGGATGTCGTGGTACACATCTTCCATCCCGAGGAGAGAGCCAACTACAACATCGAGAAGCTCTGGGAGACCAAGAGCAAAGAAGCTCAGCACTTCATCGGGCCGCTTTTTTGTTGTCTGAAAATTGATATTCATCACGAGAATTTATCCTTGACTTGGAGTTAACTCCAAGTTGTAGAATGTAAGCATCAGCTAACAGAAATCGTGACGGGAGGTGCCGGCAATGACTATTAAGGAAGTGTGCGAGAAGTACGACATTACGGCGGATACGCTGCGTTACTATGAGCGTGTCGGAGTCATACCGCCGGTAACGAGAACGGCCGGCGGCATTAGGGATTACAGGAAAGAAGACATTGCCTGGGTAGAGAATGCGATCTGCTTTCGAGATGCGGGAATGCCTGTGGAGATGCTCATAGAGTATGTAAAACTCTACCGGGAAGGTGATTCCACGATAGATGCCAGGACAAATCTCCTGAAGGAAGCAAGAGAGACCATCCTTGAGGCACGGAAGAAGTACGACATAGCCCTGGAGAAGCTCGACTATAAGATCGGACGCTACGAGCTTGCACAGAAGACAGGTGTCCTTAAGTGGTTTGATGATGAGGAGATGAGACGTTTATTGACCATAACAGGTTTGGTAATGTCGGCAGTCATGATTGCTTCTTGTGCAGCATCTGCAGAGGCGCCGAGCGAACAGAGCAGTGCGGAAGAGACCGCTGCAGCCGTAACCGAGAGCGAGACAGAAGACACGGCAGTATCATCGGAGGCATCAGATATGCCTGATATCACCGAAAGCGGCGCTGATACACTGGTCGTTGTTTTCTCCTGTACGGGAACGACCAAGGGAGTGGCAGACAGGATAGCAGATGTGACAGATGCTGACCTCTATGAGATCGTTCCTGCTGTTCCTTATACGGATGAAGACCGCGACTGGAACGATGAGAACAGCAGATGCACGGTAGAGCAGAATGATCCGGATGTAAGACCTGAGATAGGAAGTGACCCCATAGATCTTGAAGGTTATGAGGTCATCTTCATCGGCTATCCGATCTGGTTCGGGGAAGAGCCGAGGATAATGGATACTTTCGTAGAGAGCTACGACTTCGGTGATGCGACAGTAATACCTTTCTGTACATCGGGAAGCAGCGATATAGGTTCGAGCGGTACAAATCTGGCAGCGAATGCCGGAAGCGGTAACTGGCTGGAAGGCAAGAGATTTGACGGCGATGTGTCAGAAGATGAATTAATTGAATGGATAGAAAGCCTGGGATTATAAGGAGGACAAAGATATGGCAAAGGTTTTGACAGCATTCTTCTCAAGAGCAGACGAGAACTATTTTGGCGGTGCCATGAGATACATCGAGGTAGGCAACACTGAGGTAGCGGCAGGCCTGGCTAATGAACTGATCGGATCAGACATGTTCAAGATAGAGATGAGAGAGCCGTATTCACCGGTGTATATGACCTGTATCGATGAGGCCAAGAAGGACCTCAGGGAAGACAGAAGACCGGAACTGGTAAGATTCCCTGACAGCATCGATCAGTATGACACGATAGTTCTCGGATACCCGAACTACTGGGGTACGATACCCATGGCTGTCGTTACTTTCCTTGAGAAGTTCGACTTTACGGGTAAGACCATCCTTCCGTTCTGTACGAATGAAGGAAGCGGAATGGGATCTTCCGAGAGTGACATAAAGAAATACGCGAAGGGCGCTGACGTAAAGTCCGGTCTGTCGATCAACGGCAGCAGAGCGGCTGATTCGAAGCCGGCACTCGAGAAGTGGCTCAAGGCGAACGGGATATTGTGATATATGGAAAAGCTTATAAGTCCTGTACTTGCAGCTCATGAAGTAAGTGCATCAGAACAGGAGTCAGCCTCGAACACAGAATTAACAGAACAGGAAGAAACAAGTGAGGAAGCGGTGATGATACTTAAGATAGGTGATGAGACTGTACCGGTTACCTGGGAAGATAATCAGGCCGCAGCTGAACTTGAAGGGCTTGCGGAAAGCGGCCTTATGATCGATATGTCGAAGTACGGCGGATTCGAGCAGGTCGGCTCGATCGGGCAGGATATAACAAGTGACGATGAGCAGATCACGACTGCTCCGGGAGATATAGTTCTCTATTCCGGTGATCAGATAGTGATCTTCTACGGCTCAAATTCCTGGGCTTACACCAGGCTCGGCAAAATCGACCTGACTGAAGATGAGATAACAGAGCTTCTCTCAAATGAAGACGTAACCATAACAATAACTATGCAATAAAGGAGATCTGACAATGGAACTGAATCTTACAAATGAATGGGATAAGACTTTC
>CADAOK010000158.1:3952-6360 GCA_902789515.1 Oscillospiraceae bacterium
AACCGCTACGGGATCACACTGGCGGCGGATATGTATGTGCCCAAAGATGCGGAGGGCAAGCTTCCTGCCATAGCGGTGTCAGGACCGTTCGGTGCAGTTAAGGAGCAGTGCTCCGGCCTTTATGCGCAGATACTGGCAGAGAGGGGGTTCCTTACGATAGCGTTTGATCCGTCATTTACCGGCGAGAGCAGCGGGGAACCGAGATATATGGCATCTCCCGATATCAACACGGAAGACTTCATGGCGGCAGTGGACTTCCTGTCGCTCTGCGAGAAGGCAGATCCCGGCCGTATCGGTATCCTCGGCATCTGCGGCTGGGGCGGAATGGCACTCAACACTGCGGCGCTCGATACCAGGATCAAGGCTATGGTTACGGCGACCATGTATGACATGACACGTGTGAATGCCAACGGTTACTTTGATTCCGAGGACTCTGAAGAACAGAGATACGAGAAGAAGAAGGCGCTCTGTGCTCAGCGTATAGAGGATCTGAAGAACGGATCACATAAGCGTGCGGGCGGATGTCTGCCGCTTCCGGTGCCTGAAGACGCTCCTTTCTTCGTAAAGGATTACAGCGAGTATTATAAGGGCAGGGCTTATCATGAGAGGTCTCTTAATTCCAATGACGGATGGAATGTCACGGGATGCCAGTCGTTCATGAATCAGCCCATACTCACGAGATCAGAAGTGCGGTGCTTATCATCCACGGAGAGAAAGCACATTCATGCTACTTCTCGAAGGATGCCTATGAGAATATGGTGAAGGACAGTAAGTATGCCGATAACAAGGAACTTATGATAATTCCGGATGCCGTTCACACGGATCTGTATGATAATCTTGAAGTGATCCCCTTCGATAAGATCGAGAACTTCTATAACAAATATCTGTAATGCGGGAGGCTTGATATGACTAAGATCGTTCAAACAGCAGGCAGAGACCAGCTATATGACTAAGATCGTTCAAACAGCAGGCAGAGACCAGCTTGGCAGCTTTGCGCCTGAGTTCGCGCATTTTAATGATGATGTGCTCTTCGGAGAGAACTGGAATAACGGGGATCTGGATCTGAAGACCAGGTCGATCATCACGGTCGTTGCATTGATGTCTCAGGGCATTACCGATTCGAGCATTAAGTATCACATACAAAACGCGAAGAATAACGGGGTAACTCAGAAGGAGATAGCAGCCGTCATTACCCATGTGGCATTCTATGCAGGCTGGCCAAAGGCGTGGGCAGTATTCAATCTTGCCAAGGAGATCTATAACGATCAGATGCCTGAGACATCGGATAAGGACAGATATCAGAACACTATATTCTTCCCGGTAGGTGAGCCGAATCCCTATGGCGAGTTCTTTGAGGGACAGAGCTATCTGGCACCCGTTACGACGGAGCAGATACCGGTGTTCAATGTTACTTTCGAGCCGGGGTGTAAGAATCACTGGCATATACATCATGCGAGCAAGGGCGGCGGTCAGATGCTGATCTGCGTCGGAGGCAGAGGTTACTACCAGGAGTGGGGCAAGGAGCCTGTGGAGATGACTCCGGGAACGGTCATCAATATCCCTGCAAACGTCAAGCACTGGCACGGCGCGGCGGACGATTCGTGGTTCTCGCATCTGGCAATAGAGATCGTCGGAGAAGAAGCTTCTACAGAATGGTGTGAGAAAGTCTGATGAATCCCTGGAAAGAGATACCTCTGGGTGATTATGAGAATCATATGAGTCTGGAATCCGTAAATCAGCTCCAGACTCTTAACAGCATCATGAAGGGACAACTGTCTGAGCATGATGTATCTGTCGCGATGATCCTCGGCGTCGCAGGAGGTAACGGCCTGGAGCATGTTGATACGGGCAAGTATACGGCTGTCTACGGAGTGGATATCAACGAAGGATATCTTAACGCGGCACAACAGAGGCATCCTGAGCTTGCCGGTGTGCTTCAGTGCATCTGTCTGGATCTGAACAGAGATGCAGGTAAGCTGCCGAAGACTCAGCTCCTGATCGCGGATCTGCTGATCGAGTATATCGGCTACGATGTCTTCCTGGAGACGGTCAGACAGACCGGGGCAGAATATGTATCCTGCGTCATTCAGATCAATACGGATACGGCAGGATGGGTGTCGGATTCTCCATTTCTTCATTCCTTTGACAGACTTGATGAGGTCCATCATCAGATGGAAGAAGATGCGCTGATCGGTAAGATGCAGACAGCCGGTTATGAGCTGATCATTCAGAAAACCTTTAAACTCCCTAACGGCAAGGCTTTGGTGCGTCTGGACTTCAGAAGATAAAACCCTGGGTTTTGTCGGTTTTTGTCGGTTTTTGTCGGGTTTTCTGCCCCTTTTTGCATGCTATCCTTTGTGCATGAAGATCAAGAAGGAAAAACTGAAGACATTCATCTATCCGGCAGC
>CADAOK010000159.1 GCA_902789515.1 Oscillospiraceae bacterium
AACGGTACTGTCCTTGATAACATCAGATTCGGTGCGAAGGATCTTAGCACTGAGGAAGCAAGACAGGCGGCGGTTAAGACCGGAAGTGATTCTTTCATCCGTAAGCTGCCGGACAGGTATGATGAATACATCGACAATAACAGAAGCGAGATATCCGAAGGACAGAGGCAGCTTCTGACGATAACCCGTGCTATGGCTGCAAATCCTTCGATAATGATCCTGGATGAAGCCACTTCATCAGTTGACATAATGACAGAAGTTAGGATACAGAAGGCCATTAATGAATTGTTGAACGGCCGAACGGGGATCATAATCGCCCACAGGCTTTCAACAATTATAGGCTGTGATATGATAGTTGTGCTGGATAAAGGCGAAGTCAAAGAGCTCGGCTCCCACTCAGAACTTATACAACATAAGAGGCAGATATGAACACAAGACTTGAAGAATTCAAGAGTTACATCAACGGCAGAAGAGCAGCAGTCATAGGCGTAGGAATCTCGAACAGACCGCTCATCAGATGGCTTCATAAGCTCGGCTGCAAGGTTACCGCTTTCGATAAGCTCACATATGATGATCCCGTCTTAAGCAAGACCATCCTTGATTTTAAGAACGAAGGCATCGAGATCGAATGGTCATGCGGTTCGGGTTATCTGGATCTTCTCAGGGAAGGATCCTTTGACATAGTATTCAAGACCCCTAAGATGAGATTCGAGACACCGGAGCTCATGGCCTGCAAGGAGAAGGGCGCCACGCTCACGACAGAGATGGAACTGTTCATGAATCTGTGCCCCTGCGAGATATTCGCCATTACGGGTTCTGACGGTAAGACCACAACTTCCACGCTTACGGCAGAGATCCTTAAGCAGGCGGGATACAAGGTCTATCTCGGCGGTAATATCGGAACGCCGCTTCTGGATAAAGTAGAGGAGATGACCGATACGGACAAGGTGGTCCTCGAACTGTCTTCGTTCCAGCTCCTCGGCATGGCAACTCCTGCAGATGTGGCGATCGTTACCAACGTTACGCCCAATCACCTTGATTTCCACAAGGATTATGACGAATACATTCAGGCTAAGATCAATGCCTTCCGTAACCAGGGACCAACGGGTAAGGTAATACTTAACGCAGGCTGCAGCATCACATACGACATGCGTGATGTTGCCAGGGGACAGGTCAAGTTCTTCTCTTCATCCAAGGAAGAGGCCAAGAAGAGCGGATCCGCCATATCCCCGTGTGCTTACCTCGACGGAAGCACGCTTGTCTACGAGGAGAAGGGCACGAAAACACCCATCTGCGACAAGCGTGACATCTTCATCCCCGGCATGCACAACGTCGAGAACTTCCTCGCGGCTTCTGCAGCCGTCATCGATTACGTAAAGCCTGAAGATATCGCTGAAGTGGCACGCAGCTTCAAGGGCGTTCCGCACAGGATAGAATTCATTAGAGAGCTTGACGGAGTCAGGTGGTACAACTCTTCAATCGATACATCTCCGAACCGTTCTCTTAACACGATGAACGCTCTGGCTGACAGAGATGAGCATGGTGTCTTGATCTGCGGCGGTGCTGACAAGAAGTGTCTGTATTCAAAGCTCGGTGATGCCATTCTCAAGGTCTGTGACAGGATAATCATCTACGGATCCAACGCCGACCTGGTGGAAGAGATAATAGCCAAAGAGGCACAGGGACGTAAGTATGAGATAATAAGGATACCTGACGATCCAAATGACGTATATGAGATCCCGAAGACGAGAGATAATGTCGTTAAGGCTTTTACCGAAGCTGCAAATAAGGCTAGAGCTCTGGCAAAGCCGGGCGAGATAGTCATATTGTCTTCCATCGGAACTTCGTACGATCATTTCAGACATTTTGAGCATCGCGGAGATCTGTTCAAAGACATCGTCAACGGTCTGTGACGCTTTGATTGGAGGTAGTCCTTAAGTGAACAGTGATAAATACAGATCGATCCCAGCAGTAGATCTTCCGGACCGTAAATGGCCTTCGGAGAGGATCACAAAGAGTTCTTCAAATTCCTGTGCGAGATAGGATTCAAAGAGATCGAGATCGGTTTCCCGGCTGCATCCGAGACTGACTATAATTTCTGCCGTTACCTGATAGATAACGATATCATTCCTGAGGGTGTAGCCATCCAGGTTCTTACCCAGTCCAGGCCTCATATCATAGAGAAGACTATGGAAGCCGTTAAGGGTGCAGGTAAGGTCATAATCCACCTGTATAATTCCACCAGCACGCTCCAGAGAGATGTTGTTTTCGATTTTTCTCAGGAAGAATGCATCAAACTTGCCACGGACGGCGCGAAAATGATCGTCGACCGCGTGAGAGCCGATAACAGCGGTACGGAGTATGTTTTCGAGTATTCCCCGGAGAGCTTCTCGTCAACCGAGCCCGAGTTCTCTGTGCAGATATGTGATGCCGTTATGGATATCATTAATCCGACCCCTGACAGGAAAGCGATCGTAAATCTTCCTGAGACAGTTGAGTATCAGACTTCGAATTATTATGCGGATCAGGTCGAGTACTTCTGCAGGAACACCAGATGGAGAGATTCCATTATCGTCTCTTTGCATACGCATAATGACAGGGGTACTGCCGTGGCAGCTTCCGAATTCGGTCTTATGGCAGGAGCTGAGAGGGTGGAGGGTACTCTCTTCGGCAACGGCGAGAGGACCGG
>CADAOK010000160.1:0-1580 GCA_902789515.1 Oscillospiraceae bacterium
TTTGTTATCGGCTCGACCATGTTCAGAAAACTGAAAGTCCATTTTGCGGATGTGCTCTGATAGAGGTGATGATATGAACGAAGAATATGCTATCAGAGTCAAGAATATAACCAAGAAGTACAAACTCTACGAGAAAAACGGAGACAGGGTCAAGGATGCCCTGGGATTGTCCGGTAAGAAGAAGCTCTATAAGGATTACTATGCGCTCCGCAATCTGTCCTTTGACATTAAGAGAGGCGAGACCATAGGAATCGTCGGAGTCAATGGAGCCGGCAAGTCGACGATACTTAAGATAATAACCGGAGTCCTTAATCCGACAGAGGGCGAAGTCGAGATCAACGGCAGGATATCTGCGCTCCTCGAGCTCGGTGCCGGCTTCAACATGGATTATACGGGTATCCAGAACGTATACCTCAACGGCACCATGATGGGCTTTACCAAGGAAGAGGTGGACAGCAGGCTACAGTCTATCCTGGATTTTGCCGACATAGGCGACTTCATCAATCAGCCGGTAAAGACATATTCATCGGGTATGTTCGTAAGACTTGCTTTTGCGGTTGCCATCAACATCGATCCTGAGATACTTATCGTGGATGAGGCGCTGTCGGTAGGAGATGTATTCTTCCAGAACAAGTGCTTCCACAAATTCGAGGAATTCCGCAATGCGGGAAAGACGATACTGTTTGTCAGCCACGACCTCTCAAGCATTCGAAAATACTGCGACAGGGCGATCCTCCTCGATCATGGTGTCAAGCTCGAAGAGGGAGATACGGCTTCCGTCATCGATACCTTCAAACGTGTCTTGGTAGGTCAATATGCACCGGAAGAGGAAGATGCAAAACCCGATGACCAGACTGTCATTACTGCCGCTCCCGTATCAGAAGAGGGAGAATGGAAGAAGAACTATGTCCTGAACCCGGACAGCGACTGTTACGGCGACCTTAAGGCTGAGATCGTGGATTTTGCCGTCATTGACAGCAAAGGCAAGTTCACAAGCGTGCTGGTCAAGGGAGAGCCGTTCAGGATCAGAGTAAAGATCAGGGCCAATGAAGACCTTGAGGATCCGATATCTTCCTTTACTATCAAGACACTGAAGGGAACTGATATCACAGGAACAAATACCAAGTTCGAAGGACACGATATCGGCCCCATGAAAGCCGGCGAGGAGAAGGTCATAACCTTTACGCAGACAATGAACATCCAGGGCGGACAATACCTCCTGTCCCTTGGGTGCACAAGATATGTAAGCGATGAATTAAGGGTATACAACAGGCTGTACGATATAATCAATCTGTCCATCGTGTCAGAGAAGAATACCGTCGGTTTCTACGACATGAATTCTGTTATCGAAGTGGAATGATATGAGCAGTAAGATAGGCAATGTTACTCTGAATTACGATTATTGCAGCGGGAATGATGCCTGCTCCGGTGATGCTGTCATCAATAAGATCCTCGAAGATGTAAGATCAGGCAAGGATCCTGAAGAAATCCTGCTCGCTGAGACAGACGGAGAGTTTCTATACCATCTGTCAGATATAAGGAAAAACCTGCTCTCATGGTATCCGTTTGGTAAGGATGAG
>CADAOK010000160.1:1614-2840 GCA_902789515.1 Oscillospiraceae bacterium
ATGCGAGATCAATGCTTACCGCAATGATTACGATAACCTCGAGATCGTTGCCGGTAATATATCAGACATCAAGTTCGAAGAGAAGTTCGATTATGTAACTCTCATAGGCGTTCTGGAATATGCGGGTACGATCCTGCCTTCCGATACTCCGTTTGAAGATCTGTTAAAGCTTGCAGGAGATCTGCTGAAGCCCGGCGGACATATCATAATCGCCATATCAAACAAATACGGCCTCAAGTATTGGGCCGGCGCAAAAGAGGATCATACCGGAGTTGTATTCGACGGAATCCAGGGATATGGCAGCGAGGTCAAAGTCAGGACATTCTCAAGGAAAGAACTGACGGATCTTATTGTCGGGGCAGGACTTATGGAAACAGAATTCTACTATCCTATCCCGGATCACAGGCTCCCCCTTGAAGTGATCTCTTCCGAATACATCGCTAAATATCACAACATGCACGGGCACACTCCTTCTTATGACAGGGACAGAGTCGTGCTCTTCAATGAGGCAAAGGCAACCGAGACTCTTATTAGAGATGGAATGTATGAAGACTTTGCGAATTCATTCCTTGTAATTGCGGGCAAAGGGGAATGATCATGAGCAGACTTCTATATGTAAAATACAATTCGTTCAGAAGGCCGGACTACAGGATCAGTACAGAGATCGTGGAAAATGGCGGTAAGCTTGAAGTTGTTAAGAAGCCGATGAATGCTGCTTCCGAAGACAATGTTGCTCTCATTCCCGGTAAATACGAACTGCTCAAGGATCTTTATTCCGACATTGAGCCTATTACCTGCGAGAAGCGCGGCACAGCTGTAGTGTTCCCCTTTATCAAAGGGTCTGAACTCATGAGCGACCTCGATCTTCAGCACCTGGATGAGCAGAGCCTTTATTCCGAGACAGATAAGGCTCTCGGGAAGATATTCGCATTCAAGCAGCCGGCATCTCACTTTGTTAAGACTGACAAGTTCACGGAGATGTTCGGCGACCTCAGCCCGGCTGAAAGTGAAGAGTCTTATCCGGTTACGAATATCGACTCCAATTTTGATAATTTCCTTACCGACGGCAAGAAGATCTGGTGCATCGACTATGAGTGGGTGGCTGACTTCCCAGTACCAATTAGATTTATTAAGTACAGAACACTTCTGTATTTTTACACCAAGAACGGCGAGAGACTGAGCAATGCGGTCTCACTTGACAGTTTCCTTGCTCATTACGGATTCTC
>CADAOK010000160.1:2857-3505 GCA_902789515.1 Oscillospiraceae bacterium
ATGGATGACAATTTCCAGCAGTTCGTTCATGGTAAGAACCGCAAATACATCCTTCCTGAAAGATTTGAGAAGGATCATATATCCCTGGATGAACTGGTGGATTTGTCACAAAAACTTCCGCAGGAACTGATACTCAAGGATCAGCACATCGAGAATCTTGATGGGCTCATAAAAGACAAAGATAAACACATCGGTAATCTGGATAGTGTTATCAAGAGTCAGGAAACGCAAATCGGCAATCTGAATTATGCGATCAAAGACAAGGATTCTCATATCGGGGATCTTAACAAGGCCATAGAAGACAGGGATATCCTGATCGGAAACCTGGATAATGCTGTTAAGTCCAGAGATGCTGATATTGCCCTTCTGAATTCCAATATCGCTGATTACAGACATGCCTTCAGGAATCCTTTCTTTGCCATGAAGCTGCTCGCAAGGAAGATCAAGCGTAAATTCAGCAAACCGGAAGAAGCACCGGCAGAGGAATCTTACGAACCTGTTGAAGAACCCGCTCCTGTCACATATGAACAGTGGATCGAACAGATCGAAGCAGAAGAGGTATTCGATGACAAGTTCGAATACAATCCGACGATATCCGTAATAGTCCCGGTCTATAATGTCCTGGATAAACATCTCATTCCGTGCATC
>CADAOK010000161.1 GCA_902789515.1 Oscillospiraceae bacterium
GCTGCGGCTACAGTCGTTTCGGTGCCCGAACTGTCTGCAACCGTATATGTGATCCCGCCCGTTGCCGTCTCATTCTGGGATGTCGTAACAGTCACGCCGTCAAGCGGATCAAACGACAAATCCCCGGCGGCTGAGCAGAGTTCTTCCGCACCGCCCTTAAGATTGAATACCGGATCTGACAGCGGTGTCTTGCCGAGCAGCGAGACATTCAGATCCACAGGATAGGCTATGCCCGGCACCGTTCCCCACCATGAGTACTGCCAGATCGACCAGGACTTTCCCGGTGTCTCCTCACCAGGCTGATACTCATGACCGTCCTGATACTTGTTGTACGGTCTTGCATACCACAGGCTGTAGGACGGAGTGTAGCCCAGACGGCTGTCGATATCCGATTTGTTGAGATAGACCATCGGAGTATATCCGTTCTGGGAGATCGTACTGCAGAAAGATGTGATGACATCAGCAAAATCACTTCCGTACAGATTCCATGTCCTGTATGTCGAGTCAGTCTCCCAGTCCATAACGACCGGATAATCCGGTGTGATACCGCTCTTCTTGATCATTGCTATCGTAAGCGAAGCCTCTTCAAGCGCCTCATAGGGAGTTATCGCCTGCGAGAAGAAGTACACGCCGACCTTAAGACCGGCTGCCTTGGCATTCTGCATGTTGGTAACAAACTGGGTATCTTCGTAGAGCTTGCCCTCTTCGCCGTATCCGCGGCCTCCGCATCTTATGATCGCAAAAGAATACCCTGCGGCTTTAACCTGAGCCCAATCAATGGTGCCCTGGAACTGCGAAACATCTATGCCCAGCTCGTAGCCTGCTTCCGTTACCGGCGGCTCATCGCTCGGAACGGGATCGGAAGCAACAGAGGCCGTGTGGACCACGTCCGTGTTGGCAGACTGGTCTGTCTCGATGTCTTTCATATCGATCACGCCCGCCTCACCTGATTTGATCTTATCGACAAGTTCTTCGTCTGAAAGCGATGCGAGTTCGATCACTATTCCGGAAGCGCCGCATGCGGAGCCCTCTTTAGCAGGATAAGTTATCTCTATGACTTCCGTCTCTTCAGGTTCCGGTAAGGCGGCCTCTGTTTCCTCCGGCTGATCAAGGGACTTCTCATAAGCTATTACGCTGTTTATGTCTATGGATTCGTCAGGCACGACCGTGTTTGTCGCAGCATTCGCCACGACTACGGATCCGAATATCATTATCGTCATCGAGGAAACAACAACAATGCTCATCCTGGCCTGCGTCTCTCTTTGTGCGCAGAAATGCAGAAACCATTCTTTAAGTCCTGAATTGGCATGTCGTTTCATGCCTAATAATATGAACCGCTTTTGTTACCCCTGTATTACATTTAGCGGAATTTACGGTTTCTATTATTTATTTAATTCAGCGAGGATGTCGGGAAAGACCTCCAGGCTTCTCCTTAAGATGCCGTGCATATGGGCGATTGCCGTGCCGTAGTTGGTCATCGGGATGCCTTTCGCGCGGTACATAACCTCGCGGTCGTTAAGCATGCACGCACCGCAGTGGATGATCATCTTGTATTCCGACAGGTCTTCGGCAAATGACAGTCCGGATGTGGTGTCTATCCTGACCTGAGCGCCCGTATACTCGCCGAGCCACTTGGGAAGCTTATATGTACCGATGTCCTCGCACTGTCTGTGATGTGTGCAGCCTTCGGATATGAGGACTTTGTCGCCATCAGTAAGAGTATCGATTGCTTTTACTCCTCTGACTGCACTCCTCAGGAACCCCTTGTGCCTTGCCATAAGGATCGAGAAAGATGTTAGCAGGATGTCTTCGGGAACGATCTTCGACACCTTGCCGAAAGCCTGGCTGTCCGTCACGACGAGCTTCGGTTTGTTCTTAAGATTTGCGATGACGGAACCGAGTTCTTCCGGCTGTGCGATATACGCCGCGGCGTTGCTGTCCAGGACCTCTCTCAAGACCTGCTGCTGCGGAAGGATGATCCTTCCTTTGGGTGCGGAAGTATCAATCGGGATAACGAGAATGACAGTGTCTCCTGCAGAGATAAGATCGCTGATGAGTGGTGCGGTCTCAGCCTTGTGAGAACCCAGCCTCCCGATCATCTCCTTGAGTTCGTCGATATTCTTTCCGGTCAGTGAACTTACATAGATCTCGTTCTCGTTTACCGCCGGAATAGTCTCTTTGAGATCTGATTTGTTGTAGGCGATGATGTACGGGATCATCTTCTCGTTGAAGAGGCCGATGAGCTGCTCTTCGGTCCTTCCCATGCCCTCCACGAGGTCGACCACGAGCACCGCGACATCGACGCGGTTAAGGATAAGTCTCGTCTTCGAGATCCTCTTCTCACCTAATTCTCCCTCGTCATCAAACCCGGGAGTGTCTATTATCACAACAGGTCCCAAAGGCAGAAGTTCCATCGCCTTCGTGACCGGGTCTGTCGTCGTTCCTTTGGTGTCGGATACGACAGCAAGATCCTGGTTCGTGACCTTGTTTACCAGACTTGATTTGCCTGCGTTCCTTCTTCCGAAAAATCCGATGTGGATCCTCTCTCCTGACGGTGTATCG
>CADAOK010000162.1:0-1358 GCA_902789515.1 Oscillospiraceae bacterium
CTCTGCGGGATACCAACATATCCCCGGCTTCTTACGCGAGCCTTACGTCGTACATTTGATACGCCCTCCGCGGTCCATTTGATGATCTGTTGTCCGCCTTACTCTCAGCACCGAAGGCTCTCTGTGGGATCATATATCACCGTTATCTCCGCTTCAACGGTTTGATAAATTGTTGAGATAAAAATAAACTTTGCTCTTCTGATTGTCAAGCATTAATTGCAAAAAAGAACTCCCGCGGAATTGGCGCGGGAGATTTTGTTCTTGATATTAAGTTGTAATCTCAAGGATTGCTATTGGGATTCCGGTTCACTTGCTGAGATTACTTCAGTATGTTTCTAGATGACCGAACCAAGGAAGACCAACAGCTTACTTGATCGTGATATACTTCCCATTGGTCTTCAAGTGATTGATTTCTTGTTTGATGGCTTCAGTATAGCACCGGCATGGTCAGAAATCATTAATAAAAAATGAACGATATCTGACATTCAGATTACAAATACACGGGTGCGTAAAGAATCAGAATCTGATGTTACTTTTAAGTGATGAAGCTGCTTCCTCACCTGCAAAATACTTCACTATCTCGAGGCCGAAATCGTGCGATGTTCCCATCGCCTGGCTTGTGATGATGTTGCCGGATCTTACAACCGGTGCATCCTTGTCGACCAGGGCGCCGTCCTTTTCGAGAGCGTCGAAGAAAGACGGATTGCATGTGGCAGGAACACCTTCCAGAAGCCCGAGACCTGAGAAGATGGTGGGAGCTGCGCAGATAGCTGCGATGCCCTTGCCCGCATTCTTGAATTCCACCACTGCATCCGTAAGAGCCTTGGTCGAACCGAGATTCTCGGTTCCCTTGATACCGCCCGGAAGGACGAGCATATCGTAATCGGCAAAGTCGATGTCCTTTATATTCTTATCGGCTGTAATGACCACTCCTCTTGAAGCGGTAACGGTATTGCTCTCCATTACCGATACGGTGTCACAATCAAGTTTTGCGCGCCTCAGAAGGTCAACGGGCGTTATAGCCTCTACTTCTTCACTTCCGTCTGCTATGAATACTGCTATCTTTGCCATTTTTGTAACTCCTGTCTTATAATTAATTATCTTGAATTATACATCATGGAGGTAGTCCGATGGTCAAAATGAGAAAGCTCGCGTGTGCAGTCCTGGCAGGTGCAATGGCATTGTCCGCAACTGCATGCTCACTGACGGATTCATTGAAGAAGACAGAAGAAGCCGATCCGGATGACATCATCGAACTTGCCGAAGATTTCGGTAAGAGCGTCGTGACTGCCGATGCGGATAAGATACTGAAGAATTTCGAAGACATCGACGACGATGATGCCGAGAAGTTCAAAGAA
>CADAOK010000162.1:1405-3136 GCA_902789515.1 Oscillospiraceae bacterium
TGATAAGGCTTCGTGTGATGTTTACTTCACGATAGTAGATTACATGGATTCCACCGGAGACCTTGCAGGTGAGGTAAATGAGTTCTACGATGTACTGCTTGCATGCAATTCCACCATCAAATACACCGTCGCGCTGGACTTTGTCTATGAAGACGGAGAGTGGATCCTTCTTCCCGAGTGCTTTGATGATCTCGACAAGCTGTTCACTTATGTAAATTATGAATTCGACTTCGTGTACTTCGTTCCTCCGCAGGCCATAGATGCCTGCTGGTATAACAGCGACGGAGATTACGTGAATACCTCATACATTGAACTGGATGTCTACTTCGCGGATATCGCAGATTGTGACATGTATTATAACGTCAGCAAGGATGGAGAACTGATCTATATAAGTGAAATGAGTTATGTCGGAAATGATTACTATTATGCCGGGTACGCCGACTATATGAATTACAGTGACGGACTTCTGGAAGGAATAGATATTGACGAGGTGTATACAGTCTATGACGATTCCCTCGCAGATATCGATGCGATTCTTTGGACTGATATGAGCGGAGGCGAGAAGCTCACCGGTGACAACACCTATTATGCCGATGCTCAGGATCTGTGTTTCTGGTTATACCTTAACGATTATGATGAGACACTGTATTATGCGGTCTACTACCTGGGTATGACTACGTCTGATACCGTTGATATCAATGTATACAACGCGCTGGAATCAGGCAGCATTGACCCTTATACATGCCCGGACATGTCCAAGTGTTATGAGTTCAACTATTCTTCTGTTATAACGCCCGGCACTTATGTACTTGTCATAGCCGAAGACGCAGACAGCCTGACCGATCCTTAATGATGACGGCAATAGCGGATGAATTTGCAACATTTATATTATCCCTACTGTATATAGAGTAACCCGTTGCATTGGAGGATACTTCTATGAGCTTAAAGTTGAGAATATGTCTTACCGGTCTGATCGCAGCAATGGCTGTAACTGCGTTTGCAGGATGCGCATCTGAGACCGGCACGAAAGAAAAAGACGCGGATGCCGGGACAGAAGTTTCCGCTTCCAAAGAATCCGAGACAGAGCCTGAGGAGACTAAAGCGACCATATCGGCTCCGTCGAAGCCGACAGATTCCGATGCCGTGTTGTTCATTGTCGGCAATACGAATGACGGTCCCTTTGATTGGGGTAATGATTATATTGAGCATACTACCTTTACTGTGTACTATAACGGCAACCTTGAGATAGTGCAGGAGTTCTCTGAGTCGGGAGAACAAACCACAAACAAGCAGCTTACCAATGCAGACTTCTCGCAGATAAGCAGTAATATGTCAAATGCATATATTAAACAGCCCTGGACTTATAAGGACTATTCAGATTACATGGACGGATACACCTGGAGCTTCCAGTACTTTGATGATAACGGCGAGAAGATTTATATCTACGGCGGATATACTGATGGCTGTTCCAGCCTTGAGACGATCCAGAATATACTGGAAAGCTACTTGGATTAGATCCGCTTATAGAGATTTATCTCGTCCGTCTGATTGACGAAGACGAGCTCGTATTCATCGCTGTTTGACTCAAGGTAATCATCCATCGGCATGTTCTGGCTTACCGCAAACCAGTCGAAGCCGTAGCTGTCTATGAACTCCGCGTAATCGAGATCACCTGCCCATGCGGCATATGCCTCGTCGAGGAATGCCTTGTCTCCCGCGATCCTGTAATCG
>CADAOK010000163.1 GCA_902789515.1 Oscillospiraceae bacterium
GTCTTCTCTTCCACAGCCTTCTTGATATCGGGAACGAATACATAGTCACCGACTTCGAAGCCTGCGTCTTCAGCGATAACAAACGGCAGCATGCCCCAGTTGATGAGATTGGATCTGTATCTCTTGGTAGCATATTCATTGGCGATGTTAGCCCAGCCGCCAAGTACCTTCTGGCAGGAAGCTGCCTGCTCACGTGCGGAACCGTCGCCCGGCTTTACAGCATAGATCGTGGAACCGAATCCGGTGTTATCCTTGGATACTTCGGGGAACTTCTCCTTAATAGCCGTCATGACAGGCTTGATGTCAGGATAGATCTCACAAGGATGTCCACCCTCTTCCCTTGCGATCTCGACCTTGTGGAATTCTTTCGCGCGGCCGACATATTCGGGATCCTTACGGGAGAGCGTGAACTCTGCAAGTCCGATGGGATTCGAACGGTAAGATGAAGTCTCGCCCGAAGGGATGAGCTCGTCTGTTGTGGTGACAGGGTCATGGATGACAGAGCAGAACTTGAGTACGAGGTTATCCGTAAGTGCGGGCATGACGGGCCAGTCCTTGATGTTCGGTCCGAGCCTGAGCTCTTCGGAAGGATCAGCCTTGCCCCAGCCGTCGTATACTCTCTTGCCGTAGATGTCCTTGTCGAAAAAGTATTTCGGGCCGGTGAACTCGACATCGATGTCCGTTGCGGGTGTAAGCGCGCCCTGGTTGATGGCTTCACGGTTCGGGAAGTTACGTGTGGAGTGACGGATGGAGAGAGCTCCGTTGGAAGGAGTGTCTCCTGCACCGAAGCAGGGTCCGCAGAATGCTGTCTTAACGACGGCACCCGTCTGAAGGATATCTGCAACGCGGCCGTTCTTAACGAGCTCCATCATGACAGGCATGGAAGCGGGATATACATTGAGCGAGAACTCGTCGGATCCGATGAAGTGGCCTCTTAAGATATCTGCTGCATCGCAGATGTTCTCGAATCCGCCGCCTGCGCAGCCTCCGATGACACCCTGCTGAACATAGAGCTTGCCGTTCTTGATCTTATCCGTAAGCTTGAAGTCAACATTGCCCGTAAGCTGCTTTCTGCCGTTCTCTTCTGCCTCGTGGAGGATATCCTCGAGGTTGGCGTTGAGTTCTTCAATAGTGAATACATTTGAGGGATGGAACGGGAGCGCGATCATCGGGCGGATCTTGGACAGGTCTACCCTGATGGCACCGTCATAGTAAGCGATATCGGCAGGATCGAGCTTGCTGTACGCCTCGCTCCTGTAATGTGTATCGTACCAGTCCTTTGTATTGTCATCTGTTCTCCAGATGGAAGACAGAAAGATTCGATACGCCGGGGCCAACGAACTCCATGACCTTGTTCTTTACGTAGCCGTTCTTGAATGTCGCACCGATGAGAGCGAGAGCGACGTCCTGGGGACCTACGCCCTTAACGGGAGCGCCTTCGAGATAGATTGCAACAACGCCGGGGCGCTTAACGTCGTAAGTCTTGCCGAGGAGCTGTTTTGCGAGCTCGCCGCCGCCTTCACCGACTGCCATGGTACCGAGGGCGCCGTATCTCGTGTGGCTGTCTGAACCGATGATCATCGCGCCGACTTCTGCAAGTTCCTCTCTAGCGTATTGGTGGATGACTGCCTCATGGGGAGGTACGAAGATTCCGCCGTACTTCTTGGCAGCTGTAAGGCCGAAAACATGGTCATCCTCGTTGATCGTGCCGCCTACGGCGCAAAGCGAGTTGTGGCAGTTGGTAAGAACGTAAGGGATCGGGAACTCAGTCATGCCCGAAGCTCTTGCGGTCTGGATGATGCCGACGAAAGTAATATCGTGTGATGTCATCTTGTCGAACTTGATCTTGAGAACATCGCCTTTGAAGCCTCGTCAGGTGTTATTCCCGCCTTCTTGAGCGCTTCGATATCGCTGTCTGCGATAAGCTCTGTGCCGTTCTTAAGATAAGCTCCGCCGTTAAATAACTCTAACATCTTGTATCTCCTTCAATATTGATAGCGTTAAATGATATCAGTTCTTTCTTCCATGGGCTGATAAGGTCTTCTCTTGTTGACGCACTTGAATGCGGGACGCATGATGCGGCCGCCGGAGACGAGTTCCTCGATCCTGTGCGCGCTCCATCCCGCGATCCTACCGCACGCAAACAGCGGCGTATAGAGCTCGGAAGGAATACCGAGCATCGAATATACGAG